>CAZCJS010000178.1:0-8891 GCA_964498775.1 uncultured Armatimonadia bacterium
AGAGGGCTGTCGGGGAAATCGTTGAGTAGCTGCTTAAACGTCGCCACGGTGGCCTTGGCGTCGGTTTCGCGCTGTATCATGGCGATGGAGTAGAGCGCATAGGCGGCGTACTCGCCGTCGGGCGCTATCTGCAGGCTTTGCTTGTAAGCAGCGATCGCCACAGCCTCGGCACCGGCCTGGTAGTGTGCCTCGCCCAGCCAATAGGCCACCTTGTCCGCGATGTTGCTTTCCGGGAATTGCTGGGCAACTTGCCCCAGCACCTCGGCAGCCTCAGCGTAGCGGCCAAGCTGAAACAGGCAGTTGCCGGCTCGGAAGTAGGCGCCGTCGGCGTCTGACCAATCCGAATGCTCCGCAATGATATGGCGGTAGTTGCCCAGAGCCTGCTCATAGCGCTCGAGATGGAACTGGCACTCACCGGCGGCGAAGTACGCCAATGGGACGCCTTCGTGGTCAGGGTTCTGCGCTATGAACTGCTGGTACAGCTTCAGGGCATCCTCCCACTTCTCTGCATCCAGGGCCCGTCCCGCTTGTAGCAGCAAGTCACCTACCAGGCCCTGAGCAAGAGCCGTCACCGAGACCAGCACAAAGGCGACTGCCAAGACCACAAGAGCCTGCGTACGTGGGCCTCCGTAGCCCCTACCTCGTCGGCGCTCTGTGTGTCCTGCGTATCTTCCCACCGCCATCGGAAGCTCCTCCGCCAATCCTGCGACCGTACGGACTTGTGGAGACCCTGCGTACAGTGCACTCGCGTAGTATTTAGTCAAACGACACCAGCAACAGTTGCGGGAGTCTGGTCTACCGTTGAAACGCGCGAATATTGCAGATCAGGCGTACCGGACGCAGTTACTGATTCACTATGGACTGCCCAACATCGGCCAGCACGCGGCGCAGTTGGCGCTTAGCTTCATCGGACATCGGTCCGGCGGGCCGCATCGTCGGTCCGACCGGCAGCCCGATTGCTCTGGCGGCTTCCTTCACCGGGTCGGGTACCGTGCTCAGAGAGAAGCAGCGACGCAGTGGAATCAAGTCCATCTGAGCAGCCCAGGCCTCCGCTAGGTCCCCGGCCTGGAAGCGCTCATAGATGGAGACAACGAGTTGTGGCACCACATTCGCCGTCGCAGCGACAGCGCCACAGGCCCCGGCACTCAACCCGGCGCAGATCAATCCGTCGTTGCCATTCATCACCGCGAAATCATCCGGCGTAAGGCGAATGTATTCGATGGTGTTGGTCAGATCCCCGCTGGAATCCTTGACGCCGACGATGTTGTCAATCTCAGCGAGCCGAACCAGCGTCGCCGGTTCGATGCTGAGGTGCGTCCGACTTGGCAGATTGTACAGCAGGACCGGCAATTCTGTGGCCTCGGCGATCGTGCGAAAGTGGGTGTAGAGTTCTTCCTGCCCGGGCGATATGAATGACGGTGCGATGACTGAGACACCGTCAGCGCCGGCATTCTCGGCTGCGTGCAGGTTGGTCAGTGACGCGCGCGTAGTTACTCCCCCCACACCGGCAAACACCGGGATGCGACCTGCCGCAGCTTCCACATAGGCCGCAGCCACCGCCTCACGCTCCTCAACGGTCAGCGCGTACGCCTCACCGTGCGTGCCCAGCACGAACAACCCATGCACACCTCCACTGACCACGTATTCTGTAAGATCAGTTATCGCCTCGGTGTTGATGCTTTCATCGGGATTCAGTGGCGTCAACATCGCGGGAAAAATGCCGAGAAGTGCGAAGTCCATTGTGCTACCCTCCGTTTGTGCTACCGCTTTGTGAACTTGAAACATGCTACGGGAAGATGCCATAGGCGAAGTTGTGCTCTACCTGTACTGGGAAGCACTGTGCTCGTCATTGAGACCGCCGCTTGATGCCTTTGCGGAGGCGCTGTAGTGCCGGCATGAGTTCATCGGCATCTTCGGCGGTGACATCACGACCACCAAAGCGGGCCACCGTATAGCGACCTGCTATCTCCTCGGCATCAGCGCGCACGTGGCTGAGAGAATCTGGAAGTCGCTGGATGAACTCCTTGGCGGCCACTTGCGGCTCGTCTGCGACGCCCGTCGTCGCGAGCAGTTCTCTCATCCTTCGGTATACCCATGTAATGCGCTCCTGGGGGGGGCTGTTGAGCAGCAGGCGACTCCGCCGGACACCTTGATAGCCACGTGCCCCCACCACGAAGAGTACCAGGAGCAGTATCAGAAGCAAAACGACCGGCAAATAGGCCCGCGCGTATATGAGACCGATACTCAGCCCGCTCTTCACCGAGGTGGCCGCATCATGCCATACGTCCGCGAAGGTTCGCTGTTGCTCGTCGCGGGCTGCAGGTGTCGGCTCGAACATCATCCATCCGCCGTAGGGCATGTAAATCTCCGGCCATGCATGGGCATCCTCCCCACGGACCACGTAGAGGTCTTCCTCGGTGTCTCTGGCCTCGCCACGCATGAAACCAACCGCCAGGCGTGCGGGTACCCCGATACTGCGGCACATCAAAACCATTGCAGTGGCGAAATGGTAGCAGTATCCCCGCCGCGTTCGGAACAGGAATGCGGAGACGAGTTCATCCGGCCAACCCGACGGGGCGCGGAGGTCATACTCGTATTCATAGGCGAGATGTAGCTCAATCGCTCGGACTTTATCGAAGACGGTAGTTTCTTCAGCAGTCAACGTCTCCGCGAGATTTCGGATGCGCGGGTCGAGGTCCTCGGGCAGTTCCAGGTTGGCCTGCTTGTCCTCCTCGCTGATGGGGTACTCGATGCCCCGCGCTGTGGGCAGAGTCGGCGGGCTGCGGGAAATCACTGTATAGGTGGTGTTGCCGCGAAGGTAATCACGCGGCCCGACCGTGCCATCAGTGCGGTAGCGGAGGTCGCGCACTGGCAACTCGAAAGATACCGGGTACAGCGGCACGGGAATCGCCGTGGCGAAGGCCACATGGGGTCTGAAGTGGGCCACCATCTCCGTTGCGTCATAGCCCACGCCCGAGCCCTCGAGGGGGATTTGCCAGCGGCCCTCGGCGATGGGACGCGCTCTCTCGAGGGCCAGGCCCCGGTGCCAGGTCCGCTTCGAGTACTTTGTGTACGCTGTGGTTCGCCAATTGGTCGGCCGCTCGCAGATGACCTCCATGATAATCTGTCGGCCCTCCGGAGGACTCAGACGGGGCAGCCAGAGGGCTACCGGCGGAGTGTAGTCAGTCATGCGCGTCATGAAGTGTCGCACCACCACGCGCGCCAGGTATATCTGGATATTCTGCGTCACGGTGGATGAAAGCTGTGTACGCGCCGTCCAGAAGCCAACTACAACCGCCACCAGCAGCGCCAGCACGTATAATGCCGGCCACGAGTACAGCGCTCCTGAAGAGCGGCGCGCTCGTGTGAAGCGGGCACGACTGACCTCAGTGAACTGGCGCCGCGCTGACAAACGGTGCTCAAGTGACAGCAGGGCAAGCGCACCCAGGATGAGCAGTCCCATCCCCAACAACGCCGTGTAGTGTGGGAATACCACCAGTGACAGCAGCACGATTGAGGTAGCCGGCAGGATTGTCTGCACAAGCTCCGTAATCGTCCGCATCGAGAGGGCGCGAAACGCCATCACCCACAGAAATGTCCCCAAAATGAAGCGGACGGCCTCGTAGTTGCTGGAGGGAACGTAGCGAGAATAGGTGGCAATGGTCGGGCCGAACTGGATGGCGCCGGTCACTATTGCGACGCTGAAGACGATCCACGTCACGCGCGACCATGAGTGCCTCGTATAATGGAGGTGTTGGGTGAGCGGGAAGGCGACGATCAGAATGGCGCCGATTTCGGCGATGAAGAGAGGGCCGGCCATGAATATGGACACCGACAGCAGAGCGCCGATCATCATGACCCAGGCATAGATGCACGCCCAGTACCAAACCCCCGGCTCTTCGTCCCGAGCCGCTGCGATCGGGTCGTAATCAGGCATGTTCAGCCCCAGCAGATACCTCATTCGCCGCCGTATGTTGGCAAGGATACGCGTCACAGTACCACCCCGCCCCCGGCACGCGTCGCGCGCATTCTGGCAAGCTCTGAGAATGCCTCCGGGAGTTGTGCTTGCGAGGCGCTGATGACTGAGGGCACACCTGCTGCGCGGAATGCTTCGAGTGCCAAGGCCTGACGCCGTCGGTAGAAGCTGTCCGCCTGCTGCGAACCGCAGATGATTACCCGCAGACCGATGCCGCGTACGGCAGCAGCGCGAAGAGTCTCCACTGCTTCGGGTTCGGCTCCTGATATCAGGGCGAATACAGTGATCCCTGGACGCGCCTGAGCAACCCATTCACGGGTAGCGGCGGCAAAGCTTCGTCGGGCGTTCGGCTTGACTTCAGCCAGTGCAAGCTGCAGCCGCTCCAGGGTCGAACGGCCGCGGTCGGGGGTGCGAAGAGCGCTGTCAAGACCGTCGCCGTAAAGCCCGATGTCTAGGTTCAGGTCACTTAGTGCTTGCATGAGCGAGGCGGCGGCGACTACTTGGGTCTCGAAGCTGCTGTCCGGGCCGCGTCCAATGACATTCTCGGTACGCGTGTCGAGCCAGACCGTGGCATGGTAATCCCTACCGCCGGAGTATTTCTTGACGACAAGCTCGCCCACATGTGCCGTCATCTTCCAGTGTACATCGCGCAGGTCGTCTCCGGGTTCGTGGCGCCGAATCCCGATAAACTCTCCCCGTCGGCGCTGGTTGGAGGCCATCTGCATCCGCGTACGCTCGGACAGAAGATTGATCACGTCCTCGCGGGAGATAGCCAGTGGCCGACAGACAGCCACGAAGGGTATCAGGCCCAGCGGGGGTCCGGGCCGATTAAACATGCCCAGCGGGTCACTGCCGATGAGGCGCGGCAGCACCATGACGTGCTCGCCTCGATACATGGGGATCAGCGCTGCCGAAGTGGTGACCGACTGGCCTGCAGTCAGGCCCGGCAAAGGGAATAGATACGTCGTCGGGGGCACGCCGACCGTTCGGTTCTCGAGATCCAACCTGAGAGGCACGGCCGGTCGGGAGATGATGCCGATATTGGCCAAACGTATCTGCACCACGAGTTCCTGACCGGCTCGGGCTATTGGCGACCCCGGCTCGATGTTCAGATCCAGCCCCGCTATGGCCATCCGCGATATGATATAGCAACCGAGTATGCAGGCCAGGCAGACGCCGGCCATAACGTAGAGTGCCGGCCGCTCATTCATCGCGCCTGCCAGGAAAAACAACACGGCCGCGCCGGCAAAGAGTTTGAAATTGCGCGTCATGGCCTGCCTCTCACACAGGAACCGGCACTTCCTCGAGGATAGCGCCAACGATGTCGGCGGCTCCGATTTCACCCAGCCGCGCATGGGACGCCAGCAGCGTCCTGTGTGCCAGGATATTCACCGCCAGACGCTTGATGTCATCCGGCGTCACGAAGTCACGGCCCTCGATAATCGCCAGCGCCTGTGCGGTGCGTATCGCCGCCAGTGTCCCGCGCGGACTTGCACCAAGCTCCAACTGCTCAGCATCCCGCGTCCGGCTCACGATCGCCATCACGTAGTCATAGATGGCCTCATCAACATGACAGCGGGCCGTTGTCGCTTGCAGCATCTCCACATCCGAGGCATCGCACACCGGCTCCAGATCATCTATCGGGTGCCGCGTCAACTGGCTCTTGACTACCGTCTTCTCATCTGCCTCGGACGGATATCCGATGGACAGCTTCAACATGAAGCGGTCAAGCTGGGACTCAGGCAGCGGATAGACGCCTTCATACTCGATGGGGTTTTCGGTTGCCACCACGACGAACGGATGGGGGAGAGCGTGGGTCTCTCCGTCCACCGTCACCTGGCGCTCCTCCATCGCTTCCAGAAGGGCCGATTGGGTGCGAGGGTTGGCGCGGTTGATCTCGTCAGCGAGGACGACATTGGCGAAAACCGGGCCCTTGCGAAAGCTGAAGCTGCCGGAGCGCTGATTGTAGATGGATACCCCCGTCACATCCGAGGGCATCAGGTCCGGTGTGAACTGGATGCGCGCAAACTCCCCGCCGATGGTGTACGCCAGCGACTTCGCCAGCATCGTCTTGCCGACACCGGGTACATCCTCAAGCAACAAGTGTCCGCTAGCCAGCAGCGCCACGAGTGTCTCCTCGATGACGCTACGTTTCCCGATGATGACTTTCTCGATGTTAGCGATAATACGCTCGCATGTCTCATGCGCCTGCTGAAATGTCGCTCCGTTGATGGCTTCGCTCATAGTCGTGTCCTTGGGGTGAGTGTATTGTTCTGCCATGCCGCTCCGGGAGGCTTTGACATCATAGGACAAATAGGTGCCTCGGTCAATTCACGCCTCACGAGGGCATGTCTTGCGGTACGCAATGGCTGCCCGCGACCGCGAACATCAACGCCTCGACACAATCAGACGGCGCCCCTATCTTCCAGAGCGCCGTCTTCGGGAAAGAAACATTGCTGCGACCTGTATCACGCGACTAGTATCAGTGCAACATGCCTGTGGTGCCAGCTTAGCTGTTTGAATTTATCTGTGGCTATTGGGTTGCGCATGCAGTCTGGTTATCTCGATCGCTTGCAGCGGGTTCTAACGCTTCATCTGGTATTGCTCTTCGCGTCCATGTCGTCTTCATGTATCCCCCCCGGTGATCCCATGCGTACGAAAGAACTGAGAGGACGGATGCCGGGCTCTATCGGAAGGGAGGGAGGGTGAAAACCTTCCACCAAGTGCTCCTTACCCGCCCTCTCATTTACCTACTGTTAGACGTAGTAGAGGTACCAGAAGTTCGCTATTGGGCCGAAAAATCGCGCTCATCGTGCAACCGAATTGTTCCTCACTCCCCGACGGTGCTATAATGAGCCGCAGACGCGCTTCTATCACACCAACTGCTGAGGGAATCAATGGCATCTGTACGTGTTTACAACGCAACTCTTATGACTATGGCTCCGGGCTTCGAACCGGTGTCGCCAGGCGAACTGGTCGCCGGCGACGGCACGATAGAATACGTCGGGCCCCAGCGCGGCAACCATTCCGGGACTTGGGATACCGAGATTGACGCTGCCGACGGGGTGCTTATTCCTGGTCTCGTCAATGCCCACACCCATCTGGCCATGACGCTCTTACGGGGTTATGCTGACGACATGCCGCTACATGAGTGGCTGACGACCAAGATTTGGCCGACCGAGGCACGGCTCACAGAAGACGACGTTTACTGGGGTGCAATGCTGGGCATACTCGAGATGCTCCGCGGCGGCACTACTTGTTTCAGCGACATGTATCACTTCTTCAACGCAGGCACCAGGGCCGCAATTGATGGCGGCATGCGGGCATTACCTTCCGGTGTCCTCCTCCAACTCGCTGAGGAAGCTTCCAGTGTACAAATGGCTGTCGAATTCGCCCTTCAGGTGCGTCAAGATGCCCCATCGCGCATCGTTCCCATGCTCGGCCCTCATGCGCCATACTCCTGTACGGATGGAATGCTTGAGGAGGTAGCGCAAGCGGCGCGGGAGCACAACCTGGGCATCCACATCCACCTCTCCGAGACCTTCGACGAAGTCGAGCAGGTTATCGCCGCAAGCGGCTTGAGGCCCGTTCATTACCTCGACGAACTCGGCGTCCTTGAGAATACCGTGGCCGCCGCACACTGCATCTACGTGGACGACGCTGAACTCGAAGTCCTCATCGAGAAGCAGGTGGGGATCGTCCACTGCCCGACAAGCGCTATGAAGCTGGGCTCGGGGTACGCACGGATCCCGGAGATGCTGGCTGGCGGTGCTCGTCTCGGCCTTGGTACCGATGGCTGTGCCTCCAACAACCGCCTTGACATGCTCCAGGAGGCGCGCATGGCCGCCCTTATGCACAAGGGCTATACAGGGGATCCTGCACTCATCAAAGCCGAAGAGGCTCTCCACATGGCCACCGTCGGCTCCGCAGAGACCCTCGGCCTGGGCGAGCAGATCGGCACTCTGGAGGTGGGCAAGCGCGCGGACTTCACCATCATCTCTCTGGACGCGGCTCACAACCAGCCACTGCATAATGTGTGCTCCCAGCTTATCTATGCCGTCGAGGCCGCCGATGTCGTTTGCACCGCCGTGGACGGAGTTGTCCTTTACCACAACGGTGAATATCCTCATCTCGACGCCGAGCACATCATCGCTCGTGCCAACGAGTGCGCCAGGCGTCTAGTCAACTCTCAGTAACATGCAGAAGGGGTAGTAGCAATGGTCATCATCATGAGAACCGACGCCGATCAACGCACTATCCAGGGCGTGATTGATAAGGTCGCGGATCTCGGCTTCACGCCTCACCCGATCTACGGGGTGGAGAAGACCGTCGTCGCCGTCATCGGAGACAAGACCCAGGAAAAGATCGAGACAATCGCCAGTCTTCCCGGTGTGGACCGCGTTGTGCCCATTATGGAGCCGTACAAGCTGGCCGCACGGGATGTGCAACCCGAGGGCACGCGTCTGGATCTGGGCAGAGGTGTTACTATCGGCGGAGAGCAGATCGTCATGATGGCCGGGCCTTGTGCCATCGAAAGCGCAGACCAGTACCTCGCCATCGGTCGCTACGTCAAGGCTGCCGGTGGGAGTGTCCTGCGCGGGGGTATCTACAAGCCTCGCACCTCGCCGCATGATTTCCAGGGACTGCGCGAAGACGGGATACCGATCATGCGCCAGGTCCGCGAGGAGTTTGACATCCTCATGATCTCTGAGATACTCGACCCCCGCGATGTCGAGTTGATGTACGACGTCGTCGACATCTTCCAGATCGGCACGCGCAATATGCAGAACTTCAGCCTGCTGACCGAATGCGGGCGCACCGACAAGCCGGTGGTCATCAAGCGCGGCATGTGCGCGACACTCGACGACCTGCTCAAAGCGGCACGCGAAAAAAAGGCCCCCCTCGACCTGCTCCA
>CAZCJS010000179.1:0-8875 GCA_964498775.1 uncultured Armatimonadia bacterium
GAAATAGACGAGGACGTCCCCGCACTCAAACAGGATACGCTGGCGGTCATTGACGACGGCGACCCCGCCCCCGACGGACCGAAGCTGCAACTGTCCAACTACCACGTGTTTGAGGATCGAGAGTACGGGCACTTGGAGCTCTACCTGACACGCTTCGGCGAAAGAGCCTCCCATTGGCTCCACGCGGACGCGTACAAATACACCATCACTCTGCTCTAAGGCAGTCTCTGCTGCCGCCCGGTCCGCGACAACATCTGTCGCCGACTCAACAATGGTGGCGATGACTTCGCTGTGGCCAAGAGCGTGGGGGTTAGCCGTCGTCTTTGCGCTCGACGGACACGATATGCCCGCTACGAAGACGCACGACCATTTCCCCCCTCTCCGTGATGCTCTCGTCATGCGTGACTGCGATGACAGTGGTATTGTCCTCGCGAGCCATCTCGCGGATGACGCTGAGAACCTCCCGTGAGGTGTCGTAGTCAAGATTTCCGGTAGGCTCATCGGCGAGCAAAAGTCGCGGGCGTTTGACGAGCGCCCGGGCGATGGCAACGCGCTGCTGCTGGCCGCCGGAAAGCTGACTGGGAAAATGGTCCACATATTCACCGAGCCCGACGCTCTCCAGCAATGCCGTGGCATCCTCGGAGCTATGGACGAGGTCGGCGATGAGTTGGACGTTCTCGCGCGCGGTGAGAGTGGGCATGAGGTTGAAGAACTGGAAGATAAAGCCCACATCCTTGCGACGGTACTCGGTGAGCTCATCCTGGCTCAGCCCGGTGACCTCGCGTCCGTGAACGAATGCGCGGCCGCTGGTGGCACTGTCGAGGCCGCCGATGATGTTCATCAGGGTTGTCTTGCCGGAGCCGCTCGGCCCCAGAAATACGACGAAGTCGCCGGCAGGGATACTCAACTCCACGTCAGTCAGGGCGTGAACCTTGACCTCCCCCATGTCGTAAATCTTGGACACCTTGTCGAGCCAGACGGCATCTTCCCCACGCGCCATCTAACTGCCACCCGCCTTCGAAAGCTCCTCGGAGTTGTCCGGTGCCGCTCGGGGTCTAACTCTGACGCCGTCGGAGAGCTCGTCTTTGCCGGAGACTACGACGCGGTCTCCGGAGCTGAGGCCGGCAATGATCTCGGTCTGCGTGTAGTTGCTGAAGCCGGTTTCCACTACCGTTCTGTGGGCGCGACCGTCGCGTACAACATAAATGAAGGTCTCAGTGGCTTCCTCGACCACGGCATCAGCGGGCACCAGCAGGGCGTTCTTCTTCACCTCCGCATCGGCCTCAATGTCCACGGCCATGCCGGGCTTCAGCAGAGGCGCTGCATTCGTGACATGGATCTTGACCCGCACGATCTTGGCCTTGACGCGGCCGACACCCTTGGGCATGGCAGCACCGCCGACACGGACGACCTCGCCCCTGAAGGTGCGATCCTGGTAGGCTTCGCAGAGCACCTTGACCGTCTGCCCGGTATGAACGCGGCTGATGTCCTCGTCATCTACGTCGTCGATCACCCAGACGTCGGTGTTGTTGACGAGCAATAGGATGGGTGTCTGTGGAGCGACGATCTCGCCGGCTTCGATAAGCTTAGTAGCGACGATACCGTTGATGGGACTGGTGATGACGGTGTCGGAGAGGTTGGCGCGGGCCGCTCGAAGTGCGGCGGCAGCACGCTTCTGCTCGGCGATAGCCATATTAAGCTTCTGGCGCGCGGCGGCCGTAGTAGAGGTTGAGGCGAGTGCAGCGCGCTTCTCGGCGTGTGCCAGGGCAAGGCGCTGTTCCTGAGTGCGAATGTCTTCGGGGCGCAGGCCCTCGCGAATCATGTCCGCATACTGCAGGCTCTGCTTGAGTGCAGCCTGGCTGCGGGCAATTTGAGCCTCGGCGGCCTGAAGCTCCTTTTGGCGGACATCCACGTTACGCTCGGCGGCTTTGGCCTGTGCGAGCAAACCACGCGCGCTTTCCACCTGGGCTTCGGCGGCAGCGATGTCTTCGGCGCGTACACCTGCGAGGAGCAGGTCAAGAGCCTCGCCGGCGGCTTGCTCCTGCGCCCGAGCTGCCAGCATAGCGGCTTCGGCGTCGTCAAGTGCGGATTGGGAGAGCGCGCCTTGAGCATGGAGCCGGACTGCGCGCTTGTACTGGAGTTGCAGGTTGTGGCTTTCTGCAGCGGCGGCATCACGGGCGGCGCGAGCCTGACGGATTTCCTGGTCGCGAGCGCCGGCGTTGGCTTTGGCGAGACGGGATTGCGCGGCATCGAGTTCGGCCTGAGCCACGCGCATCTGGGCAGCCTGGGCCTCCCGTGTTTGCTGGAGGGCGATGCGGGTGGCTGCGTGGCCTGCGCGAGCGGCCTCCACCTGCGCCTCGGCTGCCGACACGGCGGCTTCCGCCTGAGCGATCTCCTGCTTGCGGGACCCGGCCTTTGCTTTGGCGAGCTGAGCATGCTGCATTCCCACGGTGGCAGTGGCGGCGTCCACGGAGGCGGCGGACTGAGTGGATTGGAAGTCGAGTTCCGCTGAGGCAATCTGAACCTGTGCGACGGCCACTTCGAAGGCGGCGCGAGCTTCGTCTGCGGCGGCGCCGGCTTTCTCGTCGCCGACGAGTGCAAGTACCTGGCCGGCGTTGACCGTGTCGCCCTCGTCAACATATAGCTCAACGAGCGTGCCCGCAGCCTCGGGGGCGAGGTTGACCGCGATGGCTTCGACGACCCCGTCAGTAGAAAGTGTGACCACCAGCGGGGCGGTTTCGGCGCTGCCGACCTCTACACGGATACCGGAGAAGCGCGCGCACGCGCCGCCTGCAAGCAGTACCACCACTATCGCCAGAGCCGCCAGAATCACCCACTGTTTGCGTCCCATGGGGCACCTTCCGGAAGTAATCGGGCTGCGAATATGGGGCATGACGACTATTATCGCGCAGATGTGTGAAGGAGTCAAAGCATCGGATGGACAATTGAAGGTTGGAGAGCGGGAAATGCTTGACCTTTCTGGCGGTCCGGAAGGTGTGTGCCAGGACGACGAGCAGGCTTGCACCCCTCTGGATATTTCCGTTGCGAGAAAGGGTACACGGCAGGAAGTAGGGACATTGCCGTGCGGGATGGGAAAGGAAGCGGTAAGTGATGAAGGTGTATGCAGTGACGGATCTCGAAGGCGTGGCTGGAGTGTATCAGTGGGAAAATCGGGATGATGCCGGCTATGAGAATATGGAGCGACGTGAACGGCAGCGGCGATGGCTGGCCGAGGAATGTAATGCCATGGCCGACGGCTTTTTCCACGGCGGCGCTACCGATGTCTGGATCAACGACGGGCACGGGGCCGGCTACACCATAGATATGTCGCTTGTGGACCGGCGGATTCGGGTTCATCACGGCCGTCACCGTCCCAGCTACTGTACGGGGTTGGATGAGAGCTGTGCCGGGCTTGCGAGTCTGGGGACACACGCGATGGCCGGCACGCCATACGCCAATCTCAGCCACACGATGGGCCTGGCGATACGGCGGTACTCGCTGAATGGCATCGCGGTGGGTGAAACCGGCTACCAGGCTTTTCTAGCGGGGCACTATGGGGTTCCATTCATCTTCTGCGCGGGGGATGCGTATGCTTGTAAGGAGATGGAGGAGCTGGTCCCAGGGTGTGTGACGGTGCCGGTAAAGGAAGGACTGAGCCGGTTGTCAGCCAGGACTATGCAGCCATTGAAGGCGCGGGAGATGATACGCGAGGGCGCAGCAGAAGCGATGAAACGTATCGGGCAAATCGAGCCGTTGAAGCTCGAGCCGCCAATAGTCTTTCGCAGCGAGCACTATGAGCCGACTTACGACCCCGAGACTTCCACGCCAAACAAACGCATCGTTGACAGCCATACATTGGAGGTAGTCGGCGATGATATGGTTGACCTGATGAACAAGCTATACAAATTTGACCCCGAGTATCAGCCCCTGTGGAAAACGTACAAGCCGGTGGATTAACGGTACTGCAATGAGGAGGAGCAGAGATGAAGCTCTATCTGATGACGGATCTTGAGGGTGTGGCAGGAGTCTATCAGTGGGAAAGCGGAAGTACGGATACGAGCCTGGAGAATCATGAGCGCCGCTGCAGACAGCGGATATGGCTTGCCGAGGAGGTGAGTGCGGCAGTGGATGGCTTCTGCGCAGGTGGGGCGGCGGAAGTAATCGTCAATGACGGGCATGGGGCCGGCTACACGATAGATCTGGATCATCTAGACCCCCGGGCGGAAGTCATCCACGGACGGGAGAGGCCATTCTGGCTGCCATTCCTCGACGAGACGTGCGCTGCCACAGGTATCGTCGGTGGTCATGCGAAGGCCGGCACGGAAAGCGCGAACCTGTGGCACACGATGAGTCTGGGAATCCGCGACTGGCAGTTCAATGGGATTTCGCTGGGCGAGATGGGACTGCAAGCGGCGATTGCGGGGCATTACGGAGTTCCGTTCGTGTTCTGTGCGGGCGATGCGTATGCATGCAAAGAGATGGAGGAGCTGATACCGGGGGTGGTGACCGCGCCGGTGAAATACGGGACGAGCAGGCTCTCGACGCTGACGCTGTCGCGTGAGGAGGCGTGCGCGCGGATCCGGGAGGCGTCGGAGCAAGCGATGAAACGAATTGGGGAGATCGCGCCGTTCCAGCTCCAAAGTCCGGTTCATTTTCGGGATGAACGGGACGAACCCACGTTCGATGAGGAAAAGCCGGGGGAGTTCAGGGTGCTCGATGCACATACGCGGGAACTCGAGGCTGATAATGTCATTGACTTGATGTACAGAATATACGGCTATCCGCGAGAGTGGCGCCCGCTTGATTTCACCCCGGCGTGGCAGCGGGGCGAGTAGCGAGTGGGAGGCTGACGGCGTGGATGGCGTAGTGTTGAGGAAGCTTGCAGGCGACCTTAGGATATTGTATAATTCTTGGCAATTAGCTGTCGGCATAAAACAGTGCCGGCGGGTAGTTGTTGGTGGGTGCTCAAAACCCGTTTAGGAGCCTCGAAGCCATGCATAGAGAGACGCGGCACATCACTTCCGTACTCATTGCACTAATGGCAGCAGTCCTCCTCGTATCTCTCACCTCTGCGGTCTCTGCCCAGCGAGTAGTTGATAAGGACGGTCGCGCGTACTACCTTGGCGCGCGGCACGCCGAGCCCGGTCAGATTGACCCGGCGCGGATACTGTCGCGTGGGCAGATGGCGCGTGCGGCGGGCTTTCCCGTGGGTGCCTCGGTTGACAACAAGGCGGGCCTTCCACCAGTGGGTAATCAGTCGCTGAATAACTGCACAGCCTGGGCGACAGGCTATTACATGAAGACGTATCAGGAGGGGCAGGAGCGCGGCTGGGGTGCGGCACAGCTTGCGAACCAGGCGAACCAGGTGAGCCCGAAGTTCCTCTACAACCAGATCAACGCCGGCTACGACAGCGGCGCATGGTCGTACATGGTCATGGACTTGATCGCGGACAAGGGCGCCTGCAGTTGGACAACCATGCCTGAGGACGGCGACTGGGCGACATTCCCTGATCGCGCCCAGTTTGAGGCGGCGCAGCCATACCGGGGCAACGGTAACGCGCAGTTCTTCTTCTGGGGAACCCGCACTGCCGGTGACCTGGAACTGGCGGCGATGAAAGCATATCTGGATGCCGGCAACGTGTTTGTCATCGAGGTCCCCGTCTATGAAGACAGCTTTCTCAATGTCACGGGGCCGGAGTACATGATTGATGCGCCTGAGACCGGCGATGTTCTGATGGGCTATCACGCGATCTGTGTGTCCGGGTACGATGATCAGAAGAAGGACAATGGCGGCAATACGGTCGGCGGATTCGAATTCGTCAACTCGTGGAGCACGTTCTGGGGAGACAGCGGTTACGCCTGGCTTTCGTACAACTTCGTGCGCAACTACGCCGATGACGCCTGTTTCATGGATGACCGTATCGGCTACGTGCCGACCCACGCCGGATGGATGGAGATTAACCACACCGACCGAAGCGACCTGACGGTGAGCGTTGGTGTGACACCGACCGCGAACCCGCCGTGGTCCATGGTGGTATTCGACGGGCGTGAGGCCCTGTATGGCTCGAGTTATCAAGTACGCAAAGGCGAAGGGCAGCCGAATTACTATGCGCTGGCGGACTTGACCGATGCAGGGGCTTACCTGCCGCCGACAGTAGATTGCCAGGAGTGGTTCGTGGGAGCGTCGGACGATGACCGGCACAACACGGGGATACTCAACTCGCTGGAGATATTTCAGGTTGGTGGTGGCGGTAGCTGGGTGACTACGGCTGACCCGGTTGCGATACCTGATGAGACGGGGCAGGCCGTATATCTGTTGCTGTTCGCCGGGCTGGGGCCGGATATAGATGTGAATCAGACCACGCTGGACCTGGGGACATTAACCGGGCCGGTAACCGATGACACGAGCATCCAGGTGCAGAACCTGGGAGGCTACGGGTGTAACTGGACGCTGAGCGAGAACGTGGCATGGCTGACAATCACACCGACCAGTGGAACGCTGGGAGCGTATGGGACGCAGCAGCTCACGATCACCGTTGATCCGACCGGTCTGGCCGCCGGGCCGCCTCACCATTACTCTGACACATTCACAGTCGAGCGAGTGGGCGTACCTTCCGACACAGTTGATGTAACAGTGGAATTCGACTTCCCGCCGGACCTGGCCGTCAATAGCAACACGATAGCACTGGGCTCAATTACGCACGAGACCACCAACAGTAGCGTGTATGTCTATAACACCGGCGGGGACACGTTGGACTGGACGCTAACTGAGAATGTACCGTGGCTTACGGTTACTCCGGCGACCGGTGCCGATCTGGGCGCGGGTGGGCAGGACTGGCTGACGGTAACAGTGGACCCGACTGGTCTGACGGACGCCACGCACTATAGCGATACGTTCGAGGTCTCGCGAGATGGCGCAACGCCTGCTGACAGCGAGACAATCACTGTTGATTTCACCTACTACGAAAATCTCGCGGTGCCGGGCAGCTATCCGACGATACAGGCAGCCATTGACCGATCCGTGGATGGCGACACCATCAGCGTGGCTGCAGGGACGTATAATGAGAATATCAACTTCAACGGTAAGAATGTCACAGTCCACGGCGTGGACGGCGCTTCGTCGACGACAATAGACGGTGGCGGCAGCGGCAGTGTGGTGACATTCAACTCCGGTGAAGGAAACGACGCCATGCTGATGGGCTTCACTGTGCAGAACGGCTCGGCCGAGCGCGGCGGCGGCGTGCATATCAATGGTGCCTCTCCGACCATCCGCGACAGTCTGGTCATCGGCAACAGGGCCGTAAATGACGGGGGCGGCGTGTATGCGACGGACGGGTCGCCGGTGCTGTACGGCAATGAAGTCACCGGCAACACCGCCGTTTCCGGCGGGGGCGTCTGTCTGGTTGACGCAGATGCGGACATGGACTATCAGCACATTCACGGCAACAATGCGGAACTTGGTGCCGGCTTGTGCGCGGTGCGTTCTTCCTTCACGATCAACGGCTCGACGGTGAGCGCCAACTCGGCTTCGTCCAAGGGCGGCGGGCTGTACATGGTATATGCCAGTACGCCGACGCTGGAGAACAATATCGTAGCAGGTAATACGGCGACAACCTACGGTGGAGGGATATATTGCGGTACGGCGTGCATCCTCGCCCTGAGGAATACGACACTGGAAGGTAACGGAGCCAGCAACGGCGGGGGCATTTATCTGGAGAATACCTCGCCGAGCATAGACAGCACGATTGTGGCTTTTTCGACCTCAGGTGCGGGCGTCTATTGCGCGGCGGCGACACCGACGATCAGCTACTCGAACGCGTATGGGAATATGCTCAATGCAACTACCGCCGGGAACTATGTCGGCGTAGCGGATCCGACCGGCAGCGACGGCAATCTCAGCGCCGATCCGCTCTTCCATGACGCGGCGAATGGGGACTACTACCTCCTGTCGCGGGCAGGCCGCTGGGACCCGTCTCTCACAACGTGGGTACTAGACGATGCTTCGTCGCCGAGCATAGATGCCGGCAACCCGGCGCTGGCGTTCGACACAGAGCCACAGCCGAACGGCAATGTGAGGAACCAGGGGGCGCACGGTAACACACTGCATGCCTCGAAGACGCCCTGTCAGGTGGCGATAACCGACGGTCCCAGCGGTGACGCGAATCCGGCCGAATCCGGGGCCGACGTGCAGTGCAGCGTCGCGATCACCGTCAGCGAAGGGCATACGGTGACGTATGCGTGGGAAGCCGTGGACGGTGATGGGAATCCGGCCGGCGACTTCGACGATGATACGGCCGCGAGTCCGGTGTGGACGGCGCCGGCAAACCAAACCGAACTGAATGCCAATTACACAATTTCTGTGACTGTCACCTGCGATGACGGGGGCTCAGTCATGGGCTCTTATGTGCAGCAGGTGTCTCCGATTCAGGACACCGTGACGATTACTGAAGGGCCCTCGGGGACGCCGAATCCGGTGGCGTCTGAGGCAGATGTGCAGTGTAACGTGACGGCGGTGGATTCGCGAAACCATTCCCTGACATATGGCTGGCAGGCAACTGACGGCAACGGCAACCCGGCGGGTAGGTTTGACGATGTCGCGGCTCAGAACCCGGTATGGACGGCGCCTCGCAATGCCGGCACCGATCCGGTGGACTACACAATAAGTGTAACGGCAACTTGCAGCCAGGGCGAGGAGGCGACGGCTTCCTTCACGCAGACGGTCTATTCTGAGGAACACGCACTCGAGATCACCGCCGGGCCGAGCGGGACCCCAAATCCGGTGGCCTCGGCGAGTGATGTACTATGCTCGGTGACTGCTGCCTGCAGTCGCGAGCACAGTCTGCCGAGGCCAACGCAGCCTCGTCACAACAGAAGG
>CAZCJS010000180.1:0-8769 GCA_964498775.1 uncultured Armatimonadia bacterium
TCGGCTGCATATACCGAGTATCCTCCGGAGCCTGCGCTGCCGGCGTCCGAGTTGCGTGGCGACTGGACGCGCGCGGCCAATATCGTCCAGCCGTGGGGCGCGACGCAGATGACGGCGATCTGGCAGGCCGATGAATGGGCGCCGCGCTTCGCCGAGGATCTGGGCTTCGACGCCGTCATCATGCTCCCACCCGAGGCCCACAATGCTATCGCGGTCGGCAAGAACAACGAGCATGAGCGCGTCAGTGACGAGCAGTTCGCCGATGTCCTGCAGACGTATCGCAATCGCGGGATGAAGTTCATCCTCTACAGCTCGGTGATGCACTGCGGCCACGCCCCCGAGTGGCAATTCGGCAAGCTTGCAGAGAAACACCCGGAATGGGCGATGCGCGACGCCGACGGTGACGTCATCACCAGATACGGCAATCCCTGGCTCTGCCCCGCGAGCGGTGCTCTCGACTACACCCTCGAGTACACCGGCGCCCTGGTGCGCAGGTTCCATGTCGATGCGGTGATGCTGGATAACAACGAGTTCATGTACAGCAACTCGCAGAAGGCAACGTGCTACTGTGACTCGTGTCGGAAGAAGTTCAGGGAGTATATTTTGAGTTGGTTCGGGGAAGACGGCGTGCGCGAGGTGCTCGGCCTTGGGCCGCAGGATATCAGGATACCGGAAAACGAGGGCGAACCGCTGTGGGGAGCCTGGCTGGCGTGGCGGCAGCGCATCTGGGCGGAGGCGCTCGAGGCATACCGGGAGGGGCTGCGTAAGATCAACCCCGATATCGTGGTTTTGGCCAATACGCAGTACCTCTACGGAGGTTGGATACTTGCTCTAGATCGGCAGTACGCGCACGAGGATGCGGTGCTGTCGGAGTCGCGGGGCCTTGACGGTGCCGGTATGGCCGCCAAGATGACGCTTGGCCGGGCCGCCGCTCAGGGCCGCCCGCTGTGGAATTACATCGGCACCTTCGAGGAGAAGGACTTCACGAAGCTGAGGTCTCCGGAGCGGATCCGCAGCATCTGTGCCGCCAGCCTCGGGTCCGGCGCCAATCCCTGGATCGTCTTCTACGGCTTCAGCGGCGCGGAGAATCAGCCGTCAGCGCGGGTTCTCACCGACTATATGGCGTTCTGGGGCGAATACGCAGACCTGCTCGCAGGCGGCAGCGAGGCGGCGGCGGTCGGCGTGCTCTTCTCTCCGGAGAGCCGTGACTTCGCCAACACCGCGATTCTGCCGGAGTGGCTGCGGGCATTGCTGGGTCGGGGCGTGGCTGTGCGCGGGCTATGGGAGCCACGCGGCTGCCCGTCCGAGGATCTCGAAGGCTTGTCGGTGCTGATCGCTCCCGGCGCGTGCCTGCGGAGGGCGAGCGCCGCAAAGCTGGGGGCCTGGGTGCGCCAGGGCGGCACGCTGATTACCACACCGTACGCGGGCTGGGCCGACGAGTATGGGCGTTGGCGGCCGGATAACGCTCTTGCGGCGGAGCTCGGTGCCAATGTCAGTATGCCCGGCAAATACGCCTGCGGGTCCGGCAGCGTAATCTGCCTTGGCGATGAGACGGCAGCGGTTGACGAGGTCCTCACCATGGTAGCGCCTGAAGTCGCAGGTCAGGGCGCGATCGGAGCTTTCCGGCGTTTGAGCGCCGACGGTCGCTCCGTGCTTGCGGTGGTCGGCTTCGACGGCGTTCTGGGGGAGGTCCGCGCGCGCCTCCCTGCCGGCGTGACCCAGGCGCAACTCTACATGCCGACAGCGCCGCCCCGCACCCTGACGGTCAAGCAGGAGACGGATCTGACCCGGGTGGCATTCAGCGCGGACGAGTCACTCGCCGTGATCGTGTGGTAGTTTCCCCAACGCCGGCCATGCCCGAGTATCCTCGACAGGATAGTCTTCTGCCATTATCCCTTCACTGGAGACGAACTTCCCACGGTATTTCGGTGAAAAGTAGACAGGATGTTGTGACTCTTTTCGGCTATCTTGGGGTTCAGGGAGTTGCGCTCAGTCGGCGGCGGCAGCCATCATGGCGATGAAATCGTCGAAGAGGTAGTTTGCGTCATGAGGTCCGGGACCGGCTTCCGGATGGTACTGGACGGAGAACATCGGGTGGTGTTTGTGGCGGATTCCCTCGCAGGTGTCGTCGTTGAGATTGATGTGGGTGACCTCGACGTCTTCGTTGGGCAGGGAGTCAATGTCGAGGCAGAATCCGTGGTTCTGGGTGGTGATTTCGACGCGGCCGGTCGCGAGGTTCTTGACGGGATGGTTGCAGCCCCGGTGGCCGAACTTCAGCTTGTAGGTGCTGCCGCCGAGGGCCCATCCGAGTATCTGCTGGCCGAGGCAGATGCCGAAGATCGGGACCTGGCCGATGAGGTCGCGGGCGCACTCGATGACATAGCCGAGGGCCTCCGGATCGCCGGGGCCATTGGAGAAGACCACGCCGTCGGGGTCCCAGCTCAGGACCTGCTCGGCAGTGGAGTCCGCCGGGATGGTGATGACCTCGCAGCCGCGCGTAAACAGGTGGCGGAGGATGTTCTGCTTGATGCCGCAATCCACACAGACGACGCGGTAGTGGCGGTGAGGCTCGTATGGCCGGCCATCGAATGATACGGCCTGCGAGCGCTGCTGCAATTCCGCCGCGACATCGAACTGCAACTGGCGGTCAGGCACCGGCGTGGTCTCGTCATAGCCCTCGCCGATCCAGCGGCGCGGGGCCTCGCAGGTGACATCCATGACATAGTCGGCGCCGACCATGCGGGGCGCGTCCTTGGCCATCTGCACGGCCTTCTGCGGGTCGGATACGTCGGTGGTGATGACGCCGATCTGAGCGCCAACGGTGCGGATGTGGCGGGTCAACATGCGGGTGTCAATGCCCTCGATGCCGGCGATGTTGTTGGCCCTGAGGTAGTCGTCGAGGGTGGTGGCGGCGCGCCAGTTGCTAGCGACCGGGGAGTTCTCGCGGACAACGAAGCCCTCGACCCACGGGCGCTGGGATTCGTGGTCTTCGAGGTTGATGCCGTAGTTGCCCATCTGGGTGTAGGTCATGGTGACAATCTGGCCACGGTAGGAAGGGTCGGTGAGCACCTCCTGGTAGCCGGTCATGCCGGTGTTGAAGACGACCTCACCGGTGGTAGTCCCCTCCGCGCCGAAGGAGTAGCCTTCAAAGAGGGTGCCGTCTTCGAGAGCAAGCAGCGCTTTTTTCATTTACAGTTTACCTTCATCGAGATATCAGTCGGTGTAGTTGCCAAGTACTTTCGCCGGGCGGCGAGGAGAGTCCTTTGTGCGGGCGTACGCGGTGCGAAAGCTCGGCTTATGGACAGTGAGCTGCACGCCGCCAGCAGCGACATTCGGGAGCACATGACCGGCACAGCGTGACGCTGTGGTCGGTACTCAATCAAGGTCGGACGACTGCAGTTCCCCGGACGCGGCCCGGCACTATCTCAACACGGGTCAGTTGCATCGAGTTCTGCTCGAGGGTCTGGTTGATGACGGTGGTTATCGTTTTTGCGATGTCCTTGACGAACGCCGAGGGCAATGGTATGACACCGGCGCGGGCCTTTGTGACTGGCAGGCTGAGAAAGCCGTTCACAATCTGCGGCTTCATCTGCACCTTCACGCGCGTCGCGACGAATAGCACCTTGGTTCGCGCACTCGCCTCCGCGTAGCCGTTGCTGAAAGTCACCCTCGGATCCTCGAAGCCCTCCGGGATGGCGAATTCATCGAGATGCCGCAGCAGGTAGGCGTTGACATTGGGCTCGGTGAGCTCGATGATGAGCGTCGGCTTGAGTTCGCGGAACATCTCCATTTGCGCCGCCTGGGTCGGCGTCAGCGCAGGTTGTGTGGGAGCACTTGCCTGTGCTGATCCCTGCGGCGTTGAGGAGGTTTGGGGCTTTGATGGAGGCTGGACCTTGCCCGGTCCACGCGAGTAGGTCAGAGCGGACGATGCGGCGCATAGTACTATTGCCGCGACCAAGAACAACCTCATACTCCTGGCCCAATGCACAGACCACGGCGCGATATGTCTGCCCTTATCCGCTGCGACTGACGCATTCATATTCATCATACCTTCTCGAGTAAAGGTGGCAGGTCCGGTTCGGAAATCGTCGTCTTGAGCGTCATCGTGGCTAGATTCATTGCCCGCGACTGAGTTGTCACAATCTTGCGGACGGTGATAGCCGCAATGGCCTTGCCTGGTCCGCCATACAGCACCAGGGCTACCAATAGCGATGCCAGAATTACGGTTACCGCCCATTTCGAGCTCGTTTTCATGCCAACTCACCGCACTTTTCAGGAGAGCAATTTTGGCGCGCAATATTCATCTGTGCGCAAGTCGCGCTCCGGAAGGTGAGACGCAAGCGTGCTGCCATGAGTCCGTCTCGGGGGACGCACAATGAGTCTATTGGCCGGCAGTATGTTATTTCAATCCCGGACTGCCGCCCGAACGCCCTGTGAGGCTTGACCACAATGTCGGGAGCCGCCCCTTTAGCCCGGATTATTCATGAGCGAAGCAAAACACTTGGTAGAGATTAGGCCATGCGGACAATTGCTGGGCACATAGAGCGCTTCTCGATGGTCTGCGCAAAGTGACACAGTGAAATGATCTCAACGTCCTCGGGCTGGAAGCTGAGAACGCGGTAGGATGCTGCGCATCCTCTTCGCGTTCTCACCTGACCTGCGCGATACGCAGGTCAGGCCGAGCCACTGGTCTATGAATAGTGCGGGTTAGAGGACGGCTCGGTGTGGATTTACTTTCAGATTTGCGCGCGTGGTGAGGGAGCCTATTGCGCCGGCCAGTCTATCTCCCACTGGCGCTGGGCGATGTTTCTGGCGACGAACCAGCGGACAGCAGCCCATTGGCGCTCGCCGTCGGCGACCTCATTGAGGTCCTCGGCGAGCTGCCCGGCGAACTCCCATAGCACCGACATGTCGCGCAGGCAGCAGGGGACGAGGTAGTGGGGCTTGTTCTCCTCGATGAGGGCCATCGCCTCGACTACGGCATCGCGAGCGGCCTCGACTTGAAGGGCAGCAGTGCGGGCGTCGCCCCGGGCCTCCGCATCCTCGTGGGCGATTTCCCAGACATCGCGCATGACCGCGAAGGCGATGCCGAGGGCCTCCGTGCGTGCGGCGTCCGCAATCAGGTTGAGCGAGACTTCATCAGTGCGGCCCTCCAGCAGATGCGCAGCTCTGGCCCCCGCTTCGGCGATGAAGTCGAGGTCATAGGCCTTCTGCGCCACCTCCTCGAGCGCCTCCAGCGGGTATTGCCTCGGCCATGGCTTGCCGGCCCGGTTATAGGTGTAGGCGTAATAGGCCAGCACGTTGAGTAATCCGGTGTCAAAGGCCCGATCCAGCCACCTGATGGCTTCGAGGACGTCGCCGTCGGCACGCACGGCAGCCCACTTCTGCTCAAAGCGATGGATGGGGCCGGCACAGCGGAAATTCCAGGAGTACCCCGCCAGCGCGTCAAATGAGAGGGTGTATGCGGGATCGAAGACCGAGTATGACGCGGCACCCTCGGCGCCCTCGCGGTGCCCCAACTCCAGCATCACCGCGACATTCTTCTGGCGGGGATCCCAGCGCGACCAGTTATAGTAGCAGGTCATCGGCTTGACCCAGGCGCGGAGTCCGCGGCCCGCCTTGGGGTGTACATCCGGATAGGTGCAGGCGTTGTTGTAGGCCCACCAGTCCACGACGATGTTATCGAAGATGCCCTCATCGCGGAGGCGCTGCATGAAGGCCTCATCGAGGGTGTTCTTGTCGAGGTGGCGGGTGAACTGGTCATTGTAGAGCACGACATTCTGCACGCCGACGGAGACGAGATGCTTGACCAGGCCAACGACGTAGTCCTTGAGCATCTGCTCCATTGATGCTTTGGAACACTCGGCGCACTTGCAGAACTTTTTGCCGACCTCGTCGAGCTGGATGTGGAAGGTGTGTACGCCGTTGGGCTTAAGGTACTTCTGGTAGTTATGTTGATACCAGCCCTTGACAAAATTGATGACATCGGGGTTGCTGAGGCAGTAGCCGAATTCCTCGGGTTCGCCAGCCTCGTTTTTGGCGGCGAATTCCGGTATCAGGCGGGGGATAAGAGTATTGTGCCCGAGGCTGTTGACATAGGGGATGACCTCGACGCCCTGCTCCCGGCCGTAGGCAACGATCTTGCCGAACAAGTCCTGCTCAAATATGGGCGGGAGGTAGGTAATCTCTTTGATGGCATCTTTAGCGGGCGAATACCAGCGGATCGTCCACTCGCTTTTGAGTTCGGGGTGATCCGGTACGGGTGTCATCAGCCACTCCGTAATCCTGCCGTCATACTGGACGCACCAGCAGCCGTAGAGGCCGATGCCGAGGTTGTTGAGTTTGCGGTCAGCGAGGTAGTCAATGAGGGCCTTCCAGTCAGCCAGCTCCATGAGGTCGGGGCCCCACTTGTCCTCGATGAATACTCCACGGGTCTTCATCGTGGGCCAGTCAAGAATGCGGGCGGCCGGGATGCTGCCATGGAGAGGAATGGCCTCGAGGACATCGCCGAGCGTCTTAAGGCCCCAGCGAGCGCCTGTTCGGGTTTGGGCGGTGATGGTGGCACCGTCCGGGAGGATCTCGAGTTCATAGGCTTCCGGCAGAGCGTCGGGGGGGACCTCTTCCGGCGCAAAGTCGTCTCGAACCTCGACCTGCACGTCATAGTCAATAGCTCCGAGGTGGTGGAGCAGCCATTCGGCTATTCCGTGTTCGTCGGGGTCGAGTTGGGCCAATTCGATGTCGAGCTCTGCGGGGCGCTGGACGGCGCCGCCGTAGAGAGTGAGCAACTGGGGCTCGGGAATAATCGGTGGAAAAACTGCGGCTGCGGCGGCGGTGCCGGGTGCTGCCGAATGTTCGGAATCCATCTTTATCATCCTTCGCTTGTTCCGGGCGGTATGCTCGGGTCATTCACGAACGGCTGGGACGGATGCGAACGGCAAAGGCAAACAGCATGGAGGAACGGCATTGACAGGCTAGGAAGCCTGTCCTACAGGTCTAGATGATAGTGCGACGGACTCGGGCTGGAAGCTGAGAATGGCGAACGCTGCGCGTTCCCACATTCTCACCTGACCTGCGCGAGGCGCAGGTCAGGCCGAGCCACAGAACCTTTCAAGCCACAGAACCTTTCAAACCACAGAACCCTTCTAGCCACAAAACCTCTCAAGCCACAGAACCCTTCTAGCCACAAAACATTTCAAGCCACAGAACCTTTCAAGCCACAGAACCCTTCCAGCCACAGGACCTTTCGAGCCACAGAACCTTTCGCGAGGCCAGGTCCGGCGGGGCGCTGGATCGCGCCCTACAAATCGCAAATGAGTTCATGCCCCAGTGGCGTCTCAGCGGGTTCTAGTGTTCTCCTGGGATTGCCAGTAGTCGGCGTTGGAGCCGAGTTTCTGCAGCAATGGGTAAGTCAGATCGTCGAGATGATGAATCAACTCGATGGCGAGCTTGAGTTCTGCGGCGGCGGCGTTGTCTTGGAGTTGGTCGAGATTGCGGGCGCCTACGAGGACGGAGGTGACGGCGGGCCGCGCCATCGTCCAGGCCAGAGCAAGCCGGGCCATCGGTATCTTCTCTTCGGCGCTGATCTTGCGCAGTTGGGCCAGGACCGCAAACGTCTCGGCCTCCGCTCCCGGGCCGCCGTGGCGTGCCGGTTCAGCATCTCCCCGGAAATGACGCGTCCGGCGGCGGTTGGGCGGGACCTCGTCCACAGTGGCGTATTTGCCCGTCAGGAGTCCCTGCATCAAAGGCATGTACGGGACAATGCCGATGTTGTGTTTGAGGCACAAGGGCACGATCTGCACCTCGATGGCGCGAGAGATGAGGTTATAGCAGATCTGGTTGAGGTCTATCTGAGCGCCCGTGGCCAGTGCCTCCGTCAGTTGCAGAATCCCGAAATTGCTGACGGATATGGAGCGGATTTTGCCTGCTTGTTTGAGGTCGGCGAGCGTGGCGAAGGCGTCCTCGACGGAATGCTGCGTTATCGGCCAGTGGACATAGTAAATGTCTATATATTCGGTCTGGAGGCGCTGGAGACTGGCTTCACAGTGTTCGCGGAGCACTTCCGGCGCGGTGTTGTTGGGGCTAATCTTGGTGCTGATCACCGCTTCATCACGCCTGCCTTTGAGGGCGACGCCGAGCGCCTCTTCACTTCGCCCGTCATTGTAGCCCTCGGCGGTATCAAAGTAGTTGATGCCTCGGTCGAGGGCCGCCGCGACGACCTCGTTGACCGCGCTCTGCTCCTGGTTGCCCCAGTAACTGTTCTCGTCGCCGCCATAGGACCAGCAACCGATTCCCAGTATGGAGACCTCGATATCCGACTTGCCGCACTTACGCTTTTCCATCAGCAGGCTATCCTTTCATCAGCCGCTTTCCACCCCGGCTCAGAATGTCACATAGGAGTTATAATTTCTCGCCCGAGACTTTCATCTCCTGCAACCGGGGGGCATGATTCCGCCCAGTTCATCCACCAGTATCTTGAATCTGTCTGCAGCATACTCGCGTGTAGAACTCGCCGGTTGTATCGTAGTAACAGGTTTGGGCGTTATTCAGCGCCGGGGAGGTGATGCCGGTCGGCAGGCCGCCATTTTTGTCGAGCAATCGCCGCCGGTGGGTAGTTCGCAGGGGCGCTCGCAGGGCCGCACGGGTACAGCGGCACTGACACGATGGTGCCTGCGGCTCCACCGGCGGGCAAATAGAGCCGGTGCCGGTGAGGGCGGCGTTATCATCCCCTGAGGTTCAGGGGGTGTCAGATGCGGGCTTGTCGGCGGCGGG
>CAZCJS010000181.1:0-8678 GCA_964498775.1 uncultured Armatimonadia bacterium
TGAAGCCCTCAGCGCGAAATCTGGGCGGTTTACTCGGGGCTTTTGCCAAGCGGCATTACATAAGTACCATTATCGGGCCATGCGACAGAATTCGGTTGACGCCAAAAGACTGAGGGGCGTAGAATATCGCGCACTACCATCTTGACAACGCCGGTTGATCTATGGTACAAGATAGTCCCCGACGAGCACTAGAGGTTAATGGTGAATACTCCTGCACGAATACAGGCATACTACCAACCGATTTTGGACAGCTACCCGGGTGCCTGGTGTGTGGCCGATATGGACGAGCGCATTGTGGCCTTGAACAATGCTATGGCTGAGGTATTCGGCCAGCCAGCGCACAGCCTGATCGGCAAGCGCGTCACAGATGTATCGCCAGCACCAGAGCGGTCCAGGGAAATGCGAGATCGTGTGTTACGTTATGGCTACGCCGAAACAGAGGAACGCAAAGTGACGCCCGAGAACAGCACTGTCCTCAGGTATGTCTGCTGGTTGATACGCAAGTCTGGGGAGCCTATCGGCATCGCCTGTTTTCTGCGCCAAGAGGTGACATCCCCCCATGCGGCACAGTTGCTACTGCCGGAGCAGGTCGCGCAGTACCTTCAGATATCCATGACAACACTCCGGCGCATGATCCGGGCTGGCGAGATCCCCGCGCTACGGATCGAACGCCAGTATAGATTCCGCGCTACGGACATCCAGGCGTGGCTCGAGCGCCAGCGAATCCAAACATAAGGGGGGGGGCAGAGCCCATGACCACAGACCAGGCTCGAGAACTCGTCGACGACATCGGTGTGGAGAACGAGGAGGTTCGGAGGGCCGCGACAGCCTTCGCCGTCAATTTGACGACAGAGGCTCCAGAGGTTCAAGGGGTACGATCTAAGGTCACCTGCTTCTGCCAAGGGTATGAAGCCGCCCTAGCTGTGCGCACCTCACCGGTGCCGGAGCCGCTTGGCAGCCTCTAGGGCCTCTTCGCTGCCGACGATCTGTAGATACCGGAGCATGGTTCCCTCATCCTGCCACCCAGCAAGCTCCATGAGGTACTTCGGGGCAAGCCCCTGGCGCAATTTCTCTACAGCCCAAGTGCGCCGGAAGATGTGCAGCTCGTCTTTCACCTGGACGCCGGCACGGCGGTAAACACGATTGATAGCGATACGAACGCCGGCCGGACTCATTGGTGTCCGCTCCTCGGTCAACCATAAGTTCGGCAGCGCATCCCGGCGAAACTTAGAATAGTGCCACACCGCCCTAGCAGCCTGCGGCGGATACTCCACATACCGCTCTTTCCGGCCCTTCCCGAACACCTTGATCCATTCATGGTCAGCGTCGAGATCCACTATCCCCAAGCGCGCCAGTTCCATGAACCTCATGCCACTCAGCCGGAGAATCCATAGCATTGCTGCGGCTCGGGCCCCGGTGAAGCGCGCTTGGGGGCAGACAGCGAGCAACTGTTTGAACTGCTCGTCAGTCAACAGCGGCTTGTAGGTCTTGGGAACGCGCGGGGCCTGAAGTGTGTCGAGGGGAGATAGATCGAGCAACTTCTCCTGAACTGCCCAGTGATAGACGGCGTGGAGGGCTCGGTAGTAACTGCGGCGGGTCCAGTCCGCGCGGCCCTCGGCGGCCAACCACAGCAGAAATGCCTGAATATGCTTGGGCTGGACACGGAGGAGTGATAGGTCCGAGTAGTGCTCGCCCAGCCAAGCGCGGAAGGTGCGCAACCTTTGGTCGTAGTCGCGGAGTGTGGCCGGTGTGCAACCTTCGGCCTTACGGTTCGAACGAAAGCCTTGCATTACGGCGTCGTCGGTCGGCACCTCAAAGGTCGGCATAACTGTGTGTCAAGACGAAGCTGTGTACTCGAAAAACCGTGTGTCAAGAACCGGGCAAGAGGCCTGACCAGTGCTATTTTTGAAGCTGTGGTACCCCTGGCGTGACTCGAACACGCGACACGCGGTTTAGGAAAACGCGCCACGAAAACCGAGCAAGATGCTAACCTTAGCTTTGTACCCCGTAATCCCTCAGAAGCTGGAGTACGACGCCTACCTTACTAACCCCATTAACAGGCCACTTGCCTAGTCGCGCATACTGGCCATCGGCATAGACTACCCACTGCCCGCCTTTCGGTGGCAGACTGGTATGCACGATCAACACGTCGCCCTCTTGGATCTCAGGCGGCGATGCAAGACTGGGGATCAGATAGGCCCGTATGCCTTGCACCTGGTTGAATCTCAAGCGTGTGGCAACATAGTCTATCGGTTGGCCCTTCAGCGCGTCATACAGTGGTACATACCCATAGACGTACCGCCCCAGCTCCCCCAAGAGTTCAGCCGGGGCCCGGGGGACCACAGCGAGAGGGCTGTCCTCTCCCAGATAGAAGCTGAGGGGCTTCCGTTGATGCCGTGCAATCTGTTCCAGTCGGCCAATCTCAACCTTAACCGTGCCGTCTTCCCACTCCCCATATGCGACCTCTGAGTACCCCAACCACTTACGAGCAAAGGCACGAGCCGTTGGCCTCTCTGGCATTTCAAGCCGCCCCTGGACAATTCGCGCCGCAATCTCTTTGCGCCGCCGCAGTTCGTATTCCCTGAATGCGGCGGCCTTGGCCTGGCGTTCCTGCTTCTCGCCTTGAGGTTCCATGGCAACGAATTATACCACGAAAGCGGAAGGTTTGTAAAAAATCCCATGGCTAGCCCCTTGACAGAACCTTAACCGTATGTTATAAGCAATGCTAACGTATAGTTGGCACACACCAGAAAGGGACAGCGAAACAACGAACCAATAGGTAGGTTGGAGCTTAACATGGTGCAAACACCAAAAACCTCAAAGATGCTGGCGGTTGAAGCTCGGTTCAAGGGCGAGAAGCTGGAGCAGCTACTCCCCCGGCTGTACGCTGAGCACAACAACGACCACGAGGCAGTGGCCCGGGCACTCAGGGTACACCCCAACACGTTGTACGCCTGGCGCCGCGAGTACTGCAGCTTTCAAATCGTCTCCAAGGGGGACAACCATGGCGCAGCATCATAAGGACAATGGCAGTCGGGGTGGCCAGCGCACAGTGGAACTCTACGGCACCAACCACATGCAGGAGATCGGACGACGCGGTGGCCGGCCGACCTGGCAACAGGAACTTGAGAGGGAAGCACCAATGACTCCACGCAAACATCGAACACAACACCTGGCTCCCTCCGGGTGTGTGTAAGGACCCTTCTACTCTGCCGCTCATGGCACCCCCACATGGGCGGCAGGCACAAGGGCTTACAACATGCTGGAGGGAGAGCATTGGCACAGAGCGAGACACGAGGAATAGGGGCATCGGCGGTTTCTGAGTCCGCTGGTGCCCCTGCCTGTTTTGAGGGCACCAGGCCCTGCGTTACCTGCGCCGGAGGCCAGTGTCTGGACGAACTAGCCGACCCCAGCTTTGCGCCGGGCGAGACCCCGGCCATAGGGCAGGAACTACCAACGCAGGCCGTGAGAATGTCAGCAAGTGCGCTGCCGGCCGCTGATGCTAGTGTAGGCGGCCGGGCACCAACCTGTGGAGAGGAGCCTATCATGGATCATACACAGCGGATCTCACTACTCAAACTCGGCGCCCTTGTCGTGCCGGCCCTCGCCTGGATCGTAGCCAACATCGTCACCGGTGGCTACTGGCTATGAAACCGGACCCAGGCTCAGCACAGTGGCAACGAGTCTACGCTAGGACGTGGGGGCGCCCGGGGCCCCGGTGCGCTATCTGCCGAGACCTGCTTGGCAGCATCCAATATCGTATCGGCAAACAACCCGCCTGCCATAAGTGTTGGGCAGGGGTGAAAGAGAGGCTGGCTTGATGGAGAACTCCCAGCTACCGCGCACCGGCATCATCCATCATCCGCGGCGGAAGCTACAACCGTGGACGGTGCGACACAAGGGCTACACCATCAGGTTTTGCCGGGACCTGGTTGAGGCCGACGACGCACTGAAAGCGGCTATCGACAACGGTAATGGGAAGAAAGGCCACTGATGTATACGCCACAGGAGCCGCCTCCTTGTGTGGGGAAGATTTGGAACCACTACGGGCGATGGTGCTCCAATGACTGTCCAGCGACTGCGTTGTGTGTATTCATCATCATGGCGACCTTGATCAAAGAGCGCATGTTATGAAGACCGGCACTATGGCTGCACGACAAGCAGCAGATCGGACGCAGGCAGCACTAGCAATAGCCCAGCAGGTCGACGCGAGGTGCCATGGTGACTACCAAGAGGCACAATGCCTATTGGATGAAGTCGTGCAGATTCTTCGAACCACGTACCCAAACCTGAGTCAGCCTAGTAGCCCCGCGCAGAGTACATAGGAGGGAGCGATGGTTACAGATGCTGCAGACTTAAAGCTGCCGCCACACAACCTTGAGGCTGAGGAGGCCGTGTTAGGCTCGCTTCTCATCGACGACGAGGCCGTAGACAAGGTTGTTGGTACGTTGAAGGCAGCCGACTTCTACCGCGAGAAGAACAGGTGGGTATATGAAGCCTGCCTGGAACTCCACAAGCGCCGGGAGCCTATCAACACGATAACGGTTGCCTATGAACTCAAGCGCCGCCAGGTCCTCGAGGCCTTGGGCGGCGCGGCTTATCTCAGCCATCTTGTCGCGCAGACTCCTACGTCAGTCCACGTCGCGCACTACGGCGCCATTGTGGAGCGGCTGAGCATGTACCGGCGCATGATCCAAGCCGCCAACCGCATCGCCGCGATAGCCTACGAGGAGCCAACGGACCCGGCCGGTGCTCTGGCCCGGGCCCGCGAGGCACTTGAGCAGGTACATGGTGGGAATGGAAGTGCAACCAAGTACAGCGGCGGCTATCAGACCATCAGCGGGTGGGTTGACATCAGATGAAGCAACCTGATGTGAAATCACGCCCAGGCCTCTACCAGCTCGTCTGGCCTGACTACAACGTCGGGATGCAGTTCTCGCGCCTTCATGACTCCCATGGTGCGGTGACTGCGGACCTTGAGGTCCGCAGTATGGTGCCTGGCATCGAGTCGAACCTGCACTACTCACGGCTCACCCTGACATCAGCGCCCGCACAGGAGAAGATCGCGAAGCGCCTTGACGAGCAGATGAACACCATCAACTGGAACATCGCGATGAATCAGGCTTGCATGATAGTCATGCAGCTTCACCGCAAGGGAGAGCCGGCCAAGCATCTGACGACAGACCAGGCCATACGACCACCGAAATACCTGGTGTGGCCTGTGCTGCCGGAGAACCACCCCAGCATTATCTTCGGAGACGGAGGTACTGGTAAGAGCCGGTTCGCGCTTGTGCTGGCCTTGTGCCTGCTCACCGGTTGGGATGATAACCCCTTCGGTTTGAAGTTAGCGCCGGGCCAGAGGCCGGTGCTGCTTCTGGACTGGGAGACAGACGAAGACACTGCGTTGTGGGAGTTGCAGCGGCTGCAGAATGGACTCAGCCGGCCCCACTGCCAGATGCACTATCGACGGTGCAGCTTCCGGTTCATCGACGACCTGCCCCAGATACAGGAGTTGCTCAATAATATCGAGCCGGCCCTTGTCATCATTGATAGTATAGGGCCCGCGGTGACCGGTGACTTGAACTTGACAGAGGGCGCCTTGGCGCTCATGACCGCACTGCGGCAACTGAATGTCACGACACTCTCTATCGCCCACACGTCGAAGACTGAGGGCCAGAACAAGACAGTCTTCGGCAGCCGCTTCTTCCAGAACCTTGCGCGCAGTGTGTGGGAAGTGAAGAAGCACCAGGAGGTAGGCGACGACGAGCTCAGTATGGGCGTCTTCTGCCGCAAGGCAAACCTCTCGCAGATATTCAAACCGTTAGGCTTCAGGTTTAACTTCTTCGACGATGATGGCGTTGTTGTGTCGCGCGAACAAGTGAAGGACCTACCTGAGTTATCGAAGGAATTGCCGCTTCGTGACCAGATAGCAGGCATTCTCAACAGAGGGCCTATGACAGTTCAAGACATCGCTGAGGAGTTGGAGAAGTCACCTGAGAGTGTTCGAACCCAGTTCAGCAGGCACAAAGATATGTTCACGCGCGTCGGTGACAGATGGGGGTTGACCCACCATGAACGTAAATAACCTACCGCATCACCGCATCACTGATGCGCATCTGATGCGCACCGCATCAGTCAGGGTATATATATATACCCTGATGCGGTGCGGTGATGCGCATGACTGGTTAGCTTCGAAGAAGAGGGGGCGCAATTCAAGGCACTGATGCGCCTACTGATGCGCCCTTATTGGAGGACTCTATGAACACCATCTATGAACCAAAAGGCAGAGCCAAAGAGTATGCAGATCTCGCCTGTAACCTATTCGCAGGCTGCGACCACCGGTGCGCCTACTGCTACGCGCCTGGGGCACTCTTCAAGGCAGTAGAAGACTTCCAGCGGCCGGCGTATCGCACCGGTCTTCTTCAGGCGCTTGAGCGCGAAGCGGCCAAACGTGCCGGTGACCCGCGTCATGTGCTGCTGTGCTTTTCATGCGACCCGTACCCTCACATGGACGCTACGGCGCGGCCAGTCACTCGCTGCGCCATCCAGATCCTGCATGAGAATAACCTTTATGTGAGCATCTTGACGAAGGGTGGGCGGCGCTCCCGGCGCGACTTCGACCTGCTGGGGCCAGAGGACCGGTATGGCACCACACTCACCTTCTACGACGCGATGGACAGCCGGCGCTGGGAGCCTGGTGCGGCGGACCCTCGCGACCGTATAGACGCGCTGGGCGCCGCGAAGCGCCTGGGCGTCCGCACCTGGGTATCACTTGAACCCATCATCGATTTGTCCCAGACGCTGCAGCTCATCGAGACGACCCGGGAGTATGTCGATGAGTTTCGCGTGGGCAAGTTCAACCACATGACTGAGGACTTGCGGACACGGCATCCCGCACTCTACCAGCGCGTTGCTGGCATCGACTGGCATTACACGGCCCTCAAGGTTATGGAGGCTCTCGAGAAGACCGGCGTCCCGTACAAGATTAAGAAGGACCTGCGCTATCACCTGACGGTGCAGCCGCGCCTGCGCCGGGGAGAGCTGGCGCGTGTGTAGGAGATACCCCGCGGGCCGGGGGAGAGGAGGTACTGAGGTGCAACCAGGAGCCAATCAGCCGGCCCGCGGGTACTTATCAAAGTCTGCCCTTTTGTTGAGGGTTGATCGTAGAAACGGAGATCGCGATGTTTAAGAAGGTCGGAGAAAAGGATGTAGCACTGGTTGTGGCAACGATGTTTGGCATTATTTGTGCCTTAACGAGCCAGACTCTGACCATTGACGTGGCGCGGGATCTCTATAGGGCAACAGGGAGCGTCGCCGCTTTCAAAGTGTGGCGGTTGACGAAGCATGGCGAGTGGCCGTCAGAACAACTCATGGCAGCTTTCGACCAGGATCTCAAAGAGTACCACCGAGCTACCCTTGGCCCATGTTATGTGCCAAGGGCGAGCGAGAGATATGTGCCGAGAGCGACCGAGAGAAAGGAGCGTGGTCGTTTAGGCCGACTCTGGGGTCGAGTGATTGGACGATGCACACAGGTTGGCGAAACGCACTGAGCGATACCATGAAGCTAGATGAGGATACCACGGCCGATGATATGGTGCGGGCGCTGCTTGAGCCGCTGAAAGATTGCCCAGAGGCAGCCAGCATGAGCGTGCGGGGCTTTCTGAAGCGATGGTTCTCAGGGTTTCTGTTGAGCGCCAGCCTGATCCTATGCGTGCATCTGGGACTTGAGGGGGTGACTGCCGCCTACGCCGTCTTGCCATTGTGGGCCATCCTGACGTGGCTAGTAGCCACGGAGATTCGCCAGTGGCTGCGATACGTTGAGGGGTCGGACAGGCTCAAGATGGTTTTCCTTAATCACTGCCTAGAGCACCTTGCTCAACAGCATCGACTGAACGAACGAGGCGCTTTTGTTAAGAGGTGAAGCTAGAAAATGACCACAACACTAAACCCTGCCATCTTCTCACCCTGCCGGGAGTACCGCTATCTACTGCGGCGAATCGTAGGGTTTGGGCAGGGCAAGGTTGTCTTCATCATGCTCAATCCAAGCACGGCAGATGAAGAGCTGAATGACCCCACTATCAGGCGGTGTATGAATTTCACTCGGCAGTGGGGGCATTCCTTTTTGGAAGTGGTCAACCTATTCGCGTATCGTGCTACGGACCCGCGAGAACTACGGCGAGTAAGTGATCCAATAGGGCCAGACAACGACTTCCATATTCTCGATTCATGCAAAGACAGCGATGTAGTCATAGCGGCTTGGGGGAACCACGGCGAGTTCCAAGGGAGGGCGGCAGCAGTTATGCAGATGCTGCAGGAGGACCTCATCCGCATCGAGGTGCTAGGTGCCACTAAATCCGGCAATCCGCGTCACCCTCTCTATGTGATGGGCAAGGCGACACCGCGATTATTCACTGAGCACTATACCGGAGAGTGAAATGGGAGAGAGCGATGTCCCTTTTGTTCAGAAACGAAGCTAGAGGAGGTCATAACGTGAGGATCTACCTTGCGTCAAGCTGGAAGAACGCAGAGACCGTCCGGGCGCTGGCTGGCTCGCTTGAGTTCGAGGGCTTCAAGGTGGATGCCTTCTGCCGGGCCACAGACGAGCGGTATAGCTTCCACTGGTCGGAGTTCGTCGACACCGAGGAGGAGCTGCAGCAGTACGATGCCCTTTCCTTCCT
>CAZCJS010000182.1:0-8652 GCA_964498775.1 uncultured Armatimonadia bacterium
TCGAGGACCATCGCCGGCGCGACAGCCTGCCCAGAAGCTGGCGTAGAGCTTCCGGTCCGGTATGTTGGGCGGATAGACCAGTTCATCCACAGGCAGGTGCTCAAGGTTGAGCGCCGCCACATGCGGATCCATGTCCGCGATTTCACCATAGTTAGACACGATCAGCCAGCGCGGATAGACCTCTGCAAAGCGGAGCAGCAGCTTACGTGTCGCTTCCGCATACTCGGGCTTCTGGGTGAGTGCGTAGGCGTGCGCGAAGCTGCGCAGCCTGCTTTTGCACCAGTTGACCTTGTAGTAGGTGACCATGCCGGAGAAGCTGGGCCGGTAGTGAGCATAGCCCCACTGCCTGCCGGTCTCACCGCCATAGAAACTGAACTTCTGCCCCTTGCCCGCCTCCGACTTGCACTCCAGCACGATTGTTTCCGGGTATTGTTCATTGGGGAAGACGGTGCCGCATACTGTGCACTTGATATGGTCGGGGTCGTCGAGCGACCAGGTCCATGAACCACCCGGATGTCGTGGGAGGTCCTTGTCGCGACAGGCCGGGCACTGGTAGCACCGAAGCACCGTCTGCTGCTGCAGCATCTCCTCGAGGAAATCGTCGGTGATGCGGCTGAGGTCAGTCCGGGCCGTTGTCTCAATGCCCTCCGCGTAGGCCCGCGCCCATTCATAGCGCTCAATATTCTCGCGGGCGTTGTGCAGGTCATCGGCATTGATGTAGCCGACGGGGTGCTTGACTGTGCTCCGGTACTTCTCCCACGACGACCAGTCCATCAGCGGTTCATCAGCAATGGCGATAACGTCATCGCCGAAGCAAGTCACGGAACTGAGCATACCGGTGATGATGAGTGCCACAATGATACCGTGTGCTGACATAAGTTAAGCCTCCTGGTGCGCTTGATTGGGCCCTGTGACAGGGCTTACGTCTCTGGATAGCTGTAGCTGGTGGGTATGGTGAACTTCAACTCTCCGGGGATGCCCCAGTTGGGGAAGTATTGCAGCTTCACGTAGCCGTCTGCGATGGTCATGCCGGGGAGGCGGTCAATGACGATGATCTTCTCGTCGCCGACGCCGCGCTTGACTGTCTCAATGAAGAAGCCGCGTGTCGAGCCGTCCCCGTCTTCGGTCAGCAGCAAGCGGCCACGCAGGCGACTGTCAGTCGGGATCTGCGCATCGGTGACGAAGGCATTGACTTCGTCGCCACGGGCGGTGCTGAGCGTTCGCACGATTGTGCCGCCATATGCCCACTCACTTTCGACGCTCATCTCCCCGGCCTGCAGGCGGTGTCCATCCACCATATATGTTTGCGTGTAATCATCCCCCACCTGCACCACGTAGGCGAAATGGCCGGTGAAATCAAGATTGCCGAATGTCAAGCGCCTGTCGTCATCGAGCTGAGAAAGCAGCAGGTCAGTGCGGTCGGCAAGTTCTACCTCGACAGCCACGGCCATGTCAGAGCCCGTGGTGAGCGGCACCAGTCTGGCGGCTTTCACCTTGGGTGCATCGGTGTACGGCTCATGGACGGCGACGAAGATACTGTCGGGGCCCTTGCGGCGGACATCGAGGAAGGTCGCGGTCCCATCGCGGCGCATTGCCGGAGCCTGGCCGGTGATGACCTCGGTGTCCGGCGCGCCGAGCATGATGGTGCGGAGCTTCTGGCCCGTCTCGGCGGTGAAGGTGATGCTCCACTGGTCGTCCGTGGTGGCTGACTGGAGGTTCTCAATCCATTCGTGGAGCTTCCCTTCCGCCTGCTGCTCGCGGGGCTTGAGGTCCAGGGAGGTATCGGTCTTGTAGTCCTGGTGCAGCGGGCCGTGGAGCATCCAGTCATGGGTCGCGCCCCCTCGGACGCGGAAGATGTCAACGAAATAGACATCATCGCCGGAGCTTCCGACCATGCAGATGGTGCGCCGGTAGAGTTGGCATAGCTCCTGCGGGTAGGCGCGCTGACCGTCCACCTCGATAACCTGGAGGCCGTTGGGCCCGCCGCTGTCAAAGAGCCGCAACTGCCCATCAGTCAGGCAGCTACCATGCTTGACGGTCTTGCGCGCCCAGTCGAAATCCTCCACCGCCACCTCATCCATCTCGGTGAAGTTACGCTGAGGGGCCTCACTGCGATTTAACTGGTTCTGCTCGTCAATGACCACGGTATTATGTCCTGCTGTCGCAGCAGTCCAGGAGCGGACCTCACCCTTGCCATAGGTGGTCTCAGAGAGCAACTCCATGCCCTTCGCCCAGAGGAAGAAGTTGAGGCGGTCGAGATGATCGTGTCCGTAGGTGCCGCCGAAATTTAGCCGGGCCTGCACCTGGTTGTCTCCTCTACCCTGGCCGAGTATGCCGTGACCGACCCATGTCATCAGCGTGGGCTCGGATTTCTCCGGTTTGTAATCATCGAGCGAGCCGTAACAATCCCAGCGGTCGGCCGTATTGCTCTCCCAGTTTGCGTCATTGACAGCTACGTAGTGACCGTCGGGCCAAACGAACTGCTTCATTGCTTCGGCGGCCTTTTCTAGGAACGGTCGCCAGCGGGCGCGGAAGTCGGCCTCGTCGAACCGCGTTCCATCCACTGGATCCACAAATCCGGGGGGGTCTGAATACGCGTCTAGCTGCGGCATCATTCCATAGGTCGCCCAGCGACCGGTGATCATCTGATGATAGCCGGGGGTGCCTTCATGCCAGAAGCCGCTGGCGAAGTAGGATATTTTGATCAGTCCGTCGCCGAAGCGGATCGCGCGATGGACAAGCTCCGAATCCCCCAGTGCCTGCCCCCAGGTCAGCATACCTAGTTGCCGATTCGCTTCGGTGTTGCCGTAAGACAGCGGGTAGCGGTCATCTATGGCCAGATTGTAGTACAGCAGTTCCCGCTCCAGGTGCAGTTTCAGGTCCGCGATGTCGAGTTCCTGTCCGAGCTTTTCCATCTGGCCGCTGTTGTAGATCTGGTCGTAGGCCAAAACCAGGGGCGCGGAGCGGTGCAGGTCATAGGGATGCCAGGTGGACCACATGCCGGCATAGCGCGGCGGCATTATCCAACCCCACGCCGCCTCAGTATAGTCATGTGGCCGCAACTGCCGGCTGATGCGATCATACCAACCCCAGTGCTTCAGCACTTCCGAGTAGCGATGGAGTAGCACTGCGGCCTTGTATGCATACTTGTCTTCTCCGGTCTCTCCGTATTTCTGCGCGAGCACCTTCAGGACGCCGACCATCTTGGAGTTGTCGCCCGACCTGTATTCGACATCGTCAATATGGGAGCGCAGTTGCTCATTGGAGAGCTCCACCCAATCCTGTGCCTTATCGTTGGTCCGCACCAGGTCCCACACGCTGTGATCCCACGAATAGACGGGGTGGGCTACGTCGTAGTTGCGGCAGCGCGGGACTTGTTCCTCGCCAGCGTGTACTGAGCCGGCGGAGAGCACCACCAGAGTAATGAGTATGACCGAAGACAGTCTCTGTGTAGCCATGAATTCCATACCTACGTTCCTGAGATAGTAAGACTGAAGCGGCGACCGGCGACATCACCGACGAACCTGCCGAGCCGATAGATGCCGTTGATGTTGGGTAAATCCCGTTGTCCCAGCACGATGTCGAGGTCCGGCCCGTCCTCCACAGTGATCTCATACACAGCGCCCTCATAGATGACGCGGAAACCGTTGTCCAGGCGCTCAATGAGCGACTTCGCCATCCCGTCCGTAATGAGCAAGGGGACGACAAACTCACACAACTCGCCGGCCTCGATGGAAGGGGTAATGCTGAGACCATCCGGAGTGAGCTCGTAGGTTTCGGTGATGGCCTGCGCACCGCTGAGATCGCCACTGTAGCGCAGTGAAAAGACGACGCGCTCGGGGCTCTCGGCGGCGACACTCAGGTCGGCGGCGAATATGCCTTGACAGTATATCGAGTCGGCCATTCCAGCGAGCCGGACCTTCTTGAGGCCCCATTTGGTCACCGGGCCGATAGCAGCGTATTCCGGAGATGCTTCGATGGACATCTGCACGCTCGGATTCGCCGGGATAGACATGGACAGCGCAGTCTTTGGTCTGATACCTCGCTTGTGGAAGCGCCCGAGGCCGGTAGCGTCATGCCCAGCCTGGCCCCGGTTGTCAATCTCGAGGTGATACGGCCCGCAGGTGGCGAAGGTGCGATGGAAGCTGGGCCAAATCTGGAAAACGTAACCGCCCCGGTCGGTGGGTGTCGGCCCTTCGGGGATGTCTTCGTCAGCAAGCTGATATGCAGTGCCCAGGATGCTGGCGATGAGCAGGGCGTAGGCCGCGTAGGGGCTGCCATCATAGCCGGCGTCACCGTGGCAGTCTTCGGCCTCGAAGCGGTTCTTAATGATTAAGGGACGCTCATGGTCTAGTATCCATGAGCGAACCGAGTTGCCGGCGAGGTGTGCGGCACGCTTGAAGGCAGCGGCGTATTCGGGCCGTTCGTCTCCGTAGCGACGCGCCTCCAGCTCACATATAGTCGCAGCCATTGCCTCCATAATGTGATACTGATTGCTGCGACCGCCGTAGGGCATCTGGCCGGTAACGGAAGTGTAAAGTAGCTGTGTCAGAGCCCCGCGTCGCGTCGCCTCAGCTATCCAGCCGCTGTGGCGGCCCTCATAGCCGAAATGAAGCAACATGCCAAGCTGCTGGCGATCGGTGAGATCATAGGTGAAGGGGTCATGCGGGTCGCGGTACATGCCCCAGGGATTGATGAGCTTGAACTGGTTGTCGAGAACGGCGTCAATGGCGTCGCGTGAGTCGGAAAGTCCGGCGTAGGTCTTGAGTTGCTCCCCGCAGACGCCGTAGATGGGGAAGTTGCTGTCGCTGAAGTTGCGCCAACTCGGATAGCGCGCCCACGGATCGAAGCTGCCAAGCTGCTTTCCCCAGTGCTCATGTCTGTCCTCGTCCACCTTCCCTGCAAGTGCAAAGTAGGCGAACATCAGCTCTTTGGTGTAGAACTCCGGTCCGGTGAACGGCCCCCCTGGCGGTCTTTCCCCTGCCATGATCTCGCAGCAGTAGTCCATGCTCAGCGCGCAGGTTTCTATCAGGTCCTCACAGCGCCCGCCCCAGATGCAGACGCCGACAGCTCCCACGAAGCGCGCGGTTGTGGTGGACGTCTCGCGCCCCACAACCGGCGAAATGATCGCGCCGTTCTCATCCTGCCAATCCAGAGAGTAGCGGACTATCGGCTCGGCGAGGTCGAGGTAGAGCTCGCGATCAAGGCCGGTCGGCTCGAAACTAGTCCCGCCGGCGAGGTGGCAGAAGAGCTCGGCGATCTTGTCTTCGAGCGGATACGGCGGAAGCTGAAAGCGGTCTTCGGCCAATGTCATCTCCCCCATTCAGATCTTGCGAGACGGCGAGCAGCAACTTGCAGATGCCACTGTGTTCGCCGTCCGGCGCATGAATGCCTTCGTCAGAGAGAAGACTGAGCACGGTGTAGAGGAATGTCGTTGAGGGCCGGCTGCTAGCAGAGAGACGAATCCACTCGAGGTTTCCGCCTCAGTGGGCACCCTTCCTGCCAAGGACGACGCCGATGGTGCGGAGGAGTATCTGTAGATCCAGACCGAATGAGATGTTGCGGATGTAGTAGAGGTCGTAGCGGAGTTTCTCGATGACGTCTTCGGTGCTGGAGTCGTACTTGTGATTGATCTGCGCCCAACCGGTGATACCGGGGCGGACAAGCAAACGCGTTTCGTAGAGGGGTATCTCCTGCTTGAGCTGCTCGGCAATAGGCGGGCGTTCCGGCCGCGGCCCGATGAGCGACATCTGGCCGGTGAGCACATGCAGTAGCTGAGGCAATTCATCGAGCCGCATCATGCGCAGGATACGGCCGATACCGGTAACGCGGGGGTCATTCTCCGCCGCCCACACCGGGCCAGTCTCGGCTTCGGCGTCCGGGATCATGGTGCGCAGCTTGGCCAACGTGAAGTGGCGACCATTCCTTCCGACACGACTATGGCGATAAAACACCGGACCCGGTGAAAAGACTTTTATTAGTACGGCACAGAGGCCGATGATAGTGGCGGCGAGGGGCATGAGTAGTATGGTTATTACCACATCCAGGACGCGCTTGAGCCGGGTCGCGTATTTGTTATATCGGACGGTCTCAATGCTGGTAAGCCAGTCGGGCCCGACATTGAACACGGCAGCACGGTTGGTGAGCAATTCATACGCAGCCTCGAAACGCAGCACATGGATGCCGATGGCATCACACTGGGCCAGGCCGCGGGTAACCTCTTCGCTGAAGGGGCCGGAGTGGGGAATCACAATGGTATTGACCAGGCGACGCATTAGTGACTCGGGGCAGTCCTCCAGCCCGGCGATGACGGGCAGCCCCTCGATGTCTTCACCCCCGGCGACGTACTTGGCGGTACTGATAACCCCCACCAGATCGTAGGTGTTCAGTTTGCCATTTGAGAAGAGGTGCTGGATGACCTGCCGCGCAGTGCCGTCAGTGCCGAGCACGGCGACGCGGCTCTTGATGAGGACATCAGCAACAAGCCCGGCGGCGATAATGCGAGACAAGCCGTACAGAAGCGGGCCGAGGAGGTATGCGACAACATAGAATATACGAGAGCTGAGCCACCCTGGATTGACAATAAACGTTACCACAATGGCCAGCAGTGTGCCAAAGAAGAGACTGGCGTAAGCGTCGAAGATGCGCACCAGCGGATGACGCACCGAGAGCGTGTAGAGATGTCCGCCAAAGGCGGCCGCCACCCAACAGAAGGTGAAGATGACGAAATGGGGGTATAGTGCGATGCGAGCATCTGCGCTGAATAGGTATGTGAAGAGGTAGGCGGCCAGCAGCAAGGCGCATACGGTCGAGACAATGTCGGCGGCAAGCAGGCAGAGCTGATACCGCAGCTTCTGGCCTGCATAAGCCCGCCCGTGAAGCTCTGTCGGCTGGGAACGGTGGCCGACCTCGCCGCGCTCCCGTGCTGTCTGCGCCGTGTCGAATAAGGGCATCTGCTCCACTTCTCCACACCGGGCTCGATGTCCTCCATTAGCCCTCTTAGTCTGTCGTGGGGGGCTGCTGGGTGGTTGGACGCGAGGGCAGGGCGAAAGGTTCGGGCTCTGGCGCGACTCAGAGGCGCAATGTTGGGCAAGGCCCAGCCTGTATCGAAAGTCTCCTTCGGGAATACCAGCCACGCCTACAGTGGCAAACGAGGCGGGTGACTATCCGCCGACCTTCCCACCGGCGCGGTTGAGATACCTCCGGGCAACCTCCGAGATCGTTCCCCATTTCATCGTGCTAAGAAGTGTGTCGAACAGTGTAGAGAACGAGCTCCTGCCGACATAGTGCCTGAAGGCCCGCAACGGGGACGGTATCGGTGTGCGCGGTTGCCGGCAGTCGAACTCCCAGGGGTGACAGTAGAAATTCAGTGGCACCTGCGAGCGCTCAGCCCGCTTCAGCAGATTGATGACGAGCCAGTTGGGCATGAAGCGACAGTATCCACCGCCGGCGACGGGGAAGCGCAACCCGAATGTCTCAATGGCAGTTGGCGGGAACTCGATGAGGCCGTTTTCGAGCATAGATGGTCCAGAAGGCAAAGAGGGCACTCTATAGGGCCCACGTGGTACCGGGAACAAGCTCGAATCGATTTCGTACCCGAATTCCTTGATGATGTCGAGCGCCCACAGCGAGGTGGCGTTGATGGAAAAGCACGGGGCACGGAAAACAGTGGGCCGCACACCGGTGGCATCTTCCACCACTTCGGTCGCGCGGCTGATCTCCTGCCTGAAACTGTCGGGATTTTGCTGGTAAACGAGTTGGTGCGAATACGCGTGGCAGCCAATTTCGTGGCCCGCATCAGCGACGCGCCTGACCACATCGGGCTCCTTCTCGGCCATCCAGCCCAGCACGAACCACGTGCACTTCACATCATGCTCATCCAGAGTATCCAGCAGCGGCGGAACCGTGTAGTGGCCACGCAAAGGGGCGCTCTCCCACTCTGATTCCGGCCAGTATTGCTCGAGGTTGTCGCCGTGAAAGAACTCCTCGAGGTCTATTGTGAGGGCGTTAACCATTCAGCGTCACCGCAGACAATCCAACACACACTCAGCCGACGCCACAACGCCGGTCGTCACAACCGTGCAGCCAGTACTTGAAAGCCCAAGGGTACAGGACATCACGGGCCATCGTCAACGCGAATTTGCTATGCACCTCAGCCACCACGGATAGTGCGTGCAATAGTCAAGCCAGTATCCACGCTTTCTCCCGCCGAGGTATGGGAAGCAAACTGCAACGCCGCATGACACGACTGTGGGGGTTATTGGGGGCGCCCGATATGCACTTGCAGAGGGCGTCTCACACCTGTTCCTTTAGTATATCCATCCTGGCACACATCTATTCATGACTTTTGATAAATGTATGAGCCGGCACAGAAAAAGGAAAGACGGCCTGGGAAACTGATCCCAGCCGTGCGAGTTCCTCTGTCTCCCTGAAAATGACCTATATGTATCCGAGTTCGCGGACTTTGGCCAGGATCGCTTCGGCAGCATCTTCCGGGTTGAGCTGCATTGTATCAATGAAGACTTCGGGGTTCTGAGGGGCCTCGAAGGGCATGTGCCAGCCGGCGATGTCACTAATCTCGCCCCGCTCGGCCCGGGCATAGAGGCCCTAGGGGTCGCGCCTCTTACATTCCTCCAGTGGCGTCTCAACCAT
>CAZCJS010000183.1:0-8483 GCA_964498775.1 uncultured Armatimonadia bacterium
TGCAGGCCGCCTCGGATGCGTTCCAGCATGCGATAGAACTGAATCCGCATCGCCCCGGAATACGTCTGTATCTGGGCAAGATCTACGAGGACCAAGCTGCGTACGATGAGGCAGTGCAGGTGTATCAGGAGGAACTTCGTCTGCGGCGAGGACGCGACGTCGGTGACATAAACATGGTCCTGGGGCGGGTATACTACCGGCAGAATAACTACGACAGAGCGATTGCGACCTTGAGCGCTCTGACGCGCGCCGAGCCGTTGAATGTTGAGTGTCTCTACTACCTGGGTCTTGCCGAGACGGCGTCGGGTTTGTATGAGGAAGCGCTTGCGCACTTGGAGAGCGCCAACGAGCTATGTCGCGAATACAAGTCGCTGCACAGCAGGCTGGAGCGGGGCGAACTGACAGTCGTTGAGCAGCGGCAGAAGGGGCTGACCGAGGAGTATTTGGCGCAGCACTATGGTAACGCGCACACCTTCGTGAGTGAAATGCACCTGTGGCCGGCTCTTAACAAGGCAGTGGGGGACACCCGTCTAAAGATGATGAACTGGGCCCAGGCGCGGAATGCGTACCGACGCTGCCTGGATCTGGAACAGGGAGGCAATCCTGCCGACCCTGAGCCACACACTTTGGTGGCTCTGGCGTATCTGCGTGACGCGCAGGATCTGTTCCACAATCAAGGCTTGCTCTTCCAGTGCATCTCGGTTACGGAGGCGGCTCTGGAAAGTGTTGCCGAGGCGCTGAAGAACAATGAGAGCTATGCACCGGCTCACCTTGCGCAGGCCCAGATATATCTTTTCCAGGCGCGCACCTACGTGACGATGCCGGAGTTAAAGGTCGAGTCCCACACTTATGATGACGTGCTCGCGTCCTTGCAGAAGGCCATTGAACTGCGCGAGGACTATGCAGATGCAATCCAGACGCTAGGAGTTGTACTTACGGACATCGGCCAATATGAGGAAGCGGTTGAGGCAATACTGAAGGTCATCGCGCTAAGGCCGGGCGATGCAGAGGCACACGCGGCTCTGTCAAAGGCCTACCTGGGGCAGGAGAAGGCGACAAAGGCACTTGAGGAGGCGCAGACAGCGCTGGCGTTGGACAACAAGAACTACAATGCCCTGCTGTGTGCGGCGCTTGTTGATTTCTATTACCAACAGCGTATGAGTTCGGCGATAGATTACCTGACGCGCGCGATTGATGTTGATCCGAGCAAACCGGATGCATACTTGGAGCTTGGCAACGTGTACTTCCAGATGTCATCGTGGTATCGTGCCCGGCACGAGTATCTCAATGCTCTGCAACGCATTCCGTATGCAGTGATTGCGAATACGGCAATGGAGCGGGCGCGGGTGAACTTTCTGATCGCGCACACTTACCATCATGCCAAGCTCTACGATAAGGAAGTTGAATATCTGAATAATGCGTTGGCGTTATACCCGTCGTACGTAGAGGCACTTCGCCAGATAGCGAGGGCCTATGAGGCGCGGGAGGAATATCGAGCGGCGCAGGTGGCGTTGGAGACTGGCTTGGAGTCCTCGCCTGACGAAGCCACGGACGCGCAGATTAACGTGCAATTGGGCCAGATGTACGAGCGAATGGGCCGGCCGCACGACGCAATAGCAGCCTATACGGCTGCGGTAACTGCGGATGACACAAACTATGACGCCAGACGGGGCCTGGAACGGCTCGGAGCACACGGGTCCAGTGGCGGTGAAGGTTGATATTGATAGCCCTTTGGCGCACGGGTAGGAGCATATTTGGGGTAGTGTTGGTCTGTGTTGCGGTGGCGCTAACCGCCCGTTGCCAGGCAGTACCTTTACCTGTAGAGAAGTTGCCGTTCGTTGAGCGGGCCCGATTAACTAATGGCATGACGCTACTATTCCGGAGGAATCCGGCTGCTGAAACTGTGGCGTTCAGCGCTTTTGTCAATATACCCGCCTTTTACGAGACTCAAAATACAGCCGGCATCCGGAGTCTGACGCAGGCGATGCTACTTCATCGCCCAGCGGATGCGGATGGAGTTGGGCCTGTAGATAGACTGAGCCAGTATGGTGCGGTTGTTGGTCAGTCAGTGCATTCAGATTGTACGCAGGTGAGTGTCGTGGCGCTTGCGGAGTATGCGAACGAATGCCTGGAGCCGCTACGCGAGATTCTTTTTGGCTCGGAGTTTGACTGGACGCATTTCACCGCCGAGCGGGTGGCCCATGCGAAAGAGATAGAGCGTATTGAGGAAAACGGCTTGGGCTACGCGGCGTATCTGGCGTACGATTACATGTTTGCAGGCACGGCTTACGGGTGGCCCGCGACCGGCACGCGCCTGGGCATCAAGCGCACTCGGCAGGGAGAAGTCCGTAGCTTCTATGAGCGCAATTATCATCCGAACCGGATGATTCTGGCTGTCTGTGGGCCGATGGAGTTTGCAGAGTGTCAAGCATCTGTCGAGAGTGCGTTTGGCGGGGTGTTGCCGGGAGCGGGCGTTGAAATCTCGGGCAAGCAGCGTTTCGCGGACCGGGAGCCTCTGTATATCCATCGGCCGTGGCCGAGTGAGAGCGCAGTAATATACATGCTCGCGCGTGCGCCGGGGCCGTCAGATCATCGCTATGCGGTCATCGAGGTGCTGGCCGCGGTTCTGGGCGGCGGCGAGGGATCGGTACTGTGGCGTGAATTACGTGGGGAGAAGGCTCTAGTTTACGCGGCAGATGCGCATGTGAGCAGATCACAACTGTGTGGAACCTTCGAGATCGCGGCTACATGTGACGCTGCGCGAGCAGGCGAGGTCTATGCCGCGGTGCGCGATGAGATAGCATCTCTGCAGAAGAGTCCGCCGAGCAGGAAGCAGGTGGACAGAGCAATCAGTTACCTGGCCGGGCAGTATTTCCTGAACCAGCAGCGGAATCTGCACGCGGCAGACCTCATTGGGAGGTTCGAGGTACTGGCGGCAGGTGGCGGTCCGGAACTGGTTGAGGACACGTTTCATCGGGTAAGTCAGGTGACACCAGCGCAGGTGCAGAAAGCGGCACAGGAGTATCTTGTACCGGCGGTCTGGGTCCAGATCGGTGGGCTGCCGCCGACGGGGCAGTGAAGGCAGTAAGCAGGGGTTTGGCGGTATGTATTATTGGCTATAGTAAGAGTAGGATTCCCAGTTTGTCGAGGTCATGGAGAGCACTGGATATCGGCCTTGCCAGGAGGAGCGCCAATGCATCGCAGCCAGTTTGAGATATTGGTTATCTGCGTCATAGTAGCGGCTCTGTGTGGAATGCCGGTAATGGGACAGGAGGATGAACAAGCGGCCGTGTCTTCGTATATGGCCGGCTATGACCCTGGCCACAGCGGCGTCAGTGCGTTGCCTGTGGGATTGCCCCTGGCCCTGACGTGGCGTCATTCGCCAGAGGTAACTGCTGCCGTCAAGATCGTGGGTTCGGCAGCGGTGGGCGCCGAGAATGTGTATTTCCCGGCCCATGATACGATGTATGCTGTTGACCGCCGCACCGGCGAACAACGCTGGAAGCTTTCAGCGGGCAGTCCGGTGTACTCGACCCCGCTGCTGCACAAGGGAGTACTGTACTTCGGATCTGACAACAAGCAGCTGTGGGCGGTGGATTCAGAGAGCGGGCACCGTCTCTGGCAGTTCCCGACGGGAGGTGCAGTACGGGGCTCGCCGCTGTATGTTGCGGGCGTGTTGTACTTTGGTTCGGATGACGGGCGCGTGTACGCAATGGATGCGGAGAGACAGCGGTTGCTCTGGCGGTTCGAGACTCGCGACGGGGTGGCTGGTGCACCCTGCTATCATCGCGATACCGTTTACGCCGCCTCCGCTGATGGGTATCTCTACGCGATCAGTGCGCGTGACGGCAAGATGGTGTGGCGTGCGCCTCTGGGTTCGGAGGATGTATTCGTGGCTCCGGTGATGGAGCGCAACAAGGTTGTCGTTGCTGCGGGCAACAAGCTCATGGCCTTTGATACACGGCGAGCGGTACGGCGGTGGACCTTCACCAGTGGTGGCTTAATAACGGGAGCGCCGGCGACCTATGGTCGGCGGATTTATGTAGGCAGCAATGATGGTGTGGTTTACTGTCTGGACAGCAACAACGGCAGGATCGTCTGGCGCTTTCCGACGGAGGGAGTGCGCAAGGGCGTATCGGGACCGCTGAGCATCGCGGGAGATGTTTTGTACGCGCGTTTTGGGAAGACAAATCTGGCGGCGCTTTCCGTGACCAGTGGTTCGCTGCTGTGGGAGTACAGGCTGCCTACACCTAAGGTGGAGGAGGCCACGGCGAAGCGAGACGGCGCGGGCAGTCGCGGTGCGGAAGCGGGACGAGGGCCGGCAGAGCTTGATGGCGACGCCGGTGGACCTCCAGGGGCCGACATGGGACCGGACGGAGGCCCTGAGGGGATGCCCGGACCAGGAGGGCGCAGAGGCAGCCGAGGCCGGACGCAAGCAGCGACAACGACCAGGTTCGAGGATGTCGTCACGCCCGGGCTCAGCCTCAGTGAAAACAGCGGGTACATAGTGGCGGCCGATGGGGTACTCTACGGCTTTGAGACGGTCGCGGCGGATAATGTCAAACCACAGATTACCGCGGGTTTGCTGGATGTACCTGGTCGGGGCAATATCCAGGTGCGGTATCCACTGGTGTTGGATCGAGCAGACACTTTCGCCGGCAGATATGCGGATCTGGTTGAGGTGCCAGGCTCACCGCCGTTGTCGGTTTCGGTAGTGGTAATGGATAGCGGCACCGGTTTGGACCCGGAAGGCGTGACGATGGAGATGGATGGGACGCTGCTGGAGACAACCTATGACGCCCAGCAAGGCTTGCTGTGGTACATATATGCTCCGCGTGGTGCCGCAGGTGCATTGGGCAATGGTATTCGCAACATTGTGATATCGGCCCGAGACTGGGCAGGTAACGAGGCGAAAGCGCAAATGGCATTCACTGTGGACAACTCTCTGGAGCCGCCTGGGCCAAAGGAACCGGAGGCAGGGCGGCCCGGTGGCCCTGGCGCAGAGGGAATGCCTGGTGACCCGCCGGAGCCCGGTATGATGCCACCGCCGGGCCCGCCAGTGTAGACCAGATACATCCGCTAGACTTCGTGCAGGGAGGCCATCATGGGTAGGGTTATTCTGTTAGTGCTGGTCGTGGTTCTGATTGCCGGCTATACGGCGATGTTCATTACCTGGAACATGGCTGAGATTGACGTGGTCGGGCTGGCATATGGGGGTACGGGCCAGGGCGTGAGTATGCCGATCGGGTTCCTGGCGCTGGCCGGTGTGATAATTGGCGTCTTGGTGATGGGCTTCGCGGCATGGTCAACGTGGGCGGCACAAGCGGGTAAGGCACGTGGAGTAAGCGCACAGCTGGGTGTGGCAAAGCAGAAGCTGGAGGAACGCACACAGATGGTGCGGGACCTGCGCGAGGAAGTGGCTGACTTGAGAAAGCAACTCGCGGAGGCCGAGGCCGCCTCAAAGGCTGCCATCCCGCAAGGCAAGAGCAATCTGGGAGACGAAAGCGTTTGACACCTGGTGTGACTTCCGAATAGGATACTGTGCGGTGAGGCAAGAGGCCTGCGGGCCTCTTCCCTTTTTCCCGGACAGGGCTACGAGAGTCGGGGGGCGGTGACATGGAAAGTTTGGACGCGTGGCTGTTGCTTAACGCCAGCGGTCTGACAACGCTCCGTCAACACGCTTTGCTGCGGGCTTTTGAGAGGCCGGAGTGCATATTTGAGGCTTCTGAATCTAGGATTGCCGAAGTTGAGGGGATAGACAGGAGTCACATCAAGAAGCTACGGGATGCACAGCGGCTGATCAACGTGGCGGACACCAAAAATGCGATGGCCGCCGCGAATATTAATCTGCTGACATGGGGCAGTGAGGCCTATCCGGCGTTGCTTTCGGAGATAGACGGTGCGCCGCCCTCGCTATTCGTAGAGGGCGGTATCTTGCGGGAAGACGATCAGGCAGTGGGAATAGTCGGTACGCGCAAATGCAGTGCCTACGGGCGGCAGGTGGCGAAGCGATTGGCCGGCGACCTGGCCCGGCGTGGCTTCACCATCGTCAGCGGTATGGCTGAGGGGATAGACGGTGAGGCGCATCGCGGGGCACTAGAGGCTGGCGGCCGCACAATTGCCGTGATGGCCTCGGGTGCCGACATCACTTATCCAAGGTCGCACCGCGGATTGCGTGAGGAGATCGCCGGCAACGGAGCGGTAATGACGGAATTCGCTTTTGGTGCCGCGCCTCTTCGCGAGCGGTTCCCCTCGCGTAACCGCGTGGTTAGCGGTCTTTGCATGGGTGTCGTTGTTGTTGAGGCTCCGACCAGGAGTGGGGCGTTGATCACAGCGAGACACGCAAGTGAACAGGGGCGTGAGGTCTGCGCGGTACCGGGGGATGTGAACAGTCCTCTGAGCCACGGCTGTCACATGTTGATTAAGGATGGCGCGAGACTGGTGGAAGTGGCTGAAGACGTCGTTGAGGCTCTCGGGGTGATGCTGGAGGCAGTGCCGGAACGCTCAGTGCCACGCGAGGAGCAACCGGAATTGACGGGCGACGAAGCAGCCATCATGAAGACATTGTCGTTTGAGCCACGCCAGGTTGATGAGATTGCGGAAGCTACGGAATTCCCCACGGCGGCAGTCAATGCGACACTGATGATGCTGGAGATGAAAGGTTTAGTCAGGCGGTTTCCGGGAAACACATACGTGAGAATATCATAGGATCAAAGTTATAGGCGATAACAGGCAATACTATTACAGAGGGTGCAGCCATTGAAGAAAGCAATCATAGTCGAATCACCGACGAAGACACGAACCTTGGGCCGGTTCCTGGGGGACGAATACAAGCTGCTGGCGTCTCGTGGACACGTGCGTGACCTGCCTAAGGAAGGTATTGCGGTAGACGTGGAGCACGGCTTCACCCCGCAGTACGAGACGATACCAAGGCAAGAAAAGACGCTGAACAGCCTGAACAAGGCACTCAAGGGTATAGACGAGGTGTATCTGGCGATGGACCCGGACCGGGAGGGCGAGGCTATCGCCTGGCACCTGGTCGAGGCATTGGGGCTGGAGGGGGCGCGACGCATCGAGTTCAACGAGATCACGAAGGAAGCGGTGTTGCGGGCGCTGGCGCATCCGGGGACGATAGACATGCCGCGGGTCAATGCCCAGCAGGCACGGCGGATCCTTGACCGGTTGGTGGGCTACAAACTGAGTCCAGTTCTGTGGTCGAGGATTGGGAGCCGGGGCAAGGAAGGGGCACTGAGTGCCGGGCGGGTGCAATCGGCGGCTCTGCGGCTCATCTGCGACCGTGAGCGCGAGATAGCGGCCTTCGAGCCTGATGAGTACTGGACGATTGATGTATTGCTCTCGACGGGTGATGAGGCCGGGCAGTTCAAGGCACAGTTGAAGGCACGTGGCGGCGATGACCTTGAACTGAAGACTGAAGCGGATGTTCTGCCGATAGTCGAGGATCTCAGCGAAGCTAGTTTCACGGTCAGCGATATCAGCAGCAAGCGGACGCGCCGAGCCTCTCAACCCCCTTTCCGGACCAGCACGCTGCAGCGAGCGGCGGCCAGTCAACTGCATTTTGCGGCGAAGAAGACGATGCGTGTGGCCCAGCAGTTGTATGAGGGCGTCGAGACCGCAGATGGCATTGTGGGGCTGATCACCTATATGCGCACCGACTCGACGCGCATTTCTGCGGAAGCACAAGGCCAGGTGCGTGCGTTCATCGCTGACCAGTTCGGGGAAAAGTTCGTGGGCCCTGGTGCCAAGCAGAAGGCGCGCAAGGGCGTTCAGGATGCACACGAGGCGATCCGGCCAACGGATACATTCCATACACCCGAGGCGATGAAGCCGTTTTTGGATAAGGACCAGGCAAGGTTATATGAGTTGATCTGGCGGCAATTTGTCGCGAGTCAGATGGCGCCCGCGGAGTTTGACGAGATCGGTGTCGAGATTGCGGCCGGTGAGTACAAGTTGCGAGCGGGTGGGGCGGTTTTGGTGTTCCCGGGTTACCAAGCGGTCATGCCGCAGGAGCGCGATGAGACGGAAGCGCGCCTGCTGCGCCAACTGGCGAAGGGGCAGGAGCTTGAGCTTGTGGAGGCATTGCCCGAGCAGCATTTCACCAAGCCTCCGCCACGCTACACTGAGTCATCGCTGGTGCGGGAGCTCGAGGACAATGGTATCGGGCGTCCGAGCACCTACGCGCCGACCATTGACACCCTGCGACAGCGCAAGTACGTGAGAATGAAACAGCGCGCTTTCATACCCACGGTAGTTGGCTTTGTAGTCAGCGATTTTCTGGTTGCCAACTTCCCCGAGATCGTTGACATAGAATTCACTGCGCAGGTCGAGGCGCAACTGGACAGTGTGCAGGACGGTAAGCTGGAGTGGCAGCAGTTGCTCGAGGAGTTCTACAGTGAGTTCGCTGTGAAAGTGGAGGCAGCTGCGAACGCAGAAGCGGGAGTATTTGAGGGGGCAGTCTGCCCGAA
>CAZCJS010000184.1:0-8467 GCA_964498775.1 uncultured Armatimonadia bacterium
AGGTGAGAGTGGTGAGACTAGCGAAGCTCAGTATTGCTCACCGAAGCGCCACCAGGGCGTTGGTGTAATACGTTGTGAGCAGGTATCGGCAACGACTTGTGGGGAGGAGATTGGATCATGTTTAATCATAGCTTTCAGTTTGGACTGGGCGGCGTGCCGTTTTTGGCCGAGGCGAAGACGCGCTCGATCAGCGCGGAGAATCCGGATGGGAAAAAGGGCGGCGGTGCTCGGGCTAAACCTGATGCGCCCGATGCGGCCGGCGGTGCAGCGATGCTGGGTGAGGGTTGGAAAGTGCGGCCCTGTATCACGCTGGCGCCCGGAGAGACGGTGACGCTGGCCGACATCGCCGGCTCCGGCGTGATCCAGCACATCTGGATTACGGTGCGAGAGCTCGCCTACCGGGACTGTATCCTGCGGATGTACTGGGATGGGGAGGAGACACCTTCGGTGAAGGTGCCGCTGGGGGACTTCTTCTGCTGTGGGCACAGCTTGCGGACGAAGATCAACTCGCTCCCCGTTGCGGTGAACCCGTCGGGCGGGATGAACAGCTACTGGCCGATGCCGTTCCGCGATGGAGCGAGAATCACTATCGAGAACCAGCGCTGGGAGGAGATTCCGGGGTTCTTTTATCAGATAACGTGGGCGGAGACGGAGGTGGCCGATGACGCGGCGTATCTTCATGCGCAGTGGCGTCGGGCGATGGGAACCAGAGATTGCCCGGAGCATGTTATTCTAGATGGTATCGAGGGAAAGGGTCAGTATGTCGGCACCTATTTGGCCTGGGTGCAGTTCTCCGACGGATGGTGGGGGGAGGGCGAGATCAAGTTCTACATTGACGGCGACGAGCAGTACCCGACGATCTGCGGGACCGGGACGGAGGACTACTTCGGTGGGGCGTGGAGCTTCGGCGATACGTTCTCGACACCTTTTTTGGGCTATCCGCTGTGGCAGAAGGAGGAAGGCAAGCCGCCGAAGCACGGGCTGTATCGCTGGCATGTGATGGACCCGATTCGGTTTGATGAGGATCTGCGCGTGACGATGCAGGAGTTGGGCTGGTGGCCGAATCGATGCTATGAGCCGCTGACGGATGATGTCAGCTCAGTGGGTTACTGGTATCAGTTGGAGCCACATGCGGCATTTCCGGAGATGCCGGCGGTGCATGAGCGCTGGAGCCGTTGATTGCGAGGGCGGCGGTCGATCGCGCAGACTTGAGGTGTAGTCGCGGGGGGCGTACAATATAGCAACAGCGACCTACCCATTAGTCCACCGGGAGAGTGATTACTATGTGGCGTGACGAGAGGCGAGGCTTCACGCTGATTGAGCTGCTGGTGGTGATCGCTATCATAGCGATCCTGGCAGCGGTGTTGTTCCCGGTATTTGCGCGGGCCCGGGAGTCGGCGCGTGCCACGGCGTGCGTGAACAATCTGAAGCAGTTGGGACTGGCGTGGAAGATGTATGCTTCGGATTTTGACGGGCAGTTTCCCTGTGATGACCATGCCAGCAATCCGCATCGGCGTCTGGTGCGGCAACTGGATCCGTATGTGAAGAACTATCAGGTATTCTACTGCCCGTCCGGGGTCAAGTTTGATTTCGACAGTCTGCTGCCCACACCGGAGAACTGGGCCGCGGGTAATATCGGCTACTATTCTTACTCGTTCGATGGGTTGCCGGCGGCGGTGACACCGGGCAAACCGAATCGGGAAACCTGGATAGACTGGTTCTTCCTAGATGAGAAGGTGTGGGGCAACCAACCGCGCGTACTGACCGAGCTGTGGGATTCGGACTGTTGGCTGATGTCGGACTTCTTCTGCAAGCCGACGAATATCAAGATTCACGGTACCGGTATCGGGGCGATGAACGTACTTTATGCCGACGGGCATGTGAAGCTGTGTGCGCGTCCGGCCCAAAGCCTGTTCAAGTAGGTCGGATTGTTCGTCGGCTGGGAGTCAGAGCCAGAATGGCGGCTGCCGGGATGGTGTGGCAGCCGTCTTCGCTTGCAGCTAGGTGTGGGAATCGGGCGGAGGTATCAGGCGGCTCGGGCGCGAAAAGTACGCCGAGAAGAGGGAGGGACTGCGGATGGCTGACGTCGTCTGCCTCGGTGAATTGCTGGTAGATATGACATGCCAGGAGGTTGGCATACCCCTGGCGCGTGGGTTCACTTTCGAGAAGAATGCCGGCGGTGCACCGGCGAATGTAGCGGCGGGATGCGCAAGTCTCGGGACCTCTGTGGGGATGATTACCAAGCTCGGCGATGACAGCTTCGGCCGCTTCCTCAGAGATACCCTCCGTGACGTGGAAGTGGACACGTCGGGCGTGGTTATGACGAAGGACTATGCCACCCAGTTGGCCTTTGTAGCAATCGGGCGATTCGGCGTGCCTGAGTTCGAATTTCATGTCAAGAGCCCCGCTCATGAGCAACTCAGCCCTGATGACATCAAGCGCGAGCTCATCGAGGACGCACTCGTGGTTCACTTCGGGTCTCTTCCGCTTGTCAGCGAGCCGGCTAAGTCCGCCACACTCGCAGCCGTGCAGTGGGCTATTGATGCGGGAGCCGTCATCTCCTTCGATGTGAATTACCGCAAGACGCTGTGGCCTGATGAGGATGTTGCCTATGAGACGCTTGCGGAGGCGGTGTCGCTGTGCGACATGGTTAAGGTGAATAAGGATGAGCTGGAGCTAATCACGGGAACGGATGATGTGCATATCGGCCTGACGGCACTGCTGGAGCTGGGTCCGGAATTGGCGTCGGTGACGCTGGGCTCTGAAGGGTGCGCTTTCGCGGCAGAAAGCTACATGGATGAGGTGGAAGGGATCGAGGTTCCGGTGGTTGACACGACGGGCTGCGGCGATGCCTTTGTGGCGGGGACGCTGTCGTGGCTGGTGGAGAGCGATACCGACATTTCGGATTTGAGCGGGGAGCAGCTTCTGAAGATGTATCGGTTCGCCAATGCCGCTGCGGCGCTTGCCGCGATTAGTTCGGGAGCGATTGCCTCGATGCCGACGAGGGACGAGGTTGCCGAGCTGCTACGGCGGGTTGGTCAGTAGGAATTCGGAGTTGAGGAGGGGCTGTGGGTACCTGGGTTGGCTGTGGGAAGTGCGGCTTTGACAGGACCAGATCAAGCGAGTATAATCCGCGATAGCAGCATAGAGAGCGCCATCCTGCTCACCTGGCGACGAGCGCGGCCGGGTGTATTGCGGATCGGCGATTTTTCATAACTGTGAGGCCCCCATAATGTACCGAGTAAAGCGTGCTTTGATTAGCGTATCAGACAAGACAGGCATCGTCGAGTTCGGGCGGGCACTGTCTGAGATGGGGGTGGAGATTCTATCTACCGGCGGCACTCGCCGGAAGCTCGAGGAGGGCGGCGTCGCGGTCAAAGCTGTGGAGGACTATACCGGGTTCCCTGAGATAATGGACCACCGGGTGGTGACGTTGCATCCGAAGGTACACGGCGGCCTGCTGGCAGTGCGGGACAAAGCAGCGCACATGGAGGAAGCCGCGGAGCTCGGCATAGATATGATTGACATGGTCGTAGTGAATCTATATCCCTTTGAGGAGACAGTCGCAAAAGCCGGCGTGACGATGGCGGAAGCAGTCGAGAACATTGACATCGGCGGTCCGACGATGCTGCGTTCTGCGGCCAAGAACCACAGGTATGTTACGGTGGTCTGCAGCCCTGACTACTACGACGAGATAATTGTGGAGATGAGTGCCAACGACGGTGCGGTCTCGGACGAGACACGTCAGCGCCTGGCACTGGAGACTTTCGCGCATACGGGCCAGTACGATGCGGCGATCGTGAGGTATCTGAGCGAGCAGGAGGAGGCCGGGGACAGATTCCCGAGGTACTATGCGCCATGGTTTGTGAAGCGCGGCTCGGATTTGCGGTATGGTGAGAACCCGCACCAGGATGCGGCTGTGTATGTGGGTCTGACCGCCAACGAGCCGGGTCTGGCAGCCGCCGAGCAACTGCATGGTGAGAAGGGGCTGTCGTTCAATAACTACCTGGACCTGACTGCCGCGATGGAGGCGGCGCGGGACTTCGATGAGCCGACGGCTATCATCATCAAGCATCTGAATCCGTGCGGGGCCGCAAGCGCCGATACTCTGGCGGAGGCGTTCACGAATGCGTGGACCGCTGACCCGATTTCGGCGTTCGGTTCGGTGTTGGGTTTCAATCGGGAAGTTGACGCCGAGCTGGCTGCGCTGATCTTTAACAGCGATTATCTGCAGGAAGTCGTCGCCCCGCGCTACCGTGAGGAATCCGGGGACTACGACAGCACGATCATCGCCGCGTTTGTCGAGGCGGTCATCGCGCCCGGGTACAGTGATGATGCACTGGCGATACTGAAGGGGAAGTCGAAGAACATGCGGTTGCTGGTGCAGCCTGAGTTTGCTCCGGCGGCGCGGATCAATGACTTCGACATAAAGAAGATTCCGGGTGGCATCGTGGCTCAGACTCCCGATGCGCAAAGCGTCAAGAGAGCGGACCTGAGGGTGGTGACCCAGAAGCAGCCGACGCCCGCGCAGGTGGAGTCGCTGCTGTTTGCGGACCGGGTCGCCAAGCATGTGAAGAGCAATACGATAGCTCTGGTACAGGGCAAGACGCTGGTGGGTTGTGGGGCGGGTCAGATGAGCCGGGTGGACTCGGCGATCATCGCGGCGCGGAAGGCGGGCCAGCGTGCCTGGGGGGCGTGTCTGGCCTCGGATGCGATGTTCCCGGCCCGCGACGGGCTTGATGCGGCCGCCAAGACCGGAGCGGTGGCAATTATCCAGCCGGGCGGCTCGAAGCGTGATGATGAAGTAATCGCCGCCGCCGACGAGCACGGCATCGCTATGGTGCTTACCGGCATGCGGCATTTCTGGCACTAGGTTGCGTCGGTGTTGTGAACCATACTATGGGAGCGTGATCCGAGGATGGCCGAGTGGAAGTTTCGTCGGCCAAGGGGCGGTACGGGTAGAAGCCCCGCTTGCTGATTGCAACATTCAGCGGCGAGCGGGGCCAGCTGCGGTGCCGTAACCGTACCCAATGCGAAAATAACAAGGAGCAATACCACAATGTTAGATCATGCTCTTGCACAGGTTGATCCGGAAACCAGTCAGATAATGAAAGATGAGCTTGAGCGTCAGCAGACGACGCTGATGATGATACCGTCGGAGAACTATGCGTCGCGTGCAGTGATGCGGGCGATGGGTTCAATCTTTACCAACAAGTATGCCGAGGGATATATCGGTCATCGGTACTATAACGGCTGCGAGAACTACGACCGCATCGAGAGTCTCGCCATCGCGCGCGCCAAGGAAGTATTCCACTGCGAGCATGTCAACGTCCAGGTGCATACGGGCTCGCAGGCGAATATGGCCGCCTACTACGCGCTGCTGGAGCTTGGCGATAAGACCCTGGCGATGAGCGTTGACCAGGGCGGCCACCTCACCCACGGGAAGAAGCAGAATTTCAGCGGGCAATTCTACGAGGCTCACTTCTACCCGGTGGACCCGCAGACGCACCTGATAGACTATGACCAGGTGTTACAGAAGGCGAAGGAGGTCCGCCCGAAGCTGATTCTGGCAGGTGCGAGCGCCTACCCGCGGATTATTGACTTCCAGATATTCCGCGAGATCGCCGATGAGGTGGGCGCGTATCTGATGGCCGACATCGCGCACATCGTCGGTCTGGTGGCGGCCGGTTCCCATCCGGATCCGGTGCCTTATGCCGATGTGGTGACCTCGACGACGCACAAGACACTGCGGGGTCCACGCGGTGCGATCATCATGTGCAAGCAGGAACTGGCGGATCGCATAGATGGCGCAGTGTTTCCGGGTGTGCAGGCGGGGCCGCTGATGCAGATAGTCGCTGCGAAGGCCGTGTGCTTCAAGGAGGCACAGAGCTTCGGCTTCCGCGAGTACCAGCGGCAGATTATCCGCAACTGCCAGGCGCTGGCCCGATCGCTGATGGACGCGGGTTTCGAGCCTGTCACCGGCGGCACGGACAACCATTTGTTGCTCGTTGACCTGACCAATAAGGATATCACGGGCCGCGCGGCGGCTGATTTACTGGAGGCCGCAGGGATCGTCTGCAACAAGAACCTGGTACCGTATGATAAGCGTTCGGCGGTGGAAACAAGCGGGATACGTCCCGGCACGCCGGCTGCGACGACTCGCGGTATGAGGGAGGAGCAGATGGAGCAGATCGGCAGATGGATCGCCGAAGTGATCCATAAGGGGCGCGAGAACCCGGGCGTGCTCGAACGGATTCGCGGCGAGGTGGCCGGGCTCTGCGCGCAATTCCCGATATATCTGGACCTCGACGACTGATTGCAATCCGCAGGTGTATCGCAGAGAGGGCCGGCTACCCAAGCCGGCTCTCTGTGTTTTGGGATCGCCGGTATCTGAGTGCGCAGGAAATAGTGAATGAGCGGCGAAATGGGGCGACACGGGGCGGAATGTCATGCCATAGTGTGGTTGACGCAGTCGCGGTCATAGATATATTGGGACCAGAGAGGTGAGTCCGTGGGGAAGTGGCAATCGCAGGAGATCCAGTCAGCGCCGTTACCGGTAGCAGTGTGTGACGCCGTGGCAGACCGCGAGCATCCCGTGTTTCTTGACAGCGGGATGCAGCTTGGGCGGTTCGGCGACTACTCGTTCGTGAGCTGCCAGCCTGCGCTGATTCTGCGTTCGTGGGGCCGGCACATCGAACTGGTCGAGGGCGGGTCGCTGCGCTGCTTTGAGGCGGACCCATTTGAGGTGCTCGACGAGCAGCTTGCGAGCCGGCGTCGAGAGAGAATAGATACACCGGTGCCGCTGACCGGAGGTGCGATCGGGTACCTGGGCTATGACCTCGGTCGGCTCCTTGAGGTGTTGCCGGATGATACGGTGGATGATATCGGCGGGGCGGAGATGTATCTGGGCTTCTATGATGCGGTGTATGGCTACGATCACCGGCGACAGCGCGCGTACCTGTGCGGTGATGTGGACAGCGACAGTTGGGCCGCGCTGGAGGAAGCGCTCGGGGCTCCGGGTGATGCCGAGGTGAGCGACGGGCGGACAGGTCGCGGCCTGCACTGCAATTTCGAGCCGGAGCCGTACCGCCAAGCCATCGCTCGCACCATCGAGTACATTGCCGCCGGCGACATCTTTCAGGCGAATATCTCACAGCGTTTTGACTGCGAATTGCTGGTGGAGCCATGGGAACTGTACAAGCGGTTGCGCTTGGTTAATCCGGCACCTTTTGCGGCCTATCTGGGTTTCGAAGGCATTCAGGTCGTCAGCGCGTCGCCGGAGCGTTTCATGCGGGTGAGCGGCGACCGGGTCCAGACGCGGCCGATCAAGGGCACACGTCCGCGCGGAGCGACTGAACGCGAGGATGAGGCACTGGCCGAGGAGCTGCTCGCCAGCGAGAAGGACCGGGCCGAACTGCTGATGATAATTGACCTGGAGCGCAACGATCTGGGGCGCGTGTGCCGCATCGGGACCGTGAAGGTGCCGGACCTGATGGTGCTGGAGAGCTTTCCTACGGTGCATCATCTGGTGTCCACGGTAGTGGGTCAACTGCGTGAGGAGTGCTCCTTCGTGGACCTGCTGCGAGCCGGCTTTCCCGGCGGCTCGATAACCGGAGCGCCGAAGATCCGGTCAATGGAGATTATCGAGGAGATGGAGCCGACACGACGGGGCGTGTATACCGGCAGCATCGGCTACCTCAGCTACGACGGCGAAATGGATACAAGCATCGTCATCCGCACGGTAGTGGTGAAGGCTGGTCGCGCATACTTCCAGGTCGGCGGTGGCATTGTTGCCGACTCGACTCCTGAGGCGGAGTATGTCGAGACTCTGGACAAGGGGCGGGCACTAGCCCGCGCGCTGGATGTGGAAGCCGAGCCGCCGTTTTGTCGCGATGAGCATTGACAATTGCAGCGGTCGGATCAGGAGCCCGGTATGGGTCACGGTGAGACGGTGACATGGGTAAACGAGGAGCTGTTTTCAGGTACGGCGGAGGTGCTGCGAGCTGACGATCGCGGCCTTCTCTACGGCGACGGGCTCTTTGAGACGATGCGCGCGTATGGTGGGTGCGTTTTTTGCCTGACGGAGCATATAACGCGGCTGCTGAAGGGCGCGGAGGTGCTCGGTCTGCCGCTGCAGTACGACAGGGCGGCACTCGAGGCCGGCATCACCGAGACGCTGACAGCCGCCGGCTTTGAAGAGGCGTACCTGCGCCTGACGGTCACGCGTGGCATTGGCGGCCGGCCGTCGGAACTCGAGGTCTCGGACGGGTGTACGGTGATTGTCAGCGCACGCGAATACCACGGCTATCCCGCGCGCATCTACGAAGAAGGGATGAAGCTGAGCCTGACTGACGCCCGTCGCAATGACAGCTCGCCGCTTAGCAGGATCAAGAGTCTCAACTACCTCGACAACATCCTGGCGCAGCATCGTGCCAAGCAATCCGGGTATGATGAGGCGATATTCCTC
>CAZCJS010000185.1:0-8464 GCA_964498775.1 uncultured Armatimonadia bacterium
CCATACCTCGTCCCATTCCGCCACCCATACCACGTCCCGCACCTGCGTCCATGCCCGGTGCGGCAGCGGCACCACCCATGCCGGTCTTCGATTGGACGGTGGCGTCACCGACAGGCTGTGCCTCACCGCTGATAACCGCCTCGACTGCCTGGCGAACGGTCCCGCCGGCCGGAACCTGATAGAGAGCCAGCCCGGCGCCGCTCAGAGCCCCGAAAGCGTTGGGGCCGAAATTGCCCGCTACCGCTGCCTCGGCGCCGGAATTGCCGACCATCTGTGCCGCCTGGATGCCGGCTCCCGAGCCTGCCTGCGCTGCCGTGTTGTCCAGCACTTCGAAATCCATTGTCTCGCTGTCAACAATGATAAAATATGCGCACCGCCCAAAACGTGGGTCCATCTGTGCATCGAGATTGTCACCTGTTGTTGATACCGCAATCTTCATTGATACTCTCCTCCTCTAGGTTATTAGGCTGTCCTGGCGCCGCATGGACGCTTTGAGCTTGCTCTTCGCATGCGAGACCGTCTCGCCGTGGTTTCTCTCAGGTATGATGGCAGGTATTGTCGCCGCCTGCATTGAGCTTGCCCCAGGCGATCGCCTCGATCACCTCATTGAGGCTGCCTGACACCCCCGTCACCGTCTGGATCCCATATTCATCGAAGAACTCCTGCGCTTTCGGCCCCATGCCACCGGCGACAATTGCATCCACGCCAAGGCCATTGAGCATCTTGGGCAGCGCACCAGGTTCGTGACCGGGATTTGCAACCGTCTCGCGTTCGAGCACCTCGCCGTCCATTATCTCAACGATTTCATACCCTTCACAACGACCGAAATGAGGGGCGACTAGGTGGGCGTCTTTCGCAAGAGCTATCTTCATCAGTTCCTTCTCCTATTTGTTATTTGCATATAGATGGTTCAGAAAAGTGGATTGCCTCACTACAGTTCGCTGCAGAGCTGGGCAAAATATGTCATGGCGCGACCCCGTTGATCGAGCACTTTCGCCCAGCGCTTCAAATGCGCGATGCCAGCAGGTGTCACCTCGTAGAGCCGCCTGGCTGGGCCGCCGGCTCCGGGTGCCCAGCTTGAATTGACAAGGCCGTTCTGCTCTAGCACCCTCAGCGTACGGTAAATGACCGCTGCGTCAATATGGGCGTCGGTTATGGCGAAATGTGCCGCCTCTTCCATCAACTGATACCCGTAGTGCGCACGACCCGTTGCCAGCAGATAGAGTAACACCGGCTCGACGAGCCGGGAGAGGTTGCTCGCTATGTCGGCAAACGGGTCATCACCATCGAATTGTTTGCGGCCTCTTCGCTTACGCATTGTTAGCTCGATATATGTACTTCACATATAGTAGCTGTGTTTCCCCTCGCTGTCAAGACCCAAACATACTTTTTTTCAAGTTTTTTTGGCAGAGAATCACCGTGCAAGACAGCATCGAGGTATATATAAAGCGCGATCAGGTGAGGGAGTTCGGGGCGCAGCGCGATACGCAAGTGCCGATGCGCTGCGTTGGTGGGGGAGTTCCTCTGGGGGAAAGAAGCACTGGCACTGCAGGTCACGGTGTGAGCGGAAACGTGTTGGTGCGGGGGGGCCAGACAGGTCTGAGCAGGGGCCCGCTCCGATTTCCCTGAATCCACGGCGGGAGGGATGGGCATTTTGTTTGCTGAGAAGTTGTAAGTTGGCGCATTTTGGGGTATAATAAGTGCGTCAGACACCCCGAATGTGGGGGCGAATGGGCTCGACGTATTGTAGAGCCAGGCCAGATAGCGAGCCGAGATCGCCGGGTCTCGTAAAACACGGCAAAACCAAAACTGCCAATAACATGGCAATGGCTGCGTAATTCCAGCAGCTTTGGCTACCACGAGTAGCCATGTCTGCCCCGACTCGTCGGCCAGCCGGGAAGCGGGCATAAGAATGGCCGAATACCTGCATAGACGAGGCTCCAACGGCTCTGCGGGGAAAAGCAAAAGCGAGCACGCCGCTGTCGGCCCTGTGTGCGAGGACCGCCCCGGCTAAACTCAATCGCACACTACGCTCGTAGAGATCTCGCCGGCTCCAGTGCGGACGCGGGTTCGATTCCCGCCGCCTCCACCATTTTTCCCCCCTCATTGCGCAGGCGCTTTCCGCGTGCGGGAACGACCTGCTCGCCCTACGGCGAGACCGCGCGTCCGTCGCATCATCCCCATCTCTCAGCCTGCAGCGATTCGCCAGATGCCGTGTGACGACAAGGAGACGCGTCGCGGCTCGGCGAAGATAGCGCGAAAGCAAGGAGCAATCGCAATGACCCATCGGCCGGCCCGGAAGCTGTTGGGGTCTGTGTACCGCCTCATGTGCACGGTCCTGGTGTGGTGCCTGTTGGTCGCGACGGGGCTGATCGTGTGGGGGGCTGGCGGCGGGTATCTTCGCTACAAGGAATGGATGAGGCCGAGACGGGCTGCGGCAGCCGCTCGGTTCCTGGGCGTCGAGAAGAGCAGGACGGTGCCGCTAAAAGGCGGTCTAGGCTTCGGGCTGAAGAACGAGAGCGGCGAAATGGTGGCGATGTTTTTGGCGGAGCGTGGGGGCAGGCCGCACTGGGTGTACCTGACGGACCACTTCGGACAGGCTCACATCGAGGTCGCGAACGATGATTACGAGGCCGCGGAATTGGTCTCGACGGCGCGGGAACTGATAGTCTACTTCACAAAGGTGCGGCCTGAGGACCTGCGGTTCGACGGTGTGAGGCCAGAGCAGGACGGAGAAGGGATGGTTGTCGGGTTCCGGTGTCGCTCGCGGCGGTGTGTTTTCGGGGCGCGCTACGGGGCGGAAGAGGGCCGGTTCATCGAGCTGACGACCATGACAACGGAGCAGTGGGCGCATGATTTGGACGCGCGGCAGTGAGAGCGGCGGGGCTATGAGGGCCAGTGCGCTTGAGTAACGAGGGGATGGAGATGGGCGCAAAGCAGAAGGTCTCCCGGTGCTCATTCCACAGCACGGGGAGCGTCTGTGTGAGCAGAACGAAGGAGATGCCGCTCGGTGCGCGAACAGGCACGAGAAGACTGGACTGAGTAGATACCCGGAGGTGCGCCAGATGTCAGACCGCAACATGCGTTTCGAGGATAAGGTCGCTATCATTACCGGAGCCGGGCGTGGTATGGGTGCCGCCTTCGCGCGTCTGTTCGCAGCCGAAGGCGCTGCAGTAACGGTCAGCGATGTGGACATGGATGCGGCAGAACGGCTCAGTGAGGAGATCAGCGCCTCGGGCGGGCGCAGCATTGCGGTGAACTGCGATGTCGGCAAGAGCGACCAGGTGGCGGCGATGGTTCAGCAGACCCTCGAGGCGTTTGGCACCGTCTCCATCCTGGTCAACAATGCCGGGATCCTCTATCGCACCCGCGTGGAAAGTATCTCCGAGGAAGAATGGAACCGGGTGATGGCGGTGAATGTCAATGGCGTGTTCCTGTGCTCGCAAGCTGTGATCGCGCCGATGAAGGAGCAAGGCTGGGGGCGGATCGTGAACCTGTCGTCCTCGGCGGGTAAAACCGTCAGCACTCTCGGTGGCGTCCACTATACGGCCTCGAAACACGCAGTGCTCGGCATCACCCGTGGCTTCGCGAGAGAGCTGGCTGCCTATGGCATCACCGCCGGCGATGAGACTGAGATCGTAGTCCCGATTATGGACGACAGCGCCCAGGGTGTCAACGGGGAGATGTTGGCAGTTGGCTGGGATAGTGTGCCGGGTAGTGATCGGGGGTAGCTGTTGCCCTCGTGGGCACAGTACATTTTCCACTGCGAGAATGGCAATGACAGCCGGGAAATTGATTGGCATAATAGTCTATTGACATTTTTTTTCGTGGTGGGGAGGTCTGGCGAGGACGGACGGGGAATTGGCGAAGCATTGTCCGATGTGGCGCAGGCATTTCATATGCCTGCGCTGCATTTCTAGTTATGGGATATAGTAGCTGGCGTAGCTGATTGCGCCAGATTCTACACGAAGGAGAAAAAGGCATGAAGTATGAGCAGATGCAGGATAAGCAATTGAAGCTTAGCATACTGCTGGCGGCGATATTCCTGGTGAGCATGTTCATCGTGCCGTTCTTGAACAATAGCATGACCGATGCGATGATTGCGCCGGTGCTGGGGATACCGTTCGTCTGGCTGTTTGTGGGGATAGTGCTGCACCTGGAGTTTTGGATCATGGCGATTGTCTATACGACGCTGTCCAACAGGTGGGAGGGGGAAGTGACTGATGAGTAATGGCGGGATTCAGGTGCTCCCATTAATAGCGGCCATATTCGTGCTGTTGTTGACAATGGTAATCGGTTTGCTGTCGGCGCGGCGGACCAAGACGCTGAGTGACTACTGGGTGGCGGGGCGGAGTGTAGGGGTATTCACCAACGCCTCTGCGATCTCAAGTAACTACCTGAGTGCTGCGTCGTTTTTGGGCGTGGCAGCATTTGTGTGGGCGAACGGATTTGACGGAGTGTGGTATGCAACGGGGTTCGCGGCGGGTTATATTCTGCTGCTGCTGTTCATCGCGAGCCCACTGCGACGGTTCGGTCAGTACACGATCCCCGACTTCTGCCAGGGGCGGTTTCATTCGCAGCGTCTGCGCCACATCGGGATCCTGTGGACTGTCGTGATCTCGGCACTATACATCATCGCGCAGATGGTCGGTGTGGGGACGCTGATGGAGGCTGTGACAGGTATCCCGTGGGTCTGGGGTGTGATCGTGCTGGGCGGCGTGATCACTTTATATGTGGCATTCGGCGGCATGACCGGCGTCACGGTGACGCAGATGCTGCAGTTCTGGATCATGCTTACGGCTGTGATTGCACCGCTGTTCATCTTGCTGCCAAAGCATAACTACTCGGAGTTGCTGCTACACGCGTATCGGGACACGGGAGAGGTGGTTGCGGCGGAAGTGAGCGGAGGTATCGAGGAGCCGCCGGGGCTGCTAACCGTAGAAGGCACGGCGGCGTTCACGGAAGCCGAGCAGGAGCGGTTCCCGACCGGACGCGACTGGGTCAGGCCATTCGGCAAGTGGAACCTGTTCGGCAGCGTGTCCCTGCTGATCGCGCTGGTCTGCGGGACGGCGGGGTTGCCGCATATCCTGGCACGGTTTTACACCAATCCCAATGCAGCGAAGGCCAGGTGGTCCACGGTATGGGTGCTTGTGTTCATTGGCCTTTTCTACATCACGACGCCGATATGGGGCACTTATGCGAGAATGGTGTTGGGACCCGAGGCGGTGCTGGTCAATGAGGCTGGGCAACCGAACCCGAACACGATGATGCTGGTCACCAGCTTCGATGCCGGGGAATGGGCGAAGGCACTTGTAGCCGCCGGGGCCATTGCGGCGCTGCTGTCAACGGTGTCAGGGTTGCTGATAGCGCTGAGTTCGGCGTTTGCCCACGATTTCTACGGCGAGATACTCTATCGTGAGGCTAGTGACAAGCAGAAGATGATAGCGGCGAAAGTCGCAGTGATTATTTTCGGGGGCGTCGCCATCGGGATTGGTCTGACGTTCCGGGATGCGAATATCGCCTGGATGGTGGGGCTGGCATTCGCCGTTGCTGCCAGCACGTTCTTCCCACTGCTCACGTGCGGCATATGGTGGCGGCGCATGACGGAAAAGGGCGCCATAGCAGGGATCATGACCGGCGGGTTGATTTCTGCCGTTGTCGTCATCGGCAAGCTGGCAAATGCGTGGGAGTTTGAGCAGCCGGCTGTCATCAGCGTGCCGGCCGCGTTCCTGGCGATTTACATCGTGTCGAAGCTGACGTACTCGAAGCACAACGATGAGCAGTGTGATGCGCTGGATATCGCCTTCCATGCCCTCCATCACCCCGATTCAGATAAGGCTGGCTGAACAATATCAACTGCTCACTGAACGCCGAAAAAATCTCCGATTGGAGCTCCAATCGGAGATTTTTCGTCGAACGTGCCCGTGCAGGGCCGCGATGAATTGCTGCAGAGAGAAATTTCCTTTCGGCTGAATACGCAGGTGTTGGCTGAATAGTGGCGAATGCACTGCAATGCGGGTGACTTGTTGGCGGCGGCTAAGGCCCCACGGGTAGCGTTCGAACGGAATGGTAGGGCCTACATATTGCGAGCACAACGGAGAATGGCTTAATGGAGGATGCCTGGATGGGAAAGACGCGAGTTGCTTTCATAGGAACGGGGCGGATGACGGACAAGCCAGGGCGGATGGGGTACGCGATGGCGCACATGCATGCCGACGGATATAAGAAACTGGCGGATGTCGAAATGGTGGCATGTGCCGACCTCGTGGAGGAGAATGCAGAAGCATTTGCGGAGAAGTACGGGTTCAGTGACACGTACACGGACTATGAGGAGATGCTGGCGGCAGTGAAGCCGGATATGGTGAGCATCTGCACGTGGCCGCATCTACATGCGGAGATGGTGTTGGCTTGCGCGGCGGCGGAAGTTGCGGGGGTACATTGTGAGAAGCCGATGGCCCACACGTTCGGGGCGGCGAAAACGATGGTGGCAGCCTGTGAGGAAGCGGGAACGAAGCTGACGTTCAACCATCAGCGGCGCTACGGCAAGCCGTTCTATCTGGCGAAGCAGTTGCTTGATGAGGGGACGATCGGGAACCTGCAGACGATCCAGTTCGGGACCTCGGACCTGTATGACTACGGTTCGCACAGTTGGGATATGTGCAACTACTTCAATAATGAGCAGGACACTAAATGGGTTTTGTGTGGACTTGACTACTCGCAGGAGAATGTGGTTTTCGGGGCGCATAACTCGAACCATTCGACGGTAGTGTGGGGGTATGAGAATGGGGTGTTCGGGCAGGCCTGTGGCGGGGATGCGAAGGGTGCCGTCGGGTGTCACCACCGCCTGCTGGGGACGGAAGGGATGATTGAGATTGGTCGCGAAGGCATGGGCGCGCTGCGCGTACTGAGTGCGGGCCAGGCGTGGGAGGAGATTGATACGGGTGGGGAGGGCTGCCACGGTGCGGAGTTTGTGTATCGGTGTATCGCGGACATAGTGAATTGCCTGCGGAATGGGCAGGAGAGTCAAATGAACGCGCGGAATGCACTACGAGCGACGGAGCAGATTTTTGCGGCGTGGGAGTCGGCACGACGGCGAGGCTTGGTGCGGCTGCCACTTGAGATTGATGACAACCCGTTGGAGGCGATGGTAGCCGCGGGGGAATTGAGACCGACGCCTGCAGAGTAGACAGCAGATGGGTGGAAAGGCTCTCAGGTATTAGGGTGAGCTCAGTATTGAAAAATATGTAGCATCTGTGCTAATCTGATATGTAGACAGGGCAGTAGGCGTCCGTTTTGGAGAGCGGGCGACAAGTGTCCTGTACGCGGTTCGGTGCAGATCGGCGGGCGATAGGTATCAGCCCCGTGTCAGGATCGTAGGCGAACAACAGTGCGTATATGGCGGTAATTGGAGAGCAGAAATTGCGGCCCGATATTGCAGCACCATTCGAAGAGTGGGAGTGATGAGCCATGCGTAGCGGCGGAGCTTACGTGGTACTAGTCATCGTTGTTTCGGTTGCGGCAGGGATAGCGACGACGCAGGCTTCTGCATCAGGCGCGGCGAGTCCCGTAGTCACCCAGCAAGGCGATATTATCGAGCTCGAATTCGGGGAGCCCAGTACCCAGCAGACACTTGGGGGTGAGCATGGGCAGTCACGCATGTTCAAGGTGAGGGTGACCGCCGGCCAGCATGTGTTCGCACTACTGAACAAGACAAGTCGCTGGGAGTCAACGCTGTCCATAGCAGAGGGAGTGCAACCGCCAACGGGCGCGTCCAGCGAGTCCGATCAGGGCGTCGAGACGGTGGTAGCCGGCGGAGGGGATGGATACTGCTACATCAAGGTGACATGCAGAAGTGCCAATGCGGTTTATTTCACAGTAACTATGCAGAGGACGATGACTTTCCCCACGCTCACTCCGGGAACCACGGAGAACAGGGTGCGTTTGTCTTGGAATGGGGACGCAAGATGGTACCAGATGTCGGTGGCTGCCGCGGTGCAGTACTTTGCGCTGCTGGATAAGAGCAGCGCGTGGGGTTCGCACTTTTCGATAGCGTTTGGGCATCTGCCGGCGGCTCCGGAGCCGGGCTCAGCGCATTACAATGTGAGTAGCGATGATGCCATAGAAATGACACCGGCCAGCGACGGATACGTGTATGTGCGGGTGGAGAGCACCCATGATGGCACCGTGGAATTCAATCTGACGCCACATACGACCGGGACTTTTCCAACGCTGGTGATGGGCACTTCGCAGTCTAACAGGTACCTTGGGTGGAGTGGTGACGCGCACTGGTACCAGATGGCGCTGAGTGTGTCCGAGCCGACGCCGGCCTTTGTGCTGCTGGAAAAACAGAGCGCTTGGGCAACGCGGCTGTCAGTCAGAGAGGGTCATCTGCCGGGTGCGAGTGCGGTAACGATGGAATCAGATGACGCGGTGGAAATCACGTCAACTGGGAGCCGACATGCGT
>CAZCJS010000186.1:0-8442 GCA_964498775.1 uncultured Armatimonadia bacterium
CTGCTCACCGGCATGGGGAGGCCACAGAGCTCGCCAAGCTGCAGAAATGTCACCAGCCCGCAGGCAACATCCTCCGTCAGATAACGGTGTGTCATGGTAGCAGGTCCGCCGAGGCCCTGGAAGCCGGGTCCGTCGCGGTACGCGCGGAGGTAGTCGGCGTGTTCGGAATATCCCTGCCGGCGACTCATCTCCGGCTCCGGCAGTAACTTCAGGCCGAAAGCTTCGCCGAGCGCCAGGCGCTCGCGATCCACGGCCTCGATGACTCGGGCCACCGATGGTCGGATGCCGTCCTCGTAGAACTCCCAGTCTCCGTTGGCGCGCTCAACTGTTGCCACATTCAGCAGCATCACTGCCGGATGAATGACGGGATTGCCATTGGAGAGCATCGTTTCGAGGACATTGGCGGCTGCGGAGAGGCCGGGCAGCAGGGGCTTGAGCATGTTGGTGACCGCCTGCGTCTGATGGGCCGGCAAGACCGCGATATTGACCAGGCCGACGCGCATCCGGACGAGTACGCTGCACGGGTCGGTCACTCTGCACGTGTGGGTAAGTGTAGCAGTTTCGGCGATTGTCGGGAGCGGCGCTGCGGCGTCCCTGAAAACCCTGGCGAACTCTAACGCGCCGCCGGTGCTGCCTGGATTCACCACAATGGTCTGGTCTGAGCGGATGACCGGGCAGAGGAGTTGCGCAATCTCACGATGACCGACCGCCTGGGTGACTACGAAGATGACCCGGGCATCTTCACATGCTAAAGCGATGTCGTCAGTTACCAGGTCCAGAACGGCCTCGCCCTCGATTGCTCCCCGGACATTCAGGACCGGTTTTTCCTGCAACTGCCGCAGTCCGTCGAAGAAGCGGGGCAAATCCCACATGCGCACCCGGCAGCCGTGCATAGCGAGGTCGGCGGCAACCGCCCGCGCTCCAGCGCCGCCGCCAAGTACCGCCGCCGCATTCACCGTCACTCTAGCCACCATCTCCACATGCTCCCTGCTCCGTATCATTGCGCCCGTCGCTGCTCGCGGCTGCCATCATTTGACCGTGCGCTTCGTCCAGCAACCGGTGCTGCCTGTGTGCGTTTCGCGGGTAGGTGATCTTGCGCGCCACATACCAGGCGACCACCCATATCATCAATGTACTCAGCCCGGCCAGAATTGCCGCCGGCACGCAGGCATACCACGGCCAGCCGATGACGTGCAAGCCCCAGGCGATGGGTACAGCCACCGCAATACCCAGGATGAGTCTGATTCGGCCCAATCCCATCGTGCCCCCGTTCTATCTGTCTGTGAGGTCCGCCCGGGTGGGGATGACCACCGTATTGCCCGCGCCGATAGCCATTACCACGAAGCGCCTGCGACCGTCACCGTCAGCGTCATTGAATGCCTCTTCGGCAACGTTCTTCTCCGCCAGGCGTATGTTCGTGGCTTCCCTGGTGGCGAAATGGCCCACAAGATCATGGGCCTCATTCACTACCGCCATTCCCGGATGCACGAAGTACATAACGCGATCGCCCTTGATGAGGTTCCCCTCCTCGAGTGCAAGTACATTGCCAATGCCGCAGCGGAGGTCCTGGTCGCCGAGTGAGAAGTTGTGCGGATCGAGAACCTCGTCTATCCGCACCGCCGCCTTGTGCTGCCCGGTAGCAACGGTCAGCCATGCTCCGGTGTGCTCCGGCTTCAGCCACGGCTGATCAAGTGTCACCACGTTGTGCTCGTAGTCAATGTCGGTGATCGTCGCCGTTTGGGGCCCTGCTGACGTGATGTGCAGGTCGTTTCCCTGCAAGCTGGTTCCGTCGAAGAGACGCGCGGCTGTTAGCTCTCCCCGGGCATTGAGTCTGACAGCTGCGGCGCGTCCGTTGATTTCGTAGCCGCCGAAGCTGTGTTGTTGATCCGGCTGCTGCGTCCAGAAGATGAGGTCAGTGCCTCCCGTATGCACGATTTGCACGGCGACCGACCCGTCATCCGGTGAGGGCGTAACGGCCTGTACTGAGCGGACAGATGGGGCATTCTCATTGAATGGCTCGAACACAGTGGCGAAACTGGACCTGAGATTGTCGCCCGTGCGACGGCGGATGATCCACTTATGCTTCTCGGGGAAGTCTTTGCGACGCTGCGGTATTCCGTCACAGGCGAAGACCGCTTCATTGTCGCCCAAGAGGTGCGCACGCAGGCCAATGCCCGCCGTCTCCTTGTAGGGATAGAGCTTGGGGTCGCGGTTCAAGTCCCAGCGCACGGTGCCGGTTCCGGTCAGCCGAGCCTCCTGCACGTTGAATAACCACTGATACGCGCTGCCCTTGCAGGGGTAGTAGCGGGTGCCCGGCTTCCCCTCGATTTTGTCCGGCTCATCATAGAACTGGCCATAGGGGATATCCGGTCCGGCGAAGGTGCCTTCCGTGCGCGGCTCTGAGAAGTCTACCGTCTCCGGGGTGATGTCGGACGGCGGCCCATGGACCAGCCAATCGTGCTGCTTGCCTCCCGCCACATGGAATACGTCCACACAGTAGGCGGTATCATCGTCCACATCAATAAGGAAGACGGCACGGCGGAAGTCATCGAGCTCGATGTCAGGATATGCGCTCAAGGCCCGTCCTGCGACCATCTGCACCCATCCGCCCGGATGGTATGTGACCAGCTCACCATCGCCCAATGACTGGTTCTTGGCATCAACCATGACTGTATTGTGCACAGCCGCGTGCGCGAGCCAGCCGAAGCGGCGTGGATCGTAGGTGTCGGCGGTCTCGGGATATCCGAAGTCGGGTATGAGCGTGTGGTTATGGGAGTATATCTCCAGGTTCAGCCGCTCGGTATGCGCATGGGCGGTGTAGTAGCCGTAGTAGAGGGCGATGGCAGTCCGATTAGTGTCATTCCCGGTCTGTAGTGTCGCATAGCCGAGGCCGGGGAGCAAACTGCTCTCCACTCCCACCATGTTCCCGTATTGTTCAGCCGCCTGGCGGATGTCTGCTTCCAGGGATTTCTCAAAGAGCCTGGTGCGAAACGGCGAACCGCGTTCAGCCGCTTGTACCATCGAAGCCGCCTGGCGCGGGTCCCTCATGCGGCCGAAAGCTCCCTCGAGATAGGTCGGCGAGGCCCCCAGCGCACCCGCGAACTGGTTATTCGAATCCCCCATCGGCTGTGACATCGTGCCACACACTGTGAGCTTCATCGGCCACTCGTAAAGCATTCGGAAACGCGGCTGTTCCCACATGTTGACCCCGTTGGCGAGCAGTAGTTCGGCAACTTCTTCGAGGTCGGTCATCCAGTGGCAGTTGTAGCTGGGCGACTCAAACGGCACCCCGTCGCGATGGAACAGATTCACGACTGCATCCGGCAGGGGAGTGTCGCTGTAGCGGCTCACGACTTCAGGCCCCTTCAATACCCACTCGACCATGTCAGCCGAGGTCTGCTCGCCTTCATCCGTATCAAGTACCAGGGCAATCCGCAGCAATGCCGACTGGTGCATCCCATAGTTTCCCGCAATCCGGTGCGAGCCATCGGTGATGTCCCTGGCTGCTAATCGGAAAATGCGGTTCTCGATGTCGGTCTTAACTTGCTCACAGCTTTTGCCGGTCCATTTTTCGAGGGCGTTGTCATCCGCCAGCGCGGGATAGATGGCGTCATAGGCCAGGGTCAGGTCCTGAATCGTGAAGCACTCCCAGGTGTGATACTGGAGGCGGCCGTTGTATCCAGTCATGAATTCGAGGGCGTAGCGGGACTGGTTCTCATAGGCGTAATCCGGGTAGTACCGGGCCAACTGCCAGAGTAGTACGGCCGCCTTGTGCGCATATTGCTGCTCACCGGTCAGCAGATACGCCTGGGACATGTTTCTGATTGCCGGCAGCAGCCAGCGCCGCGTCATCTCTCCGGCAAAAAAGCCGACAAACCAGTACTTCTTCTCGCCCTCGTGCGCCTGCCAGCCCCAGCCGTCGTCAACATACTCGCCAGTCAAGAGGCCCTTGTCTTTGCATCCGCCCTGAAGGTAGGCCCAGAAATCGTTTGAGGGATACCATTCGCCGCCGACCGGGCACTGAATCTTATACATATTGTCAAACGACATCTTCCAGCTTTTCTTGCCGCCCGAATACTTCAGGATATCCTCGCCATGCACGGGGCAACCGCTGCTATGAACTGTACCGCAGCGCGGCACCTGTAGCGGTGGCACCAGATCTTTGAGCCGGTCGTTGTCGTATTTCACCCACCTGTCGGCTACGGCGATGATCTTGTCGCGCTCTGTCGCGGCCCATTCGTAGTTGGCGAGATTGTCCCGCATCCAGCCAAGCCGCTCCTCGGTGTAGTAGGTGCGCCCGCTCTTAGCTTGAGCCGCTCCCGCCGCCAGGAGAACTGCGGCTATTGCCACAAGATAACCGAGATCTCTCATCTTAGCACTTGCCTTTCCGCTACCCATCGGTAGCATACTGCCGGTACTGCACATCATTTCCCCGTGTGCTGATAAGGGTCCTGCAACGACGGCGAGCAGGTAACAGACGGATCGCGGCGAACATTCCCAGGACACATGGTCTATGTGTTTCCTGTAGGGAAGAGGCCGGCAAATGAAGGTAGCTTATCTGGACATCTTTTTCGGAATCAGCGGCGATATGGTGCTCGGCGCGTTGGTGGATGCCGGTGTTGACCCGGTCAAGCTGACGGCCGAGCTTAAGAAGCTCAATGTACACGGCTGGCAGGTGTGCTTCGAGAAGGTCCGCGTACACGGTCTCAGCGCGACTCGGGCCACGGTCTCCGCACCTGCGAGCTCGCACGATCACCACCACTCCGCCGAGGGAGAGACACCTAGCCGCCACGGTCGTACACCCGGGGAATTGGTGGCAATAGTGGCTGCGTCCGAGCTCAGCGAACACGTCAAGCAGACCTGCAGCGAGCTCATCCAGCAGCTAGCTGAGGCCGAGGCGACGGCTCACGGCGTGAGTGTCGAGGAGGTGCATTTCCACGAAGTCGGGGGCCTGGACACCATCATAGACCTGGCCGGTGCCGTCATCGGCTTTGAACTGCTTGGCGTCGAGGAGGTACACTGCTCGCCGATTCCCATCGCCCATGGCTTTGTGGAGTGTGCGCATGGTCGGCTGCCGGTGCCGGTGCCTGCCTTGGTGAATCTGCTGCGAGGCGCGCGGACCGTGCCGATTGATGTTGACGGGGAGACGGTGACCCCCACGGGTGCGGTGATTGCGACCGGCCTGGGCAGTGGCTTCGGCCCTTTGCCTGCGATGACCTTGACTTCTGTGGGTCTGGGGGCCGGTCAGAAGGACTTCCCTGAGGGCGCTAATCTGCTGCGCATCATTGTGGGCCGAGCCGACGAGAATCAAGTCGCCGGCAGCTATGATCACGACATCCAGATTCTGCTTGAGGCAAACATAGATGACATGAATCCGGAGCTATATGAGCCGGCCGGGCAGGCCATCTTCGCGGCCGGGGCGGTGGATTGCTGGTTCACGCCGATACTGATGAAGAAGGGCCGCCCGGCAGTCAAGGTCTCAGCGCTGGCCCCGCCCAGTTGCGCCGACGCCGTGGCCGAGAGCATTCTGCAGCATACGACCAGCTTCGGGGTGCGGCGCAACGAGACCCACCGCTGGTTCCTGGATCGTGAAGCCAGAGAAGTAGACACGTTTTATGGGTCGGTGAGCGTCAAGCTGGGTCTGCGCGACGGTCGCATTATCACTGCATCTCCGGAGTTCGCTGATTGCCGGCGGCTAGCCGATGAGCATCAGGTCACCGTCAAAGCCGTTTATCAAGCCGCTGTGGCCGCAGCCGCCGAATTGGTCAGGGCAGCGGAGGCATGAGCGGTAGAGCACGAAGGGGTCCATAATGGAAACCGAGCGCATGTTGATCGGGCAAGAGTGGCTGCCTGCCGCCGAGGGCGGCGACCTGGACAATATCAATCCCGCCAACGGTGAGCTGGTGTGCCGGATTGCCCGAGGTGGAGCCAGGGATGTTGACCGTGCAGTCGCAGCCGCCTCGGAGAGCTATCGGGGCGCATGGAGCAAGCTTGCGGCGTCCGAGCGGGCGCTTCTGTTGAACGCCATGGCCGACATTATCGCCGACCGGGCGGATGCACTTGCCTTGCTGGATACCCAGGATATGGGCAAGCCATTGACGCAGACTACCACGGGCGATGTGGTCGGGGCTCAGGGCTTTCTGCGCTACTTCGCCGGTCTCGCCGATAAGATCGAGGGGGTTACCTACTCGACACCCGACGGGGTGTTTGGCTACAGCACGCGCGAGCCCTATGGCGTGGTTGGCTGCATCGTGCCGTTCAATTATCCGCTTACCCTTGCCTGCATCAAGATCGCGCCCGCACTGGCGGCCGGCAATACGGTCATACTCAAGCCCGCTTCCGTGTCACCGCGCTCGGCACTGGCGCTCGGAGCCATCGGGCTCGATGCCGGCCTGCCGCCGGGGACGCTGAACGTAGTTACCGGCCTTGGCGAGGAAGCGGGTGCAGCCATGGCCGCTCATAATGGCATCGGCAAGATCACTTTCACCGGCAGCACTACCGCCGGCGTCCGTCTAGTGACAGCCTCCGCCGGCAATTTCAAAAAGCTGACGCTGGAGCTGGGAGGCAAGACCGCCAATATCATTCTACCCGACGCCGATCTGGATATGGCGATTCCGGCGGCCGCGAGAACGATATTTCTCAACTCCGGCCAGATATGTACTGCCGGCTCGCGGCTGCTAGTGCATCGGGACATGAAGGAGCAGATACTCGGCCCGCTTGTGGAGATCGCCGAGAAGCTGAAGGTCGGGGACCCCATGGCTGCCGATACCAAACTCGGCCCCCTGGTCTCGGAGGAGCAATGGCAGCGTGTGGCCGGCTATATTCAGGGGGGGATTGATGAGGGGGCCACACTACTCACCGGTGGAGGCAAGCCCGCCGATCCGGCATTGGCCGACGGCTACTACATGGCGCCTACCATCTTCGACGATGTGACGCCCGACATGAAGATATGCCGGCAGGAGGTCTTCGGTCCCGTGCTCTGCGTGCAGTCTTATGAGACCGAGGCGGAGGCGATTGAGCTGGCGAATGGGACAGGCTACGGGCTGGCAGCCGACCTGTGGACTCGCGATGTGAACAAGGCGCACAAGCTCGCGGCACAACTTGCAGCGGGCATCATCTGGGTAAATTGCACGAATGTCGTCGGGCCATGGATGTCGTATGGGGGCTTTCGCGCGAGCGGGCTGGGCTTCGAGGGCGGCATCGCCTCGCTGCACGAGCTCACGCGCCCCAAGAGCGTCATCATGGACGTCAGCGAACAGCCTAACACCTGGGCTCTGGACGACTGACAGTCACTCAACTCATAGGAAGGAACCATGGAGGAGGTCGCGGTTGCCAAGATGTTGTGGGCCATCGTGCTGGCGTACATGGCTACGTACGGCCTGGGCGCGCCGGTCTGTCGCCTTGCGGGGCTGCGTCAGTTGGGGGGCCTGGCGCGCATCGGGGTCTGCTGTGGTGTCGGCACCGTCATCATCGCCTGGATCGGGTACGGCTGTGCCGTCAACGCCTGGCCTCTGGTCGGCAAGGTCGTCGTGTGGGTGGCTGCACTGGTCGGCGCGGTGACGATGGCGTTCCGTTTCCGTCGCAATTCGGATGAGACTGAGGAATTCCTGCCACGGCGGGTTATCCTTATACTGCTGCTGGCTATCGTGGTGGCTCTCGGCTATCGGGCCGCGATATACTCCGGTCAAGTTAGGGTGACTGATGAGGGCTTGTCCGGTCGTGGGCTGTGGCCTGACTTGCTGTATCGCAACGCCATCGTCAAGGAGTTCATGACCTGCGACGAGCCGCCGGAGTGGCCGTGGCTGGCCGGCATTCCGCTCAAGGGAACTTCGGTACTGCGGCTCTCGGCGACCGCGACGCTGCTGTCCGCCGCCGGCATCTCGTCGCGGCAGTACCAGCACGCCTCGGAGTGGCTCGGTCTGTTCGGCATTCCGGTCGCTGCCGGTGCGCTGTTTGCGCTGTTCCTAGCTGCCGGCGCTTCGCCACTCATCGCGGCACTGGCCGTGCTCATCAGTGCCTTCTTCGGCAATCCACGCTGGCTGATGGAGGAGCGGTTTGCCCACTCTCCCGTGCTGATCTGGGCGGGCGGCGATGCATTTGCCATCGTCTTCCCGGTCCTCTATGCAGCGCTCGCGGTCGTGGTATCAGTCGCTCGTGAGTGGGCCTGGCCGGCGGCTGTGGTGGCTGTATTCATGCTCGCTTCCGTGACGGCTTTCGGGCCCTGGTTCGCGCTGCCACTTGTTCTGGGAATCTTCCTGTGGCTGCTCTACACGCTGACTTCGCACCGGGGACGGAAGCCCGCGCTGGTGCTATCACTTGGCGCGCTGCTCGGTGTGCTGACCCTCAAGTTCCTCTGCGGTACGGGAGCGGCAGGTGGCGCAGGTCTGGCGGCCGTCATCGGTCCGTCACCGCGGTACACCCGACGACCGGCTCGTCCGGCGC
>CAZCJS010000187.1:0-8284 GCA_964498775.1 uncultured Armatimonadia bacterium
AAGGCGTTACTTACTATCCTTGGCATCGGCGCGTACGGTATCCCAGTCATCGCATTCGGCATGGCCGTGGTTTACGTCATTGACAGCGAGATGGTGGCTGCGCCACGCCTCCTCATCGGTAGTCTCCTGCTGTTCCTATGCGTGCTGATTGGCATGCACCTTCGCGTTGATCCGACCGTCATTTGGGAGCGAGAAATCCTTCAGACTCATGGTGGCTACATCGGCGCCGCCGGCTCCTGGGCGTTCCGTGTCGTCCTCGGCCCTGTCGCCTCCTATATCCTCCTAGCGGGGATCGTGGGTGTCGCCGTGGTGTTGCTGACCCAGATGCGGCTCGCTCACATGTTCAGCCGCACCGGTCGGGCGGCCGGTAACGGCTTCCGTGTCGCCAAAGATGGTGTGCATTCCGTCATTGCGCAACGCCGGCTCGCACAGGAAGCCACGGACAAAGCGCCCCGAAAGCGACGCACAGCCCGCGAACGGCCCGGCTCGCGAGTGGACCTTGACGAAACCGGCGAAAACAAGCCGTCAGCAACCGGTGCCACAGCGCCTGAAACTGCCGTTGCGAGCCAGTCCTCCGCGCCATCCCCGGCCGAGCCCGAAACCGGCTCTGAGGCCGCTGCTATCCCGGAGGCCTGCTCGCGTGATGCCAAGAAGTACGCCCTGCAGATGGCGATGGTCACCGACGAACAGCTCTTCCAACTGCCCCCCACATCCATCTTGACCGAGTTCGCCGGGGAGTATGAAACTGCTCAGCAGCGGACCGAAGCCACCGACCGTCTGATGATGCTTGAGGACACACTCCGCAGCTTTGGCATTGACGCCACAGTGAGCAACTACTACCGAGGCCCGGTCATCACCCGCTATGAAGTAGAACTGGAGCGCGGCATCCGCGTCAACCAGGTCACCCGTCTGGCTGACAACATCGCCATGGTAATGGCCGCGACACAGGTGCGCATTGAGGCTCCCATTCCGGGCAAGTCAGCTATCGGCATCGAGGTGCCTAATCAGCAGCAGTCCATAGTGGGACTGCGCGGGATCGTCGAGAGCCCTGATTTCGCCAATTCACCTTATGTACTGCCCATTGCCCTTGGGCGCAACGTCGCCGGAGAGCCGGTCATTGCCGACCTGGTGGACATGCCTCACCTGCTTGTCGCCGGCGCGACAAATTCCGGGAAGAGCGTCTGTCTCCACGCCATCATCATGAGCTTCCTGATGCAGGCCAAGCCGCACGAGGTGCGCTTTATCATGGTGGACCCCAAAAGGGTTGAGCTGAGCCGCTATGACGGCATCCCTCACCTCATGGCTCCAGTAGTTCACAGCGTGTCCGCGGCCTGCGACGTCATGCGCAAGGCCATCCGCGAGATGGAGAAACGCTACGACCAGTTCGCCAAAGTGGGCGCAGCAAGCATCGCCGAGTACAACGTCTTCACCGCCGGCGCTCGCGCTGTGGCGGACCAAGATACCACCTCGATCGAATTCATCCAGCAGAAGATGGACATAGATGAACAGCAAGCTCGCCGCGTACTTGATATGCTGCACTACGGTGATGTCGTCGAGAAGCCTGACGCAATCGGCGATGACTGGAAGGTCGCTATCACGCGGGGAGATGAACGATGTCTGCCGATGCCTCGCGTCGTCATCGTCATTGACGAGCTGGCCGACTTGATGATGCAGGCGCGTGCCGAGTTCGAATTCTCCATCTGCCGCATCGCCCAGTTGGCCCGTGCCACCGGTATTCACCTCGTTATCGCAACCCAACGCCCCTCGGTCAAGGTACTCACCGGTAACATCAAGGCCAACATACCGTCGCGTATTGCATTAGCCGTAGCCTCACAGGTCGATTCCCGTGTCGTCCTCGACGAACAGGGCGCCGAGCGCCTCATCGGGCGCGGTGACACGCTTTTTGCTCCCCTCGATGTTCCGAAACCCCAGCGTCTGCAGGGCTCCTTTGTGCCGCGCGAAGACATCGAGCACGTCGCCGAATTCCTCCGCGAACAGGGCGAACCCAGCTTCACAATCATTCCGCAAGAAAAGGCCGAGGGGGACGACGAGGACTTCGCCTCTGAACTGGACGTCTCCGACGACCTCTACGCCGCTGCCGTTCAGTATGTCGTAGCCGAGCAGGAGGCCTCCGTCTCGATGCTCCAACGCCGCTTCAAGGTCGGCTATGCACGTGCCGGTCGGCTCATTGATGCCATGGAGCAGCGGGGCGTCGTCGGGCCCCACGAAGGCCCCAAAGCCCGCCTGGTACTGATCGCTCCCGGGATGGCAGAAGCCGCGCTTTCCGGTACGCTTCCCATGCAAGATATCGTCGACGAGGCCGACGCCGTAAATGCTCCTGCCGCTGAACTGCCGGACCCCGAGGCCGAACCTGAACAGCAAGACGAAGCTCAATAGCTGTCTGACATATCAGTGTGCCGACGTATCCGCACACGGTCATCCGTTGCCTGAAGATACAGCCGTAGCATACATCGCAGCCACTAACGCAGCAGGGAATGAAGCAACATGGCACTCCAGCAAGACACGCAAGTTCGGAGCGGTCGCCGGAAGTCAAAGCGTCGCCGGCCAGTCAATACCCTCAATGACCTCTCCGGCACTGAATGGATCAAACGCACCAAGTCCTGGCTTATTTGCGACTCGAAGAGATACCGGCAGAATCGTGACACGGAGCTGCACCCGGCGCGCTACCCGGAGGAGTTGGTCACGGAATTCCTCGAGTTCTTCACCAAGGCCGGCCAGTGGGTCTTGGACCCCTTTGCCGGCTCGGGTGCAACCCTCGTGGCCTGCCACGAGACCGAACGACGCGCTGTCGGCATTGAGCTCAGCCCCAAGTATGCCGAGATGTCGCGCCGGCGACTGGCAAGAATGAACGGTGGTGGCTGCCATGTCGCCACCGGCAACGCCGCTGACGTGGATGCCACGGACTTCTGGACGGACAGGTTCGACGGCCACCTGGCCCCGATGATGCGCTCCGACGAGGGCCTGCCTCTCTTCGACTTCATCATGACATCTCCCCCCTATTGGGATATGCTGCACAAGAGTCGCGGGGGGGTGGAATCCACACACCAGCAGCGCGCCAAGAACGGCCTGGATACCAGCTATTCCGATCGCCAGAGTGACCTTGGGAATATCCCCGACTACGATGATTTCATCGAGGCGCTCGGGGCCATATTCGATCGCTGCGCCCTGGTTCTTCGTGACAACGCCTACATGGTCGTCGTCATCCAGAATGTTCGTGTGCCCGCAGGCGAGGTCCGGCCGCTCGCCTGGGATCTGCAGCGCCGTATATCCCAGACACTCAGCTTTCAGGGTGAGCGCATCTGGTGCCAGAATTCAAAGAAACTCGGCATCTGGGGCTATCCCACCGTGTTTGTGCCCAACTACCACCATCACTACTGTCTCATCTTCCAGCGCAAGTAGCCGCAGATGGCGCACAGTTTCCGTACCAGCGTGACACCATGAATGCCCTTGCGAAACCAAGCATAGCGCTGCTCTCTCTCGGCTGCTCCAAGAACCTCGTCGATTCCGAAGTCATGCTCGGAGTGCTCGCCGAGGCCGGGTATTCGATCGTCGAGGATATCGCCGATGCTGACGTTGCCATCGTCAACACCTGTGCATTCATTCAGGCCGCCGAGGAGGAGGCGATTGACGCACTGCTCGACCTGGCTGAAATGAAGTCTCAGGGGCTGCTGGACGCGATAGTTTGTACTGGTTGCCTTCCCCAGCGCTACGGACCGGACCTGGCGGCCCAACTCCCCGAGATAGACATCTTCGTCCAGCTTGGCGCCGAGCTACGGATCGCTGAGGCCGTCCGTGCCGCAGTCACCGGAAGCCGAACGTTCTTCAAAGGCGCTGAGCCCTATGCATTAACAGGCGCTCTCCCCCGCTGGCGAAGCGCGCCGCAATGGCTTTCCTACATTCGCATAGCCGACGGATGCGACCGGCCCTGCAGCTTCTGCACGATCCCGTCTATTCGGGGCAAGTTTCGCTCCCGTCAACCAAGCGACGTACTCAGCGAATATGAACGCCTCGTAGCTGAAGGTCTGAAAGAAATTGTTCTCATCGCTCAGGACACGACGGCGTACGGTCGCGAGCTGCAACCGGCAGTGAGTCTGGCCGACCTGCTTCGGCGCATGGCACCGATCTCGTTCGACGGTTGGGTCCGCCTGATGTACGCCTACCCAGACGGACTTGACGAGGACCTCCTCCAGGCGATGGCGCAGTTGCCCGCTCTAGTACACTACCTCGACCTACCCCTCCAGCATGCCTCACGACCGGTTCTGCGACGCATGAGACGCCCCGGCGATGCCGAGAGCTACCTGCAACTACTCGCAACGGCGCGCAACATTATGCCCGATCTCGCCATCCGCACCACATTCATCGTCGGCTTCCCGGGGGAGACCGAGAGCGACTTCCAGCAGTTGCTGGATTTCGTCACTGAGGCTCGCTTCGATCGCCTCTCCGCTTTCGTGTTCTCGCCAGAGGAAGGCACGCCGGCCGCACTGCTACCTGACCAGACCAGCATTCATGAGGCTTTCCGCCGTCTCGAGGAACTCATGCGTGTGCAGGAAGCCATATCACACCAGCTCAACGAGGCCCTCGTTGGCACCCGGATGCACGTACTAATCGAGCGTAGGGCAGCCGACAGTAACGTCTGGTTTGCGCGCTCCTACCGCGACGCCCCGGAGGTGGATTGCGAAGTCAAGATCCACCTCGATGCGGACGCTCAAGCGCCACGGATCGGTGCTTTCTACGAAGCTCAGATAACGGCGGCCGAAATACATGACCTCGTCGCATGTCTGCTTCCCCGGTGAGGTCTTCTTCGCATGCACTCCCCCCCTGCTGCATCAGCTTTTTGCCTACATCAATGACGTGTGATATAATAATTACTCATAGTTGAGTTGTACTTGATCGTGTGTCCACACGCAGAAGCATCCTGGGTTTGCTCTATTACCGCCTGCATCGGAGGTAGCTTGCCGCATGTTGAATGCTAACACAACTGCCAGAGACTATCTAGCTGATCTGTTGCTCGATGCTCTCATCTACCGTCCAGGGCACACGCCGCTCGCCACGCTGGCAGAGTTGTTGCCAACTGAGCTGGAGATCGGCCCACAATTCATCGAGACTGTTCTCTCCGACAACCCTCGCTTCACGGCGGCGGAGGGCAGCTACAACATCGCCTATCGAGACAACATCTCCAAAAGACCAAGGGGAGGCGCGGTAGAAACCATTGTTGCCACCTACGGCAGACCGATGTTAGAGCCCCTACTGGCCAATGAGCTCGCTCACAACGGCAAGGGCGATCTGGTGTTTTTCGAGGACATCGTGCAGGACATGGTGGCAAGAGGCGCTCTGCTGGCCCTCGATGACCGGTTCGTCTGCCTGCGCGACTGGCTTTTTGTCCCCATGCCGGACGTCGCCCGCGAGCGCTGCCTTTATTTCAACGACCTCGCCGATGACGAGAATTTGGCCGCGGTGACGGCCACCTGTACCGCAGACAAGCTTGGCTCTCCCAGCCTTACGGAGACCGCCTACGCAGTGCTGAGGGCCGCCGATCGCCCACTGAGCAACAAGGCGCTCGGTTTTCTCGTAGGTGCGCACCAGGGCGAGAAGTACGACCCGGCCGAGCTGCTGCGGCAGATGGTCTGCGATGACGAGCAGCGATTTGTCGCCCTGTTCGGCCCGCGCTGGATGCTCTCTGACTGGACTAAGGATCTGCTCAAGTCAGTGCGCGAACAGGCCCCAAAAGACGATATGCCACAGCATGAGGTTGACATCGCGGAGGCACTTGCCAAGGAAATCACACTCGACAAGCGTTATGAACTCTCCGACGAAGAGACGGCACAAATTATGGCCTTGATAAGCCATTCAAAGGCCCCGTTTACGATCGAGAGTATCCTGGCCGGCGTTGTGCAGTTAACACCGAACCAGCGCAAGTATCCTGCCGGGGCTCAGGCCGTCGAGCAGCTTCTCAAAGGCCTGCAGACAATCAAGAAGCTGCACACAGGCTGCTACCTGCGGCTCGCTACGCTGCCAACATGGACCAGAATCGTGCCCGATTCACTGCTGCCGACCGAAGTGAAACCCGAACTCGCCGCAGACGGCACCCTCGCCGGCGAGGACATCATCCTTCAGCCCAAGGGCCTCACCCCCGAAGCTTTGGAGGCCGCAGCCGATCCGTACTATGACGACATCGGCGAGACCTGTATCGAACCGGTGGCTGAGGCGACCGCGCCAGAGCACATCAGTTGCCCTGTGCTCTATCACCATTATCTAGCCGGCACTCTCAGAATCCGTGCCGCCGATGCCGCTTTCTTCGCCAACGAAGCTGACCTGACCATGATTAACTTGCGTTGTGGGGACCGCACCTTGCTGGCCCTCTGGCTCAACAAGGAAACCGGACTTATCTACGGTCTTGGTGCATGGTACCGCGTCCACATGCCCCTGTCCGGAGGCTTGCTCACTATCAGTGCCTCCGATACTCCCGGCGAATACGTGCTCCGCTCCGCTGATGAAACCGATGCCCAGACCTACATCGGCAAGCAGTCTCTTCAAGAAATCATTGACTGGCGAGAGCGTCTTGGACACAAGCCAATTTCCACTAAACGTCTGCTCCAGGTCCTCCTCGCGAGTAACAAGGGCCTGCCCTTCAATCAACTGTGGGCACAACTTAACATATTGCGACGCACGACGCGAATCCAGCTTGCCTCGCTGCTCAGCTTCTACCATTGCTTCACTTATGGGGAGGGCAACCGCTGGTACTTGGAGCCGGATAAGCTGCCCGACGGCTACGACGAGAGCAAGCTGCCATTCGTCGTCGGCATCAAGCCGGCTCAGCCCGCCCCCGAACCTGATGCCCAGCAGGCTGACACCGCAGAATAGGGCCCACTAAAGCGCTGACAACGACGGCTGCCTGGCAGAGCGACCACTGCGCGGGAGAATATAGTCTTCTCGCGCAGTCTTGCATTCGCCTGCGGCTGCAGAGACAGGCGAGACCGTAAAAGCAGCCACAACCGCTGCACGAAAGAGCATATGCCATGTCAGATCAAGTCAGAACCAGATTCGCCCCATCACCTACGGGCAGTATGCACGTCGGGAATGCCCATACGGCGCTTTTCAACTGGCTTTTCGCCCGCGGCCATGGCGGCACTGTCGTCCTCCGTATTGAGGACACTGATGAACTGCGTTCGACCCCTGAGGCGCTCGAAGTCATCTACGGCGGCCTGACGTGGTTGGGCGTTGATTGGGATGAGGGTCCTGACATCGGCGGCCCATACGGGCCTTATGTCCAGTCTGAGCGACTCGGGCGCTATCAGGAGGCGGTCAACACCCTGCTCGCCGAGGGCAAAGCCTATCCCTGCTACTGCACCCCCGGAGAGGTCGAGGAACGCCGCCAGATAATGCGCGCTCAGGGCTTACCGCCGAAGTATGACGGCAAGTGCAGTACCCTCACTCAACAGGAGTGCGAAGCCCTCGAGGCCGAAGGCCGCGAGCCATGTATCCGTTTCGCCATGAAACGCACTGGCAATACTATCGTCAAGGACCGCATTCAGGGCGAGGTTGTCTATGACAACAACCTGTGCGGTGATCCGGTGATACTCAAGCAATCCGGCTTCCCAACCTACCACCTCGCCGTAGTGGTTGACGATGATGCCATGCGCATCACTCACATCATCCGAGGGGCCGGGCATTTGCCCAATACCCAAATCCATCTCCAGTTGCAGGAAGCGCTCAGTATCCCTCATCCTGAATACGCCCATTTGCCTCTGATTCTCGGCGAGGATCGGACGAAGCTGTCCAAGCGCCACGGGGCAGTCAGCATCACCGAGTATCAGAAGCTCGGCTATCTGCCGGAGGCGATGCTAAATTTCCTCGCCCTGCTCGGCTGGTCACCCGGCGACGAGCGGGAAATCCTCAGCCGCAATGAGATTGTCGGCCTCTTCTCTCTCGAGGCTTGTAGCAAAGCTCCCTCGGTGTTCGATGTGAAAAAGGCCGAATGGATGAACGGCGAACATATGAAGCAAATGACGCCGGCCGAACTCACTGATCGTGTTTTGCCCTGGCTCGTCGAGGCCGGCCTGATGGAGCAAGAACCCACTGCCGAGCGCCGAGAATGGCTTCTCAAGGTCGTCGAGCTGATGCAGGAGCGTGCGAAACTACTTAGTACCTATCCCACCTGGGCGCGCTACTTCTTCACTGAGGACTACGAATACGACAACCGCGCCCGCAGCAAGTGGCTCAGCAAGCAAGACACGCCCGACGTGCTTGACAGGTTGACCGCTGC
>CAZCJS010000188.1:0-8206 GCA_964498775.1 uncultured Armatimonadia bacterium
GCTGCATCGGTCGGACGGCTGTTGCGGAATCGCGGCTTCCGCGTGGCACTCGTGAAGGTTGACCCATACATCAATGTTGACGCCGGCCTGATGAATCCTTTCCAGCACGGCGAGGTATTCGTCACTGACGACGGAGCCGAAACCGACCTCGACTTGGGCCACTACGAGCGCTTCATTGACGAGCCGTTGACGCGCGACTCCAATATCACTACCGGCAGTATTTACGATGCGGTGATATCGAAGGAGCGAGACGGGGATTACTTTCTGGGCAAGACGGTGCAGGTAATCCCGCAGATCACCGACGAGATCAAGGACCGGATTCGGCGGGCGGCACGCGTCCAGCAGGCCGACATCTGCATCACCGAAATCGGCGGCACCGTCGGCGATATCGAGAGCCAGCCGTTCATGGAAGCACTCCGCCAGATGCGCATCGAAGAGGGGCCGGGGAATACCTGTTTCGTACATGTGACACTGGTGCCATACCTGGATTCAGTGGGGGAGCTAAAAACCAAGCCGACGCAACATAGCGTGCAGGAGTTACGACGTGTCGGTATCCAGCCGCAGATTCTCGTGGCGCGGTCCCGATACCCGCTCACTGAGGAGGTCCGCACCAAGATATCGCTGTTCTGTGATGTGCCACCCGAAGCGGTAATCGAGGGCGTGGACACCGACCGCTCACTCTACGGCATCCCCCTGGATATGGAGCGGCAAGGCATCGCTGACTTGGTGACTGAGCGCGTGGGACTGAGTATCCGCGAGCCGCAGGACAACGACTGGGTGGAGATGGTGGCGCGGATTAACAACCCGCAGCATGAGACGACGATGGCGATGGTCGGCAAGTATATGGACCTCCATGATGCGTACCTGTCGGTGACTGAGGCCGTCAAGCACGGTGGGGCGGCGAACAATTGCAGCGTGCATATCAAGTACGTGGACTCGGAGGAGATCGAGAAGCACGGGACTGAGCAGATGCTGGCCGGGGTGTCGGGGATACTGGTTCCGGGCGGCTTCGGGGACCGTGGCATCGAGGGCAAGATCGCGGCGGCCGGCTATGCGCGCGAGCACGGGGTACCATACCTCGGCCTGTGCCTCGGCCTGCAGATAGCCGTTATTGAGTTCGCCCGAAATGCCTGCGGTCTCGAGCGCGCCAACAGCACGGAGTTCGATGAGGCCACCCCCCACCCGGTGATCATCTACCTCAAAGAGCAGCAGTACATCACTGAGTTGGGCGGGACTATGCGGCTGGGTGCGTACCCGGCCGTTGTGGCCGCAGACAGCCTGGCACAACGGCTCTATGGCGTGACGGAGATATCCGAACGCCATCGCCATCGCTACGAGGTCAACAACGCGTATCGGCAGCGGTTTGTGGAGGCCGGCCTTTGTGTCTGTGGCACCTCACCCGAAGGCGACCTCGTCGAGATGATTGAGATACCGGACCACCCCTTCTTCGTCGCCTCGCAGTTCCATCCGGAGTTCAAGTCGCGACCCAACCGCCCACACCCGCTGTTCGCCGGTTTCATCGAGGCGTGTCTAGCACATGATGGAGAGACGGTGGCAACCGGGGAAGACGAATAGTACTAATGGCCGTGTATGGCCGTGAGTCGAAGCTTCATGGTGATAAACTTGTCATTACTTGAACAGCTTAATGATGCGCAAAAAGAAGCGGTGACGACTATTGAGGGGCCGGTGCTGATATTCGCCGGTGCCGGCAGCGGCAAGACGCGCGCACTCACTTACCGCATCGCGTATATGGTAGAAGAAAAAGGGATTGCGCCGTCGCGGATCCTGGCGGTCACGTTCACGAATAGGGCCGCCAATGAGATGAAGGGGCGGATCGAGAAACTGATTGGCGCCCAGGCCCGGCAGCTATGGGCCGGCACTTTCCACTCGATTTGCGCCCGCTTGCTGCGGCGTTATGGTGAGAAGATCGGAATCCCGCCTAACTTCGTCATCTACGACGACACGGACCAGCAGGCCCTTATCAAGCGCGCACTCAGCCTCGCCGATGTTGACGCCGAAGCCTATCCGCCGACCCGCGTCCTCAACGCCATTAGCAACGGCAAGAACGAGCTCCTCGACGTGCAGGACTACCGGCGCACCCGCAAGGGCCCTTTCGAGGAGATTATTGCTCGCGTCTATGGCCACTACCAGCGGGCGCTGCGGGCCAATAATGCGCTGGATTTCGATGATCTGCTGATGCAGGCGGTGGCACTTCTGAAAAGCCGGCCGGAGGTGCTGAGCGAACTGCAGGACCGCTTCGCGTATGTGCTGGTGGACGAGTACCAGGACATCAACTACGCCCAGTACGAACTCGTGCGGCTGCTATCGGAGCGCACCCAAAACATCTGCGTAGTCGGTGATGACGATCAGAGCATCTACGGTTGGCGAGGGGCTAACGTCGGGCTGATTCTGAACTTCAGGGATGACTTCCCGAAGGCGAAGATTATCAAGCTGGAGCAGAATTACCGCTCGACGCAGCGCATCCTCGACTGTGCCTACGCAGTGATTCGGCACAACGAGGAGCGCGCCGAGAAACGACTCTGGACCGACAAGGCAGGCGGCGACAAGTTGGTCGTCTATGAGGCAGTCAATGAGGAGGAGGAAGCGGCCTGGGTGGTGCGGCTCATCGCTCGGCAGGTGCGCAGCTCCGGGATGCGCTACGGTGACTACGCGGTGCTCTATCGGACGAATGCCATGTCGCGAGTACTCGAGACAGGGCTTCGCGAGCTGGGCGTGCCCTATGAGATCGTCGGCGGGATGTCCTTCTACGATCGCGCGGAGGTCAAGGACATCGCCGCCTATCTGAAGGTCCTGTTCAACCCGGCCGATGAGGTGGCGCTGCGACGGATTATCAACCGCCCGACCCGCGGCATCGGTGATGTGACTGTCAAGCGACTCACCCAGGTGGCCGATGCGTCGAATGTGACGCTGTATGAGGCGTGCCGGCTGATGGCGGATGACGAGGACTTGCGCAAGGCGCAGAGGGAAGCAGTGCTCGATTTCCATGAGATGATGGAGCGGCTGGCGGAAGACGCGCAAACGATGGGCGTGTCGGATTTGGTGGAACGGGTGCTGCAGCGTAGCGGCTACATGAAGGCGCTGGCAGCATCCGGAAACGCCGAGGATGCCGACAAGAAGGATAACCTCGGGGAGCTGCTGACCGATGCGGTGAAGTACGAACGCTCCGCAGCGGAGCCGACGCTGGGCGATTTCCTCGAGCGGCTGGCGCTGCTTTCCGACATTGACATGGCGGAGGAACTGGACAGCACCGTGTCGCTGATGACGCTGCATTCCGCCAAAGGGCTGGAGTTCCCCGTCGTGTTCGTGGTAGGCCTCGAGGAGGGGGTCTTCCCGCACGAGCGCTCGATGCATGACGAGTTCGAGCTCGCCGAGGAGCGCCGGCTGTGTTATGTCGGTCTCACCCGGGCCCAGCGCATGGTGTTTCTGAGCCATTGCCGGGGGCGGACGATTTTCGGCATGCCGACGAGAATGAAGCCCTCACGCTTCCTCAAAGACTTGCCGCCGGAGTTGGTGGAACGCAAGGGCCAACTCAACGATCCGCTGACGCCTCGGATGTTCGGTGATGAGGAAGCCGCCTTGCAGCAACAAGCGACTTCGGAGTATGACCTCGACATCCGCGTGGTCCTGGCTAATGCTCGACAGCGGGTAGAGGCGGAAGAGACAGACCACACCCGGGCGGGGAAGAAAGCCAAGGCACCGGAGGCGAAGAAAAAAGCGCCGCGCCAGCCGCAGAAAGCCACCAGGAAGCGGGCCGGAAGCCGCAAGTTCTCCGATGGCGCAAAGATCGAGCATGAGGACTTCGGCAAGGGGGTCGTCGTGTCGGTGAGCAAGGGTGAGGGCGAGCAGATCCTGACGGTGGCGTTCAGTGCCGGCGGGCTGAAGAAGCTGCAGGCCGACCATCCCAAGCTGAAGCTGCGGCGGTAGACTCCGAGGAGGCGCCGGAATGCGAGTAGTGGTGCAGAGGGTGAAGAGCGCGTCCGTTGCGGTTGAGGGGGACACAATCGGGCAGATTGATCGCGGGCTGCTTGTCCTGGCCGGCTTCACGGACGGCGACGGGCCAGAGCAGTTGGCCTGGATGGCGAAAAAGCTTATCGGTCTGCGCATATTCGAGGACGCGGATGGGAAGATGAACTTGGCGGTGGGGGATGTCGAGGGCTCACTGCTGCTCGTGCCGAATTTCACGCTGTATGCGGACTGTCGCAAGGGGCGGCGGCCGGGGTTTTCAGAGGCGGCTGACCCCGCTGTAGCAGAAGGTTTATTCGCGCAGTTCTGCACGCTGATGCAGGAATCGCCGGTGCCGGTTGCGAAGGGAGACTTTGGAGCCTACATGCAAATCAGTCTCGAAAACGACGGTCCGGTGACACTGGTAATTGACAGTCCCGACTGAAGCAGTTGAAAAAGATGGCAACACCACAACCACAACGCAACAAATCCCGCAGCCGGCAGGCCATTGTGCATCGCCGGCAGGGCGATGAGTTCGCCGAGCGCGGCCTCACCGACGAGGCCATCACCGAGTACGAGCGGTCGGCGGCGCTGAATCAAGACGACGCCGCTACCACGGTGGCGCTGGCTGACGCGTACTTCGAAGCCGATATGCCGCAGAAGGCGTACCGGGCTTACAAGAAGGCGCTGAGTACGCACCCGCGCCATGCCGAGGCACACTTCTGTCTGGCCGAGTTCTGGATGAATCTGAGCCGCTTTGCGGCCGCTACAAGAGCGCTGGAGAAGGCGGTCAAGTGCGACCCGGAGCGCCATTATTACCACTGCCGGCTGGGAGACCTCTATCTATGTTGTGGGAAGTTCGAGCTGGCCCGGCGGCATTACCAGCGCGCAATTGACCTGGCCCCGGAAGACGGCTTCTACCACCACAAAATGGGTGATCTTCACGTGCGCCGATGTGAGTGGGATGCAGCAGCAGCTAGATACGAGACGGCTATCGCCTGCTCGCCGGTCGAGGACTTCTACAACATCCGCCTCAGTGTCGTCTGTGTGCAGCGCGGGGATTTGCGCGGTGCCTTGGCCCAGTTACGCCGGGCCTGTCGCATCCGGCCCCACAGCGCCGTTTATCTGCATCTGATCGGCGAACTACTGCTGGCTACCGAGGACTACGACACCGCGAAGACCGCATATCGCCAGGCAGGCCGGCTCGACGAGTACGATCGCGACTGGGTGCGGAGATGGCATCTACGAGCCGGAATGCCGTCCCAGATAACCGAAGTGGGCTGGGGCAGCGAGATATACGAGGAGCAAACTTGACTCATGCTGAAGATGGAGCTGTTGACCGTCGGCCCGCTGGCTACAAACTCTTACCTGCTCGGCGGTGAGGATGCCGGCGGTATCGTCATCATAGACCCGGGCGGCGACGCACAGAGCCTGCTCCGACAGGCTGAGGAAATAGGCGGCTCCGTCGAGGCGCTGCTGCTGACCCACGGCCATGTTGACCACATCGCCGCCTGTGCCGAGATCATCCGCGCGACGGGCGCGAAGCTCTATGTCCACTCCGGTGATGCGGAATTAGTGCGGAAGCCGGACGCCTACTGGGCCTCACTGGTGGGCGGCTGCGAGGCGTGCGATCCGGATGTCGAGGTCGGCGACGGTGACCGGCTGCATCTGGCGGGCCTCGAGCTCACGGTTCTGCATACGCCGGGGCATTCCCCGGGCGGGGTGTGTTATCTAACCGACGATGCTTGCTTCTGCGGCGATACACTCTTCGCCGGCTCGATAGGCCGCACCGACTTGCCGCTGGCCGACTCCCAAGCTATGCAAACATCTCTGGCCCGCATGTTCTCGGAATTACCGGACGAGATGCGGGTTTTCCCCGGTCACGGCCCGACCACCACCATGGCCGCCGAGAAGAAGACCAATCCGTTCCTCCAGGACCTCCCAACGGCATAGGTTTCTCCGTCGTCTATCCATCTTGCCATGTCGAGAATGCGAAAAGGGACACCGCAGATGGGTGTCCCTTTTCAGCGTTCTTATTGTGCCAGCCAGTCAATCAGCGGCCGGTGATTTCTAGAAGCCGGTGTGCACGTTCACGCCTACGCCGAGGTCGCCGTCTATTGAAGCGAGCTCAAGTGACAGCCAGTCCGAGGGGTGATAGCGGAGCGTGGCATTGATATTTTCCCCGTCATACTCGACCTGTCCCAGAGCATGTTCGAACGGGCAGAGTTCGATGCCGCCGAAGATGCCGTCGAGAGCACCGTTGGTGTCGGTGTCATTGTCGGCATAACCGAGATTGACACGGAAGTTGGAGATGGTGCCTTCCTCCTTAAGCTCGATTTCCTTCGTCAACACGACATAGTAGGCGCGGTTGAGGTTGTTGCCGATATCCCAGACGCCGACGGCGAGTTCGGGGGCCTCCGGGTTATCGGTCCAGCGTGGCAGGTCGAGGTTGACCTTGACATTCCCGATTGTCTCTGACTGTGTGCCACCAAAGGCGTCATTGAACCGGGCGGCGCCAATCTCAATATTGGAGGTGATGCCGACATTAATGCTCCAGACGTCCGAGGAGTCCGGATCGGTATCAACCCAGTGGAAGCTGCCGATGACGCCCTGCGGCGCACAGGTTCTGGCGGTTGGAGTTAGGATCATACCGGTGCTGCCGATCCAACTGTTGGTTACATTGGACTCAGGCGTTTCGATGTCCCAGACGGAAAGATACGGGTCTGCCATCACGGCGCTCGATACCATAGCCACTACGGCAATCACTGCCACAAGAATATACAAAGTGCGCACACGGCTCACCTCCCAATGATTTACCCGCTTAGTTCGGGTGGGGTCAGAACCAGTATAGAAAATGGGAATCAAAAAGTCAAATCCAATATCCGCACCACTACGCGGCGGAAAACCGGCGCTCGTGGCAGGCTGTGCTCAGAGAAGGAGAATGTTCCGCGTCGGGCGAAGCCTGCCCTTAGCCACTGCGGACTGTGTAGCGGGAGAAAAGACGAAACTGCTTTGCCACCCGACGCAGCCGTGGAGACAACACAAACACGCTGAAAGTGAGGAACGAAAGAATGCGCATCATTGATGCCCACATCCATCTGTGCAACATGCGCAAGCCCTATACTAAAGAGGACCTCCTTCACGACCTGGGAGAAGCGGATGCCGACGGTGCGGTGATCTTCGCCCAGCCGGCTGACATGTACCGCGAAGTGGATGACGCCAGCGAGCGCGCCAAAGCCAATCAGTACTGCCTCGACTCCGCCGCGGGCCTGGAGGGCTGGTATCCCTACTACTTCGTGTGGAATGACTACGTGATACCCGACAATTTCGATGAATATGTGGGCATCAAGTGGCACCGGCACCACAACGAGCCGCGTTATGATTATGCCCTCGCCGCCTGCGAGCGCTTCATCCAGGCGATTCGCGAGCGCAACCTGCCGACCATCCTCGAGGAGGAATTCGACAATACCGTGGCGCTGGTGGAGCGGCTGATGCCGGCCCCGGTCATCATCCCGCATTGCGGCTATCTCAACGGCGGCCACCTGAAGATGGACGCCTTCTTCGACAACCCGCGCGTGTACTTCGACACCTCAGTCGCCAAGCCGGAGGCACTCGCGCATATCCTCGCGGGCGTCGGCCCGGAGCGCGTCATCTTCGGCTCCGATGTCTCGGGCACTGGCCAACCGTACTACAACTTCACCAAAGTGGAACTGGACAAAATACTCCAGCTCGGCCTGAGCGACACCGAGCTGGAAATGGTCATGGCACAGAACGTCGAGGGGCTGATCGCCGACGCCCGATGAGGCCCTACCCTAAAGCGAGCGCCTCTTCTACAATTCCCCCGCGCGGATGGGCGGCGGTGAGGGTTATTTCAGTCCCCGCCGGGGCGGTGACGAACCACTCCAGCGGCTCGAAGGCACCGCTTGCCAGGGCCGCCAGTTCATAGCTCCGTGGCCGCGAGACGATTTGATCCTCGTCTAGGCCGCCGATGGTCACGCGCACCGGGTCAGCCGTCCGCGCGTTGAGGCCCGTGCTCATCACATTCGTCGCCATGCGACCGACATTCGCCACCTTCGCCCGCAGACGATAGACGCCCTCCACGATTGCCTCGACCTCGATACCCGACAGTGCGATCTGCGGATGCCATGTTGTGTGCTCGAGGAGGAAACCTGTTGTACCGGCGGAGGTGTCCTCGATATGGGGCGGATAGGGCATGATGATATTGCCACCGCCGATCCCGCCG
>CAZCJS010000189.1:0-8173 GCA_964498775.1 uncultured Armatimonadia bacterium
AACGACCCATGACAGAATACCGAGCCGGAACGACCCATGACAGAATACCGAGCCGAAAACAGGCCGATGGCGCTGCATGGAGGAGCAAGAGCAATGATGATTCGGAGCCGGACGCCAACGCGGATTGATTTTGCCGGCGGAACGACGGACCTGGCGGCCTTCGCATCGAGAGAGGGCGGCGCAGTCATCAATGCCGCCATCAGCCGCCATGCCTACTGCACGCTCAGGACGATGGCGGAGCCGGGTGTGCGGATCGTCTCACAGGACCTCGGCGAGTTCGTCGAAGCTGAGGACATCCGCAGCCTGGAGTATGATGGGAATCTGGATTTGCTGAAGGCGGCGGTGCGACAGATGGACCTGGCCGGCGGCCTGGAGATTTCGGTGCGCTGTGACGCGCCGCCGGGGTCGGGCACCGGGTCATCGGCGTCAGTAGGAGTGGCGCTACTGGGCATTTTGGACCATCTGCGGGCGTTCAAGCAGGGGCATGAGCGGACGAAGCTGAGCCGGTTTGAGATCGCCGATCTGGCCTGCGAGCTTGAGTTGGCGGAACTGGAGATCGTCGGTGGGAAACAGGATCAGTACGCGGCTGCGCTGGGTGGTATTAACTATATGGAGTTCTATGGCGATGGGAAAGTGGCAGTGGAGCCGGTGGCGATACCCGACAATCTACGCTTCGATCTGGAGAAACATCTGATCCTGTACTATACGGGGCAGTCGCGGTTGTCAGGGGATACCAATGACCGGATGATCAGCGCGTATGAAACGGGTAAGCCGGTAGTGTGTGAGGCGCTGCGGACGGTGAAGCGGGTCGCGGGCGATATCTACCGAGCGTTTCTGGCCGGAGATGTGGAGTGGTTTGGTGAACTGCTGCTGGAGGAGTGGTCGGCGCGGGAGCAGCTAGCTCCGGGAGTGGTGACTGCTGAGATGCGACAGACTAAGGAGCTGGCGATGAGAGCGGGCGCAGTCGGTGCGAAGGTCTGTGGGGCCGGGGGCGGGGGCTGCATGTTGTTTCTGGCCGCGGAGGACGCCGAGGGGCAAGTGCGACGCGCGCTGGAGGAGGCAGGTGGGCAGGTGCTCGACTTTTCTTTCGATATGGAGGGCCTGAGAGTGTGGGGATCGGAATGAGCGATGAAGTGCAGGGGGATGACGCGGCCCGGCTTAACGAGGAACCGGAGGAGACGGCAGCCGCCGCGGATGCCACGGATGCGGGGGAAATGGTAGCTGAGCCGGAACCGGCAGTGGCAATGCGTGCGCGCGTGGGTGTGGTGGAGCCGCTCGTCATCGTGCTGGGCATCGTGCTGCTGACAGGTGTGTATTACCGGTCCCATGTGCCGGGGCTGCCCTGGGAGCAGGGAGCGTTCAGGTGGATAGGCGTTGAGGCCCCACAAGGGCAACGTCTGCTCAACTGGGTCGGGATCAACTTCCTGCTGCTGTTCTGCGTGCCGGCAGTGGCGATCAAGTTGGTGCTGAGGCGATCACTTGCGGAGTTCGGGCTGCGTTGGGGCGATGCAAGGACGTGGGGCAAGTACTTTCTGGGTTTTGCGGTGGTGATGGTGCCGGCGATTTTCATCGCCTCGAAGTTGGGTGATTTCGTCAGCTATTACTCGTACCACATGTGGGCGGTGGAGAGTGCCAAGACGTTCGGTATTTTTTGCGTCGGGTGGCTGGTGTATTTCTTCGCGTGGGAGTTCTTCTTCCGGGGCTTTTTGCTGTTCGGTCTGTCGCGGTCGCTGGGGTCGCTGGCGATCTTCGTGCAGATGGTGCCGTTTGTGATGATGCATTACCCCAAGCCCGAACTGGAGAGCTATGCGGCGATCGTGGCGGGTATCGCGCTCGGGTTTATGGCGTATCGGGGGAAGTCTTTTGTGGGCTGCTGGCTGCTGCACTGGGTGGTGGCGGTGCTGATGTATGCGGTAGTGCTGCTGCCGCAGTGAGGGAGGCACGGTGCACCGGCGGCAGGCGGAGGAACAAGGAGGCAGGTCGCAGGAGGGCTATCGTCAGGAGACGGGTAGTGTCATGGCCTGATGGTAGTGCTGGAGAGGGCGGGACACGATACGGCCCTCTCGGAGGACCTCAAGTCCGAGCGCGGCGACCATAGCGCCGGAGATCGTCGTGATGCAAGGGACCTTGTAGAGTACAGCCTCGCGACGGATGGCAAGCTGGTCTTCGCGGGGTTCCTCGCCGGCGGTCGGAGTGTTGATGATGAGGTTGATGCGGCCGTCGCGGATGAGGTCAATGGCATTGCGGCCGCCAGAAAGATCGGACAGGCGAGATATCTCCTCGGTTTGGACACCGCAACGGCTGAAGACCTCAGCGGTGCCCCTGGTGGCGACGATGTCGAAGCCGAGCTCGTTGAGGCGCTTGGCGAGGAATATCGCGTCGCGCTTGTCGCGGTTGCGGACGGATATGAATACGGTTCCGCGTTCGGGCAGATCGTGTCCAGCGGCGATGTAGGCTTTAGCAAAGGCAGCGCCGAAGTGCTGATCTATGCCCATGACCTCGCCAGTGGACTTCATCTCGGGACCGAGCAGGGTATCAACACCGGCGAACTTGGAGAACGGGAAGACGGGGCATTTGACGGCCATGTGCGGGGGATGAATTTCCTCGGTGAAGCGGAGCTCTTCGAGGGACTTGCCGGCCATGACGCGGGCGGCAATCTTGGCGAGTGGAACGCCGATAGCCTTGGAGACAAATGGCACGGTGCGGGATGCGCGGGGGTTGACCTCGATGACGTAGAGCTGCTCGTTGCGGATGGCGTACTGGATGTTGAGCAGCCCGCAGACGCCGAGCTCGAGGGCGATATTTTGTGTCTGCAGGCGGATCTGGTCGAGCTCGCTTTCGGCAAGTGAGAATGCCGGCAGTACACAGGCGGAGTCGCCTGAATGGATGCCGGCTTCCTCGATGTGCTCCATGATTCCACCGATGACGCAGCGCTCACCGTCGGCGACGGCGTCCACATCTATTTCAACGGCATCCTCGAGGAATTTGTCAATGAGTACGGGGTGTTGTGGTGAGGCCTCAACGGCGTCGGCCATGTAGGCTTCAAGCGTGCGGTCGCCGTAAACGATCTGCATTGCGCGTCCGCCGAGGACGTATGAAGGGCGGACGACCACCGGATATCCGATGGCATTTGCGACGGCAGTGGCTTCGCGGAGGTTGGTGGCGATGTCGCTGTCAGACTGTCGGTAGCCGAGATCATCGAGTAGCTTCTTGAAGCGCTCGCGGTCTTCGGCGCGGTCTATGCTGTCGGAGGAGGTGCCGAGTATGGGGACGTTGTTTTCGACGAGTGGCTTGGCGAGATTGAGAGGGGTCTGGCCGCCGAACTGCATAATGACGCCGTAGGGCTTTTCGATGTTGCAGATATTGAGGACGTCCTCAACGGTGAGCGGTTCGAAGTAGAGCTTGTCGGAGGTATCGTAGTCGGTGGAGACGGTTTCGGGGTTGGAGTTGACCATGATGGTCTCGTAGCCGTCTTCGCTGAGAGCGAAGGCGGCATGAACGCAGCAGTAGTCGAACTCGATGCCCTGGCCGATGCGGTTGGGTCCAGCGCCGAGGATGATGATCTTCCGGGCATCGGAGGTGCGGTGTTCGTTCTCGGTTTCGTAGGTCATGTAGTAATAGGGAGTGAATGCTTCGAACTCGGCGGCACAGGTGTCCACAAGCTTGACGACGGGGGTGATGCCGAGGGCAATGCGGGCCTTTCGCACCTGTTTATCGTCAGTTTTGGTAAGGACTGCTATCTGGCGGTCGGAGAAGCCATCCCGCTTTGCGCGGCGCATGAGATCAGCCGGTAGAGGTGACTCGGCGGCAGTGGCTTGAGGCCCAATTGTGGCTGTGGGGTCGCGGTAGGCAGCGATTTCATCCTGCATGTCGATGATCTGACGGATCTGGTGGAGGAACCATGGGTCAATGCCGGTGATGGCGTGAAGCTGCTCGAGGGTGATTCCGGCACGGATTGCGCTGCGGAGCTGGAAGAGGCGGTCGGGATGTGGTAGCTGGAGGTTCTGGGCGAGCTGGTCTGCAGGCATTTGGTCATAGTGAGAGCCCTTGCCGTCAGCGCCGAGTCCGAAGCGGTCTATTTCGAGGCTGCGGATGCCCTTTTGCAGTGATTCTTTAAAGGTCCTGCCGATTGCCATGGCCTCGCCCACGGACTTCATCTGTGTCATGAGAGTGGGGTCGGCGGTGGGGAATTTTTCGAAGGCCCAGCGCGGTATCTTGGTGACGACGTAGTCTATGGTGGGCTCGAAGCAGGCAGGTGTCTCGCGGGTGATGTCGTTGGGAAGCTCATCGAGGGTATATCCGACGGCGAGCTTGGCGGCGAACTTGGCGATGGGGAAGCCGGTGGCTTTGGATGCGAGCGCTGATGAGCGGGAGACGCGCGGGTTCATCTCGATGACGACCATGTGTCCGTCTTCGGGGTTGATGGCGAACTGGATATTGGAGCCGCCGGTGTCAACGCCGATTTCGCGCATGACGGTAATTGCCTGGTCGCGCATGAGCTGATACTCGCGGTCGGTGAGAGTTTGTGCGGGTGCAACGGTGATGGAGTCGCCGGTATGAATGCCCATGGGGTCGAGGTTCTCGATAGAGCAGACGATGACGACGTTGTCGTTGCGGTCGCGCATGACCTCGAGTTCATACTCTTTCCAGCCGATGACTGACTGCTCGACGAGGACCTCGTTCATGGGGGATGCGTCAATGCCCCGGGCGCATACGCTTTCAAGCTGGTCCATGTTGGTGGCAATGCCGCCGCCACTTCCGCCAAGTGTGCCGGAGGGTCGGACGATGAGGGGGAAGCCGATGTCGTTGGCGATGCTTCTGGCATCGCGCTCGGTGGAGGCAAAGGCACTCTCGGGGACCTCCAGTCCGGCAGCGATCATTGCGTCTTTAAAGAGCTCGCGGTCTTCGGCTTTCTTGATGGCTTTCCGGGATGCGCCGATGAGTTCGACATTATGGCGAGAGAGGGCACCATTCTCGGAAAGCTGGATAGCGAGGTTGAGTGCAGTCTGACCGCCCAGCGTCGGGAGCAGAGCATCAGGTTTCTCGTTGGCGATGATTTCGGTGACGGTTTGAGTGTTGAGCGGCTCGATGTAGGTACGGTCGGCCATGTCGGGGTCAGTCATGATAGTGGCGGGATTGGAGTTGACGAGGACAACTTGGTAGCCCTCCTCGCGGAGGGCCTTACAGGCCTGCGTTCCGGAGTAATCGAACTCGCAGGCCTGACCTATGATGATAGGCCCGGAGCCGATGAGAAGAATGGTCTTGATGTCTGTGCGCCTGGGCATCAGTTAGCTCCACTGCTGGATCCGAGATGGTGAATGGCGAACTTTCGTGCGCGTGCGTCCGGGGGGCACAAATAACGGTGCCCGTCGTTGATGACGGCCACCGCGCTATCGGATGTGTGTGTTGTTATGGGTGTCAGTTTCCGACGCTGCAGTTGACCCCTCGGTCGCGAACCGCTTGAGTCAATTCCGCCATCAATTGGCTGCTGGGCGGCTTTAGCTCCGCTAGCGGGTAGGTCAAGCCCAGCCGTTCGAATTTGGATCCACCAAGTTCATGATACGGCAACAGCTCGAGGTCAAAGATCCGCGGCAGCCCTTTGAGGAAATCGGCGATGGCGACGATGTCCTGGACAGTGGCGTTGACACCCGGAACGACGGGCGTACGGACCTCGATGGCGACGTCTTCTTCGGCCAATGCCTCGATATTCCGGAGCACCATGGCGTTACATCGGCCGGTATAAGCACGATGGAGTTTGTCGTTCATCGTCTTGATATCGTAGAGGATGAGGTCGGTATGTGGGAGGACAGCCTCGAATGCGGACCAAGGCGCATAGCCGCATGTATCGAGGCAAGTGTGGAGGCCGGCCTGTTTAGCGGCTTGCAGGACGGCGGCCGCGAATTGTGGCTGGTAGAGCGGCTCACCGCCGGAGAGCGTAATGCCGCCGCCGGAATTTTCATAGAATGGGCGATCTTTCTCGACCTCGGCGATGATTTCGGCGACAGTGGCTCCGCGGCCTTGCATGACCATGGCCTCTGCCGGGCAGACCTCGGTGCAAACGCCACAATCGGTGCAGGCTCTGCGGTCTATGATGATCGCATCTTCACCGCGAGATAAGGCTCCCTCAGGACAGGCCTCGATGCAACGGCCACAAGCGATGCAGTTGGCAACATAATAGGCCACGACAGGTGTGTCACCCTGTGTCTCCGGATTGTGGCACCACTGACAACGCAATGGGCAGCCCTTGAAGAAGACTGTCGTCCTGATGCCGGGGCCGTCGTGAATTGCGAATTTCTTAATGTCTGTGATAAGACCCGCGGCACTGGTCAGATGTGTGAACTGTGCTTTCGGTCTTGTCTGTAGTTGGCCGGTAGACATTCGGGCTATTCTAACTTCATTTGGTATGCGTGTCAAACGGGAACGGCCAAGCCTACCTGCAAACGACAATGTCGTCAGGCGCCGCCTCGCACCCCTCCGCTCCATTTGCGCAGGAAAGTCCAACGGAAACGTGAATTCCTCCAGAGGCGAGGATCGGGTGGGTATTGTCCGGACGAGGGGTTTAGTGTAGAATAGTATTGTACAGAGAGGCACGTTCCCGCGTGGGAGCGTGTTTTCTCCCCCGGCAATTACATCAGCGCAGTGAGGCCTCAAGCATGTCCAGAGCGATGACAATAACCGAAAAACTGCTGGCCAATGCAGCCGGCAAAGATAGCGTCCGTCCCGGTGAATTCGTTACCGCCAGCCTCGATGTGGTAATGGCCAATGACATCACCGCACCTATCGCCATCGAGCAATTCCACAAGATGGGCGGTGAGCGTGTCTTTGACTCCGACAAGGTTGTGCTTGTCGCCGACCATTCCACCCCCAATAGGGACATCAGGGCGGCCCAGATCGTCAAGATGATGCGGGAGTTTGCGCGGGAACAGGAGCTTACTCACTTCCTGGAGGCTGGTTGCGGCGGCATCGAGCATATCATCCTGCCCGACATGGGCATTGTGCTGCCCGGCGACGTGGTCATTGGCGCTGACAGTCACACCTGCACTTATGGTGCGCTCGGGGCCTTCTCTACCGGCGTGGGCTCCTCGGACGCCGGCGCGGCGATGGCAACGGGCAAGACGTGGCTGCGTGTGCCGGCTACGCTGAAGTTCGTCATCGAGGGCGAGCTGAACGCGTGGGTTAGCGGCAAAGACCTCATCCTCTACACCATCGGCCAAATCGGCGTTGATGGCGCGCTGTACAAGGCGATGGAGTTCGCCGGCTCGACTATCGCAGCGCTGCCGATGGCCGGTCGCTTCACGATCTGCAACATGGCCATTGAGGCAGGCGGCAAGAGCGGCATTATCGCTCCGGATGAGACGGTTCAGGACTTCTTGTGGGAGCGCGCAGAACGTGACTTCAGCTTCCTGGCCGGCGACGCAGACGCCGACTACGAGGCCATCTATGAATGGTCGGCCGCCGACATCGAGCCGCAAGTCAGCTTTCCACATCTCCCGGAAAACACGCGGGGCATTTCGGAGGTCGGCGAGATCCGGATAGACCAGGTAGTTGTCGGCGCGTGCACCAACGGCCGCCTCGAGGACCTGCGCATGGCCGCAGACGTATTGGAGGGGCGGAAGGTTGCTGACGGCGTTCGCTGCATCATCATCCCCGGCAGCCAGCAGATTCATCTGGAAGCGACGAAAGAAGGGCTGGTGGAGACCTTCCTCGAGTCCGGCTGTCTGGTGAGTACACCGACTTGCGGGCCGTGTCTGGGTGGTCACATGGGCGTACTTGCGGCCGGTGAGAAGGCAGTGGCGACGACGAACCGCAACTTTATCGGGCGAATGGGACATCCGGAGAGCGAAGTGTATCTGGCCGGCCCACCGCTAGCCGCGGCTTCGGCTGTCGCCGGAAGAATCTGTTCACCTGACGACCTTTAAGCGGGGTAATAGCAATGATTGCCAGAGGCAAAGCGCACAAGTACGGCGACCACGTGGATACCGACGCGATTATTCCGGCTCGTCACCTCGACACGACTGACCCTGACGAGATGGCGACACACTGCATGGAGGGTTTGGTCGAAGACTTCATGTCCAAGGTCACACCCGGTGATGTTATCATCGCGGGGGATAATTTTGGCTGCGGTTCATCCCGCGAACACGCGCCGGTGGCTATCAAGGCCGCGGGTATCTCC
>CAZCJS010000190.1:0-8130 GCA_964498775.1 uncultured Armatimonadia bacterium
ATAGTCATGAATGATGCCCTCGGTGACCTGCTGGTAGAAGGGTCCGGTGTCGCCGGGCCTGCGCGGTACCAGCAGACGCGGGTCCTCGGGATCTTCAGTGAGCGGGCCTGCCGGGTCCTCCCACCGCATGTTGGTAATCTTGCCATCACCGTTGAGGTCCTGCTGGATCAGGCCGTTCTTCCGCTCGATCACCTCGATCTTCGAGCGGATCGGGCCGTTGAGCGTCAGCGCATACTCCGCCCCGTCGGGATTCGTCCGGGGCACCACATAGACGGTGAGACCCTTGAGACTCTCCCTCGCCTGCTCCTCGGTCAACAGCGTATGGAGGAAGCGCAGCGCAGCGGTCGTACCGGCCAGTTCGCGGGCGTGCACATTTGCCTGCACGTAATAGGCTGGCTTGTCCTCCGGCCCTCCGGTCGCCGGATCGGTTAGTGTAGCCAGCCAGACTTCACGGCCCTCGGGGCTTCGGACGATGCTCTCCACGGTCATCACGTCCCCGGCGGCCTCGGCGCAACCATTGAGAAACTCAGTCATCTCATCGTAGCTGTAGTAGCTGTCGAACTTCATCTGCGGTACGCTGCTCATGTTGGTCTCCTCATTCTGTCAGGATATGGCCGGCAACTCGCACCGGCAGGGGGGATATTAGCCACGACCAGGCGTATGGCCTGCAACTGCCGGGGGTATTTGCACCAGGCGGCATGAGGGGACCACGCCGAAGAGGTGTGACAGCGACTCACTTCGTCTCGCGATAGTACCGCAGCGGGCCATCCTCCGGTAGTTCGCGCCACTCCCCGTAATTCCATCTGTGGGGGCGCGTCTCCTGGTACAGGGGTTGCTCCTCTGTGATGACGATAGTATAGGCGCCGGAGTCCAGCATCGGCGAACCTGTCGGCTCATAGACCCAGGTGTCGCGGCGCCTGGTCAGTGGGTCCAGGGGCAGGTCAGACAGATAGGGCCGCGCCCAGGTGCTGGCCAATCTGACCCGGTTGCCGCTGGCGTCAACGCCGTGGTCGGGTTGCGTGGCGGCTGTCAGGTCCGCCAGCTTCTCCGGATAGCAGCCGTGCTCCTCGACGAACGCCAGCATCGCGTCATCCAGTTCCGTGAGCGCCTTATCGAGCGTCTTGTAGCTGGCCCGTCTGCCGCTGAGCGTGCCGGCGTGTGCTGCGTCGAGCGGAGGAATCGCGAACTCAGTGAGAAACATCGTCACGATAACGAAGACGGTGGTGATGGCGAGGAGTTTGGCCTGCTGCTGCACACGCTCTGGTGCAGACATGATCTGGATCAGTACGGCGACCAGCGCGGCCCATGCGACCGTGGCGACAACAACGGCGGCAGTGCCAAGTGTGCCCATCAGGAATGCCGGAGCCAGCAAGCCTCGCATCGGCAGGAAAACCTCGCTCTTGTAGGCGGGCGCAAGAGCAACCCAGACGAGCGCCAGGGCAATCGCCGCGAAGGGTGCCGCGCGCCGGAGGAAGCTGCGATCCCCGAGCGCCGGACGCAGCGCCAGACTGATCTGCCACACCCACGCCACCAGCGTGGCTATCACTATGAGGGCCGGCATGGCTGCCATGTGTCCGGTCAGTAGCGCCGCCAGCCGTCTGCCCAGGTAGTCGTCCTCAAAGAAGGAGCTAGGCGCGAGGAAGCAGGCAGCGGCAGTTAGGCCGATGATGAAGAACCCCAATGTGCCCAGGAACCAGCGGGTGTCGGAAGCCAGAGGCGGTCTTGCTGTGGCCATCGGCGCACCGGGCTTCTGTGTCGCCCGGGCTTCTGCCGCAAATCCCAGCAGTACGAAAGGGATGACCACGAAGCCCACCGGACAGATGAGCCAGTTCAGCACCATGAACACCAGTGCAGCCCACAGGATTACCCGGGTTCGCTTGGGGGTGAAGGCCGCCTGCCCGATGTCAATCACCGACATCAGCAGAAAGAGCAGCGCACCAAAGCAGGCCAGCAAGAGAATGACGCCAGGGGTGCTGTGCAGCAGCCATGTGCTCCACCCCCGCCTTACCAATGCGTAGCGCGTGATCTCCACAGCCGCCGGCTCGGACCGAGCGGGGCTGAAGGTCAAGTCCTCCATCTGCCGGTTGTTCAGGACCGTCCACAGCCGCGTGCCCTGTAGCGCCGTCAGCCCCCTCTTTTGCACAGGCCGGCGCCGGTCGCGCACAAAGTCCATGTCCCGGTATGGCATCACCTGCCCGCCGCTGTACTCGACGATGACGCCGGGGCCGCTGCTCCGCAAGGCCGCACGCCGAATCGTGGCATAGCTCTCGCCCGGCTCGAAGGTCTGCTCTAGGGGCAGCTTCACCTCCACAAGCTGGTCGCACCGCACCGCTCCGTCTGCCATGATGACGAGCAGGATTTCGGTCTCTTCGCGGGAGCTGGCACGGGATATGGTCAGCGGGAACACGAGCCGCTCGGTCGCAAAGCGAATGCCTATCGGGTCCACATCCTCGACCACAGCGGACGCGGGTATCTCTTCGGGCGTAATGCGCAACGCGACAAAGTACCACCTCTTCTCGACATACGTGGCTAGTATCTCGGCGGCGTTCTGCGGCACCTGGAAGTCATTCTCAAGCAGCCAGCGAGTCAGCACGCCCGCCCGCGTCGCCGACAGCACCGCCGCGTCGTACATGCCCACCTGCATGAGTTCATGGACGACCACCCCAGCCTTGTGCCCGCCAAACCCGGCCGTCGCGAGCAAACTACCCGCGAAGCCGGACCCGCCCGCGAAGGACACAGAGGGCACGGGATCATCCATTTCGGTCCGGATGCGAGGCGTTGTCTGGCCGAAGACGACGTCGAGGAACTCCGGCGAAGCAGAGAAGACATCGTTCTTACCGGGCAGGCCGGGAACGGGGATGACCCAGGCGAACTCCTCCGCCGGGCCCTGGTAGGTGGTTTGGAGGAGCAGGATCTCATCGCCCTGCAGCATGTCAATGATGACGGCCTTCTGCGCAGTGGAGGCAACACCGGTTTGGCCGGCAACACGGGGGCTGAGCTTCGGAGGCATGAACATTCCGTCGCTGAGGGCGGCTCGCGTCGAAACGAGCAGGGCAAACAGTGAGACCAGCGTCGCGGCTCTGCGCATGAGACGGCCCCCTGTCGGTGCGGTGATGTCGGCAACCCCGCGCGCCAGCTCTGCTCCATCACTATTCTACAACACTTTACCTATGGCCTCTGTTCCATAACGCGCCGGTGTCTCCGCGCGCGGTCCTTGCTCAGGCAGGGGGCTTCTCATATAATGCCAGCGTCGCAGCCAACGAGATGCGGCGGCCGGACTGACGCTTGCGGAGGAATGATTCATGGAGTTCTGGCACACCACAGAGGGCATGAGCAACAAGCAGCTTTACCGCTGGCAGTGGCTGCGCTCGCTGCTCATCAACAAGTGGGGGATGGGCCTGCCGCATATCAATACGCGCCTGCGCAGGTTCCTTTTCCGCCTCGCGGGTTTGGAGATAGGCAAGGGCAGCTTCATCGGCATGGACGGATACCTCGAAGACCTCTGCACTCACCGCGTCCATATCGCCGACAATGTGACTATTTCATTCCGCGTGACACTCGTGGCGCACGGGCCGAAAAGCGACCCCTCCAATATGGATATTGTCATCGAGGAGGGGGCCTATATCGGCTGTAATGCGACCGTCCTGCCCGGTGTGACGATAGGGAAGAATGCCGGCGTTGGGGCGTGTTCGGTGGTGACCAGGGACGTGCCGGCGGGGGCGATAGTGGCCGGCAATCCGGCCCGGATACTGAGAATGAAATCCGATGGCGCATAGGACGGACTCCCGCAACTGCGATGGTGACAAACGGTGAACCCGAGCGAACTCCTCGCCGCGAAGCGGAAGGAAATCAACGGACTGCGGCACGACATCCCGGTGGCCGAACTCAAGGAGCGGATCAGCCGTCTCCAGGAGCCCGCCCGCAATCTCTACACGATTCGCGGCGACGAGATCAATATCATCGGCGAAATCCGGCCGCCGGACCATATCCTCGCCGAACTTTTCGACCCGCGCATCTGGGGCCAGGAGTATTCGGGCGCTGGATGTGCGGCCATTGCCGTCTGCACCGACAGTATCGCCCATGACGGCGACCGTTTCCATTGCCACCGCGCACGCAGCTACATGCCGCTGCCGGTCGTCCGCTTCGATTACATCATTGATGAATACCAGCTCTACGAATCCCGCCTTTCACTGGCCGATGCGGTGACGATCACCGAAGCATTTCTCGGCGATCAGGAAATATTGCACCTGCTGGCGGTCTGTGAGGACCTGGGTATCGCCGGGATTGTCATGGTTGACGATGATTCCGGAGCGAGACGGGCAGTCGAATTGGGCGCCGGGTACGTGCTCGCCGCGCCGCTGATGTGGGACTACACGGTGACCGTGCCCGAGCCTGTACTCGCGCAGATAGCCGAAGGCTTCCCGGAGGCGGTGCGCCTGATCGCACTGCTGCCGGACTTGACGCTCGCGGGTGTCGAGGCAATGGCACACTTGGGGCTCAATGCGGTGATGGGTACAGCAGCATCATACGATCCGGCTGAAGCCGCCGTCATGCTTCGTCAACTCAATGACATCCCGCGCCGCATCAGGGAATGAGCTTCAGGCGCACAAGGTCGCCCAATTGCGTCTCAGACAGTGTCGCTCCGGATTGGCGAGCCGATGGAGGGGCCGTGTCGAAGAGCGGTCGTGCCGTTCACGACCGCACTGAGGCCGGCCCACACAGAAGGGAGCTGCAAAATGGACAAGTCACCCGTCGAACTGCTGGCGATGATTGACCATGCGGTATTGAAGCCGGACTGCACGCGGCAGGAGATACTGAAGGCGTGTCAGATCGCCAGGCAGCACCGACTGGGCTGCATCTGTGTGCCACCCAGCCGGGCCGCCCTCGCCGTGGCACAGCTCGCCGACGCGCCGACGCCCGTAGGTTCGGTGGTAGGATTTCCGTTCGGCTTCGCACTACCAGGGACGAAGGCGGCGGAGGCAAATGCGCTGCTCGCCGCCGGTTGCGTTGAGTTGGATATGGTGATTAACATCTCGGCATTGCGCTCGGGGGATGACGACATCGTCACCGCCGATATCGCGGCAGTTGCACAGGCTATGGGAGCCGGGCGGGCAGGGCCGGTGCTCAAGGTGATTATCGAGACCTGTTATCTGAATGATGACGAGATCGCCTGCGGAGTCAGGGCTGCTGTCGCAGGCGGTGCGCAGTTCGTGAAGACTTCCACCGGCTTCGGCCCACATGGCGCGACCGTCGAGCATGTAGCGCTGCTCCGCGAGCTGGCACCGCCGGAGATCGGGGTCAAGGCCGCCGGCGGCATCCGCACGCTCGCCGAAATGGAAGCGATGATTGACGCAGGTGCCGACCGCATCGGTACCAGCGCCACGCTCGCTATTGTCGCCGAGCTGGGCATTTGAGGATGTCATGGCAACCTACTCCACTTTGGGCATAACGTTGCAGGTACACAAGTACAAGGGCACCGGCCGCGTCGCCACCTACCTGACGCCCGACCGAGGCAAGGTCGAAGCTGTGGCCCAGGGCATCGGACGGGCAGGCAGCAAGCTGACGCCGGCAGTCGAGCTCTTCACTCTCTCTCGCCTGCTGTTGGCCGAGGGCCGCGACCTCGACCGACTCTCCCAGGCGGAAGTCATAGAATCCCATTACGCCCTGCGCCAGGACATGACGCGTCTGACATACGCATCATACATCGCCGAACTGACGGCCAATACATCAGAGCCCCGCGAACCAATGCCCGGTCTGTTCGAGCGGCTCGCAGGTGCGCTGTCGGCATTCTGTGACAGCAGCGACCCGGAGCCAATCCTCTGGTGGTATCTGCTGGGCCTCTTCGAAATCCACGGCCTGGCCCCCAACCTCGATGTGTGCTGCCGTTGCCGAACCTCTCTGGACGGTGGTGCCTGCTACGTGCCTGCCGAGGCGGGCCTGGTATGCACTAATTGCCTGCCGCAAGCCGGCGCGATATTCCTGTCCCCCGAGGCATGTGGTGTGTTGCGCAGCATCAAGCGCATGGCACCGCAGAGACTGCCCCGAATTACCATCGGTGCTGAGGCTCGCGCCGCGCTCCGCCGCTTTCTCGATGCCCACACCGACCACCAGTTCGGCGTCGCCACCAAGAGCCGCCGCGTACTCCGGCAGCTTCGTGGCAATAGCGAAGCCGGGTGAGTACAACTTATCCGCATTCGTACTCGTCAAAAGGACGGGTGACCAGCATTATGACCAATGAGGATATCGCACAGGAACTCGCTGACATCGCCAATCTCATCGAGATAGCCGGGGGCAATGCCTTCCGCGTACGCAGCTACCGCCGCGCCGTCGAGACCATCGCCGACCTGGCCGAGGACGTATCCGAACTGCTCGCCGAGGGCCGCCTGACGGACCTCCCCGGTATCGGCAAGGGTATCGCCGCCACTATCGAGCAGTTCCTTGCCACCGGCACCTCCGAGGACAAGCAAGCCATCCTCGACGAGTATCCCGAAAGCCTACTGGAGCTACTGAAGGTCCCCGGTTTCGGCCCGCGCAAGGCCGCCGTGGTCTTCGAAGAGCTCGGCATCAGCACCGTTGATGAACTTGAGGCGGCGGCTGCGGCAAGCCGGCTGCAGGACCTGCCCGGCATGGGCGCGAAGACCGAGGAGAACATCCTCAAGGGCATCGCGACTTACCGCGAAGGCCGGCAGCGGGCCCTACTCGGTGAAATGCTGCCACTCGCCGAGGAGCTAGTCGAGCAACTCCGCGCCCACCCCGGGGTCATCCGGGCCGAGTTCGCCGGCTCGATACGCCGCTGCCGCGAGACTATTGGCGACCTCGATCTGCTCGCTACGGCGGAGGACCCGGCCAAAGTTTGCCAGTGGTTTGCTGAGCTTGAGGAGCTCGAGGAGGTGATCGCGGCCGGCGATACCAAGGTCAGTGGCCTGCTAACGGGCGGTCGTCAGGTGGACCTCCGCGTCGTCGAGCAGCAGTCCTTCGGTGCCGCGCTGCAATACTTCACCGGCTCCAAGCAGCACAACGTGCAGGTCCGCGAGCGCGCCCAGAAAATGGGCCTCACCGTCAACGAATACGGCGTATTCAAGGTCGCAGATGACGAAACTGGCGAGTTCGTGGCGGGGAAGACTGAAGAGGACGTCTATGCCGCCATCGAGCTGCCCTGGATGCCGCCGGAGTTGCGCGAAGACCGCGGTGAGATCACGGCTGCCGTAGAGGGCCGCCTGCCCGACCTCATCGAGCTCGCCGACATCCGCTGCGACCTGCAGATGCACTCCCACTACAGCGACGGGCACGCGACGGTCGAAGAGATGGCGCGCGCAGGCATCGCCCTCGGCTATCAGTACCTCGGTATCACCGACCACTCGCAGGCGCTCACCGTTGCCAACGGCATGGACGCCGACGCAGTCAAGCGCCAGCATGAGGAGATCGTCGGTCTCAACGACAAGCTCAAGCAGGAGGGCCGCAAGTTCCACGTCCTGCAAGGCATCGAGGCCGACATTCTCAGCGACGGCTCGGTGGACATCCCCGAGGGCACATGCGAACTTTTCGATTACGTAATCGGCGCTTTGCACCAGGGCTTTTCATCCGATGCCGACAGAATAACCGGGCGAATGGTAGCCGCCGTTGCCTCCGGGCAGATAGACATAGTTGCTCATCCGACTGGCCGCATCCTGCTGCGCCGGGCACCATACGGCCTGCACCTTGACGAGCTCATCGCCGCCTGCGCCGAGCACGATGTCGCCCTCGAAATCAACGCCTCGCCCCAGCGCCTGGACCTCGACGACGCCCACGCGCGTTTCGCAGTTCAACAGGGCTGCAAGCTCACCATCAACACCGATGCGCACAGCCCTGAGATGCTGCATAACATGCGCTACGGCATCATGCAGGCCCGCCGCGGATGGGTCGAAGCCGGCAACGTCATCAACACCTCGTCGGCGCACAAGCTCAAAAGCTGGCTCAAGCGCCGCCGCCAGTAGCCCTTCCTCACCCGACGAAGGGAGGTTGCACTTTGGTAGCTGAACCTGCAGAATACCGGTTTCACATCGTGGTGGCCCTGCTACTGGTGGCATGGGCGCTGAACGTGTGGGTGCCCATTCTGCTGCTGCGACCCATGTGGGAAGGCAGCAGCGGCTA
>CAZCJS010000191.1:0-7974 GCA_964498775.1 uncultured Armatimonadia bacterium
TGTACAATGAGAACAAGTCTGTTGGTTTCCGTATCGCTACATGCAGTGGCTCTACCTTCGGGCTGGAGGGTGTTGAGGGAGAACTCGACGAGATATTCGTCGATTTCGATGGCGACGGTCGGCGGCTCTACTGGGTCAGTGACATCGGCCCTGGTGATACCTACCGCATCCCGACGGTCACCTACGTCGAGCGTGAGAGCCCACACCTGTACCGTGTCCGTACCATGACTAACGCCGAGCTGACTATCCCGCCGGCCGAAGTCATAGTTGACAAACCATAGCGCTGACATGCTAACTCGCAAGGAGCCCGTGACATGCTTACAACACTGCGCCGGGTTCAGCCAATCCTTGTGGTGCTTGTCGCCACCGGAGCTCTGCTTGTCTCAGTTGCGCTGACCTCGGCAGATTTCATTGCCGACAGTTCTGCGATCAAGCACCCGGCGGTACGTCACATCCTTCTCGACAATAGTGCCGAAAGCAAGCGCACAAAGGAGCAACTGCTCGAGTCAGTCGCGCACGTCATGAGTCTTGATGAGCAGACCATTCTGGGAATGATCTCGCGCGACAACGGCTTTGGCTCCGTCCGCTGCCCGGAGTGCCAGGCCTTTGTGGACCAGTTCGACATCACCGATCCGGACCACGTGGCCTGTCAGGTTTGCGGTATGAAATTCCCCAACCTCAAGTATCCCGAGACCTACGTCCATGAGGGCAAGAACATCTCCGGCGAGCCGGTGCAGTGGAAGTACTACGCCAAGGACGGCAAAGGCTACCAGTACTTCTTCTCCGCCGTCGTGCGTCATCAGCGGCACCATTTCCTCGCCGCTCAAGCCAAGGACATGGGACGGCTGTACGGGATGACCGGCGATGAGCAGTACGCGCGTCGTGCCGCAGTCATCATCCTCACCCTGGGCGAGGCCTTCCCGCACTGGTCGGTTCGTGAGGACCACTCCTGGTACGGCCGCTACATACTGAGCGAACGGCCCTGGGAATGGCGCACCGGCATCTGGGCCTGCCAGTGGAGCGAGATGCCCATCAACTGCGTCTTCGCCTATGACCTGACATACGGGTCGCCGGTCTGGGAGGAACTTGACAGGGAGCATGGCAAGAGCAGCCGCCGGGCTGTGGAGGACTGGTTCCGCGCCGCCTATAAGATGATATTTGAGTACCAGGAGGACCGCGGCAACAAGTTCGGCAACCTCACTCCCTACACGATTCGCAAGGTCGTCGCCGCCGGGCGCGTTCTCAACGATCCCGACATGGTACACTCGATGGTGCCCTGGTTTGACGGTGTCGTCAAATCCTACTTCGGCTTCGACGGCATGGGCCGCGAGGGGACGCTTGACTACCACGGGCAGACGCAATGGAACCTTGACCGCGCCATGCGGGCAATCAAAGGCTATACCGATCCGCCCGGCTATGTGGACACCAAGTTGGGCCTCAAGCTGGAAGACGCAGACATGGTGGCCCGCTTCCCGATTTTGAAGGCGGCCCATAAGGTCTCGGAGACGACGCGCTTCCCGGATGGCAGCCTCGTAACCATGCATGACACAACCTGGCATCGCCATGGCAGTGACACGCTCTCGGCGGCGACCAACATCGAGCTCAACGGTCTCGGGCATTTCGCGCTCGGCCACGGCGAGGGCCTCAACGCGACGCAGGTCCATCTGCACTTCTGCCCGCTGATACGGGGCAGTCACTATCACCGCGACCGGCTCTCGATGATTCTCTGGGCGGCCGGCGGGGAGTTGCTCCCCGACATCGGTTATGCCAGGAACAACCTCTGCTACCGCTATTTCGCCACCGGCAGTCTTTCGCATAACATGTCGTATGCCGGGTGGAACGAGCCGCGCGAGCAGCCGAAGAACGAATTTCAACCCGGGCAGTTGAATACCGACATCTGGGCGAAGTCCTCGCTGCTGGCCTATGACCCCGGCGATGCCTCAAACAAACGCGTCCAACTCGTCGAGGCCGAATCCCCCGGACCTGAGTGGCAGGGAGTTGAGATCTCGCGCCGTCTCATCATGCTCATCACGCTCGACGAGCAACGCTCCTATATCTTCGACCTGTTCCGTCTGCGCGGCGGCGACTGGCACGAATCCATCTTGCGCCCCTCCGCTGACGAGGATTGCGACGAGCAGTGCAACATCACCGTCGCGCCCAAACCCGGCACGCTCGCCGGCGAGGATGTCGAGTATGGAGAGAGAGGTCCGGTTGGCACCGGCTACCGCAATATCATCCATGGCCTGCGCGTTGGCGACGGCTCGGAGCACGGTACGGTGACCTGGACGACGCAGGAGACGGGTCGCAGCGTCCGTTGCTTTCTAATGGGCCAATCTGGAACGGAGTTCATCCTGGCCCGTGCGCCACTGGTGCGACCGGCAAAGAATACCCCTTCCGAGCGGGACAAGTACCAAGGTCCGTACCTGATGCGGCGCCACACCGAAGGCCTTGACCTCACCAGCCGCTTCGCCGCAATCTATGATGCCTGGCCCGAAGGTAGCAAGCCGGTCGTTGAGCGCGTCGAGTGGGTGACACCGGAGCCTGCGGACAGTCTCTGCGCAGCGATGCGTATCCATGTCGGCGACCGGGCGGACCTCATCTACGTCAGCGGCGATGATACCCCGAGGCACGTCGGTGACATCACTCTGAGTGGGTCGGTGGCTGTAGTCTGCACGCAAGCAGGCCGGACCGCCTGGGCCTACCTGTACGGGTCCGGCTCGATCAAGGCGCCGGGGCTTGCTCTTGAGGGGCATCGGGATTTCAGAGCGCCACTAAAGCGCGTTTTGCGCGAGGAAGAGGACGGTGTCAATGCCTTCGAGGTCGCAGGTGAGCTTGCCGGCGACGCTCTCGGCAACGTGTGGCTGCGGATTGTACACGGTGACGGCAGCGCGCACGGCTATCGCATCGAGGACATCCAGGCGACGGAGGGTGGCTCGCGTATCCTGATCGCCGGGGAGCCGGGATTTGAGATGACGCCCACCGGAATGAAGATGCTCTATCCGCCGCATTATGAGATACTCGGCCCGCAACAACTCGAGATAGTCAAACCGACGTTCGCGCAGGCCGACAAGTAAGCCGTATCATTCAGAGTACTTGTTTCCGCTCAACGGTCGCCCCATCACATCACGTACTGAATTTAGCCGTGTCGCTGGAGGTCAATCAGATGAATAGATTCCTGCTACCCTTCATCAGCACTGTCGCTCTCGTCATCGTGGGTCTTGCCATGGCCCAGTCGCCGGTCCAGGAAGAGGCAGTGGTCATCCACAATTGTGACACGCTCGCAAGCGTCAAGGTGAGCGCCGGCGCGAAGTGGCCCGCTACCACTCTCACGCTCAACACGGATAAGGCCTACATAAGCGAGGGTGAAGGCAGCATCCATCTCGGTAGCGTGTCACCTGCTAATGCCGAGGGGAACTCCTATCTGAGACTCGACATGACGCTCGAGCCGACCGACCTCACTTCCAAAGTCATCTACTTCGATGCCTGGACGTCACATCCCGACAACACGAAGGCCCTGTACATGCGCGGCTTCGACGCCACGGGTAAATGTGTGATGAGCTACAATAGCTGGTCGGGCCTGCTCGAATCGACCGCGAAAACCTTCGTCATCATTCCCGGGAGGTCATCCAGCGGCCTGAAGTGGGAAGCCGACTGGATTGAGTCCGACGATCTCTCCGCGGTCGTTACACTCCACTTCTATGCAGGTACCAGGGACAAAGACGTGCCGTTCGATATCTTCCTCGACAACATCCGCGCCGTGCCTATCGGGGTCTATGAGAAGCAACCCGCCTTACTGTATGCCGGTGACAACTTAGACATCGTCAGCTACGACATGGGCCGCGATAATCCCGACAACAAGATCGAGCTGAATACCGATCCCGCCTACATCAGTGAGGGCGGTTCCAGCCTCCACATCTCCACCATCTCCCCTGCTGACGCCACGGGCAACAGTTACCTGAGCGTCAATATCCCGATCCGGCCCACAGTGTTCAAGGGCCGTGAACTCACCTTCGACGCCTGGACTTCTCAGCCACAGAACACTCACGGTCTCTACGTCCGAGGCTATGACGCCGAGCGCAACTGCGTGCTGAGCTGGCAAAGCTGGAGCAGTCCCGTTCAGGGCGAGAGAACTTCTTTCGAACTCATCCCGTCCCTGTCTCTCGGGGCTCTCAACTGGGAAGACAAGGTGGCCACAGGTGACATCGAGGCGGAAGTCGTCACGCTTCGCTTCTATGTGGGTACCCACGACAAGGACGTTCCCTTCGATTTATACCTCGACAACGTCCGCGCGATTCACTCGGACCGCAAGCCCTTCACCGAGGTTACCGAACCCAAGATGCTCTATCCCAATACTGTTATAGTCAAGGATGGAGCCGCCTGCGCGATGATCGTCACACCCGCCGACAGCGAGTATGTCGCCCTGGCAAATGATATCGCCGAGGCAGTCAAGCGCGCTACCGGCGTCGCCTTGGCCGTCAAGTTCGCCAAAGATATCAGCGATGATGACCTCCGCGAGACGAACGCGATTATCCTTGGCAACATTGCCAACAACCTCTGCCTGCTGTATCCCTATTCACACGGCCTCGTGTTCGCCGATGGTGTCTACCCGGGTGCCGGCGGCTATGAGATCCGCACCGTACACGACCCCTGGGGCACGGGACACAGTATCATCGCCATCGGCTCATCGGATTTTGACGGCACACAGGCGGCCGTCGAGCTCTTCAAAGGCAAAATCACCAACGGCGAAACTCTGGTAATTCCGCGCTTTGCGGAAACCAAGCTTACGGGTGCTGCTGAAAACAGGTTCGGCAGCATCTTCCGCCGCAACCCGGACGAGAAGTGGGCAGAAGGTCAGAGGGAAGCCTGCGAGACCCATCTACGCACCGCCGGCACGCGCGGGCTCTTCTCGAGGGCCGGTAGCGTCGGGCGCGACTACGCCCTGACCCGCAAAGAGCCTTATGCGCACATGTTCGTGTGGATGATCAAGCGCACCTACGAAAACTACCTCAGCAATCCGAAGACCTACGGCGGGCCCTGGGGCATGGACTCAGATTTCCACATCTATCAGGTCATCCCCGCCTGGGATGCCGTTGAGGAATGTCCCGCGCTCAGCGATGAGGAGCGTCTCGAGGTGACGAAGATACTCTTCCGCTGGGTCAGTGAGCTGGGGCCGCGTAAGTCCGCAAAAGCCTCCAGCAAGCGCATCCGCTTCAATCACCAGACCTTCCCTGCGCTCGGCTGTCTTTTCGCAGGCCAGTACTTCGACCGCTACTACCACGCTTTCGAAGGCGACACCTGGATCAAGGTCGCCGACGGTACCTTTCAGTATCAGCTCAACGCCGCCAAAGCTCACTGTGACTGCAACTCATACCAGTGGCACACCCTGCATCACACGCTCGCCTACTGCCTGGCACGTCCGGACCTGAGCTATTTCGAAAGCGGCAATCAACGCATCACCGCCGACTATGCCATCCTGACTATGAACAATCTCGGCTATCAGGTCCCATACGGAGACATCGGCGGATGGGGACCCATCGGTGGCGAGATGCACACGCTCCGTGCCGCCGAATGGTTTCAGCGCGATGGCCGCTTCCAGTGGGCCATCAATAAGAAGATGGCCGTCGCCAACCGCATCGCCGTCGGCGATTTCGATGTCAATTCGCAACTCGTCGCTCCGCCCGATGATCTCATCGGCGCATGTGTCTGGCCTCTTGACGACCTCTGGTACGACTCATCCATCGGGGACGAGGAAGTTGACCGCGAGCGTGTCTATGACAAGGTGGCCTTCCGTAACGGCTTCGAGCCGGACGACCAATACCTCCTCCTCGACGGCCTCGCCCGTGGCGGACACGGTCACATGGATGCTAATGCTATTCTGCAATGGACGGAGAACGGCCGGGTCTGGCTGGCTGATGTTGACTACATCAAGTCGCTGCCGAAGTACCACAACACCATGCTCATCCTCAAAGACGGCCAGTCGCAGAAGATTCCCGGCTTCTGCGAGCTCCGGAACATCGCCGACTTACCGACGTTAGCCGCGGCCCGCTCGGCGCTGAACAACTACGCCGGAGTTGACTGGCACCGCTACGTCATCTGGCCCAAGGGGCGCTTCTTCCTCGTGGTTGACCAGATGCGCGCCAACGAGCAAGCCGACTACAGCTTCCGCGCCGTCTGGCAAACAATTGGGGAAGTGTCTCAGAACGGCACCGCCCTGGACATCAATCAAAAGGACCAGCACGCGCGCTTCGCGATGACATCCGATCTCCGCTGTATTCTGACCGATGACCCGGCCACAGGCAAGAACTGGGGTTCTTATCCATTCAGTACCGAGCCCGTCGTACGCGTGTTCCAGGGCATCACTAATACACATCTGGCGCCGGGTGCGCAGGCCAATATTTTCACCGCACTTGAGGCCTCCGGCGAGCAGCCGTCTGAGATCGTCAACAAGCGTTTGGCCGACAATGCCGTCGCTGTCACCGGCGCCGGCGAGCCGCTGGTGGCTATCGTACCCGATGCAGAGGGCCGCATCAGTGTCCCCGGTATGCTCGACGCCGAAGCCGACCTCGTCGTCATCACCCCGGAGTATGGCTATGCCGTCGGCGTCAGGCGTGCCGGCTTCATGGGTCATATCGAGACATTCCCCGAAGGCGCTGACATCGAGCTTAACTTCGCCACCGGACAAGCTACCGTGATGACCCCGGCCGCGACCGTCCCCGACGCTCAACAACAGACGGAGATAATCACCGCTGTTGACCTCATCACCCCCGCCCAGGTCAAATCAGCCATCGAGGCCCTAATCAGCATGGCGCCGACGGTGAGCCCACCTGCAGCGCCGGCCCCCGATGCTCCCAACATGGCCGAGCGCTGGGCCTTCAGTGACGCACCTACGTCGCTTCTGCTGACCAATAACGCCGGGCAATTCGGCCGCGTGAACCCCGGCCTGCAGGTAGCCGTCTCACCCGAGCCTTTGCCCGCAAACATCTTCTCCGGCGAGAAGTCCAATAACGCCGACCGGCTTACCGATGGCCTCGAAACCGGTACCGGAAACTGCGTCATGTGGGCTGATGACGAAGAAGTCACCATCGCCCTCAGCTTCGACAGAATCTGTGACATTACCGAGGTCATACTCAAGGCCTGGTTTGCTACTGCCTCTTCGAAGAACAGCATCTTCCAACTCGGTAGCCTGCAGGTCCTCGCCAGCAACGATGGCTTTCAGCAGGACACCCGCACACTGCTGGACTACGAGGATACGGAGATGCACCCGAGTTGGGGCATTCCCGTCAAGTATGCCTTTAATGAACTCAAAGGCCAGGCAAAGCAGTTGCGCATCATCCTTACACCCCGGCCCGGCAGCGGCATTTACATCGCGGAGCTGCAGGTTTGGGGTGACGCCGAGGGCCTGGTCACCGCCCAGGAGCCGGGTGCCTGGCCGGTTGACAGCTTCAACTGCGCGCATTGTGCCGACCTCGACGGCGACGGCCTCGCCGAGGTCATCGCCGGCGCCAAGGGCGGCTACCTCTATTGCCTCGACGGCGCGGGCAACCTGAAGTGGAAGTTCGACTGCGGCGGCTCGGTCGAGGCCGTCAACACTGTGGACTTCGCCGGCGACGGCAAGCTCTCAGTCATCGCCGGAGGTATCGGCGCCAAGCTCTTCGCCCTCGACGCGGACGGGAAACTCATCTGGGAGTTCGCCGTCCCCAGATACAAGCGCGACGCGCATGTCCGCACCGTGTTCCCTGCTGACTTGACCGGTGACAACGCAGAGGTGGCCGTCGCGGGGTGTGACAACTGGCGCTACTATGCCGTGGATGCCAAGGGAAATGAAATCTGGCACTACGAGAGCGTGCATGGCTCGACTGCCGGGCTTGCTGCCGACCTCGACGGCGACGGCATTGACGAGGTGCTGGGCGGGACGGAATCCTACTGGTGGCACTGCATCAATGCCGACGGCTCGCGGCGCTGGGGGTATTCCAC
>CAZCJS010000192.1:0-7915 GCA_964498775.1 uncultured Armatimonadia bacterium
GCCGACCGCTCTGACGGCAGTAGCATCTGCTCTCCGCCCGCCCAGACAAGCTTAGCCGACGCCACCTTTACGCTCAGCACGAAATTCGTCACGGCCTCTTTGTCATAGAGACGGAAGGCGATATGGCGCTTGTCCCGGCCCGGAGGTATCCTGACCTCGACACGCTGAGCCATGTCCGCCCCGTCCATGTCATCCTCCCAGCAGACTGCGCCGTCCACGAGCACCTGCAGGAAATGATAGCCCTGCGTCGGCCCGTGGTAGCTGTCGCTCCAATAGAAGATGAGTTTGCACGACTCGGCGGGTGACTCGACGCTTGTCGTCCAGGATGCGAACCAGCCGGGCTCTGATACGGTCCCCCCGGGGAAGCTCAATTCCAGCGTGCCGGCCAGTGACCCGACAGCAGGCACAAACACGTGTCCGCGACCGGTGGTAAAGCCTTCGCCCTCGGTATCGGCCTGCCATTCAACGCCAGCCGCGTTAGTCATGGCCGTCAGGCCGATGCAGAGCAGCGCGAGCATCATGGTTTTGGGATTCATCGGGGCGGTCTCCCTTGCCGGCGGGTAGTGCTGCCGGCGCGTGTGCAGAGCGGATCGTACATGCAGGAGTCTTCGGCATCCGGGGGACGCAATCCTGCGTGGAACGGCAAGAGCACGCACCTCCCACCCAGCGGCGGTCGGTTGTGTGCCAGGGCGTGCCGGGCGGTGCTAGGGCGCTACCGGCCGGAACTTCTGGAGGCGATCGTTGGCACTATCTGCCACGTACACATTCCCATCTGCATAAACAGCAGCTCTGCCTACTCAGCGGAGGCTACCCGAACCACAACAGGAAATCGCTATCCTCCCACGGCGACTGGCTTCCGTCGGTGTATAGAACGCGGACCTTGTACCTGTACGTGTGTCTCCCGTCCACCATGGCATTGTCGGTGTAGCCCACCGCATCGGGGCCCACGTCCGTAGAGAGGGTCAGGAAATGCTGGCCGTCAACGCTTCGCCAGATCTCGTAGCCCTCTATCTCAAGCGAGGTCCCCGTCGGCGGGTCCCACGTCACCCTGATATTCGTCTCCGTTGTCTCCGCTGCCACGTTCGTAGCGGGCTTCGGTTCCGCGGACAGTTCTCCGATCGGCCACTCGTCGAGACCCACGACACACCGCAGCACCATGATGGCATCATCCACACCTGCCCTGCCATCCTGGTTGCAGTCTGCGAGGCTGTTGTAGGATTCCACCCCAACCACAATGCGGAGAATAGCGATGCCGTCGCCGATGCCGGGACGGCCGTCGCCATCAAAATCGCCGAGCCAAGTGCCCTGCGCGGTGGAAATGGTGTCGCCAGTCGCGCGAACCGCAACGGCCTGGTCGCCAACCGCGTCACTCCCGCCCCCACAGCCCGAGAGACACGCTAGAACCACCGATACGATAACCAGCAACATCGTGACAATGAGTTCAGCTTGCATCTTCATCCACTGATCACTCCAGCCCACGACCGATTTGAAAGACCCCACGCGTCAGTGTGCACTTCAGGGATTCGTCCCCCGACGGTACATCACCTGCTCGATTGAGGAAGCGGGATGCTGGACGACGGACCGGAGGTGATACGCAGCAAGCAGGTCCGGCTTGTGTGGCGCGATCAGCAGCAGACCGCGTGCGTAACCCACACAGGGCTGCCGGCCTCCCGCACGCTCCCTCCCCGCGCTACCACGCCGCTACCGCGCCGTCGTTACTCCAATATCGCCTCGAAGTAACCCCCATACATCTGCGCTGCCATCAGCAGCACCACCACACCCATAATCACAACCATGACCGGCACGATCAGCAGCGACATGCGCCGTATTGAGGTCTGCGACTGAGCCTCGAAATGCGCCGCCACCTTATCCAGCGTGGCGTCTATGTCGCCAGTTGTCTCCCCAGTCTGCAACATGCGCAGCGGCAGGTCGGGTACATAGGCCACCTTGGTCAGCGCTTCCGATATCGGGACACCCGCCTGCACCTCCGGGATCGCCTCTTCGAGACGTGCTTCGAGGAACCGGTTGCCGCTGGCCGGCCCTGCCATTGCCAGCGCTTGGCTCGTGGATACACCCGCCTTGTACAGCGCCCCGATGGCCCGGCATATCTTCGCCCACGCTAGCTGCGAGATGACCGGGCCCAGCATCGGGATGCTCAGCTTCATCCGGTCAATACTCTGCCTCCCCTGCTCGGTCTCCCGGTACTTGCGGTACGCGAACCACAGCCCCACCACCACCAGGCCGAAGACCACGTAACCGGCCAGAGCCTTCAGCCCGACTAACAGCGCCGCCCCGATCCCCGACATCAGCCAGGCGATGACTATTTGTGAGGCCAGCGGGATCAGAATCACCGCCGCGATTAGTATCTTCGGATAGAACGTCTCCCGCGACAGCATCTGGCGCAGTTCGTGTTCTTTCTCCAGGTAATCGGCGACCTCTTCCAGCATCTCCTCGAGCCGGCCGCCTTCCTCACCGGCAGTGATCATCGCCCGGTTCAGCTCCGAGAAAACCTGCGGATGATCCGCCATCACCAGCGAGAAGCGTTCGCCATTAGCCACACGTTTGGACCCGTCGGCTATCGCTAGCCTCAACGCCGGACTCCCCGGGCGTGTGCTGAGTATGCCCAGTGCCTCGCCGATACTGACGCCGGAGCCCACAAGGGTCGCCAGCTCGCGGAAGAAGGTCACGCGCTGATCAATTCCCAGCATCCCGCTAAGCATCATTGGCTCCCTCATTGCCTGACAGTGCCTGGTCGGGTGCGATGACAGCGCCGTCTCCACGCAGCAGCGGCCCGAGGTGTCCGAGCATCTTGATGTCGCGACAATCCTCGTCGAGCAGGTCGAGAAGCGGGGGGCCGCCCGGGAGCACTATCTCCGGGGCTATCTCGCAAAGCGGCACGAGCACGAACTGACGCTGGGCCATACGCGGATGCGGAAGCATCAATTCGGGATAATCCGATATGATGCCGCTGCAGAGAAGTATATCTATGTCTATACTTCGCGGGCCGTTCTTGACTTGACGCACCCGCCCGAACTGCGCCTCGATGGCGAGAGCCATTTGGAGCAGTTGCATGGGGCTGAGCTCTGTGCTGATCGCGACTACCATATTGACAAAGTCCGGTTGCTCGACGGGGCCGACCGGCTTTGTCGCATACACGCTCGAGCTGCGCTGCAGAGAAATGTCCGGAGTGGTGGCAAGCGCGGAGATGGCCGCTGCCAGTTGCTGCAGGGGCCGACCGATATTGGCACCAATACCCAGATAGCACACCATCAGTAACACCCGCACAGAGGCCTCACCGGGAACCGGCGAGGCGGATAGTCAGCACACACGACCAAGATAGCGCAACTCAGTGGCCCGACCAAGTAGCTGTTCATGGGGTCTGCGGATCAGGATCAGGCAGCCCCCTCGGCGTATCACGTTTGCTTGTCGTCTCAGTAGTGCCGGCGGCGGTCTTCGCTTCGGGAGTCTCGGCATCAGAGCCTACGGGCTCATCCACCGCAGCTTCTTCCTCCGGCAAGGCGCCCGTTTCGATAATGGCCTCGATCTGCTCGCGGTTGATGGTTTCCTTCTCGAGCAGCACTCTGGCCAGCGTGTCGAGGGTTTCTCGCCTTTCGGACAGCGTTTGCTTGGCGCGGTAGTAGCACTCGTCCACAATCCGCCGCACCTCCGCGTCAATCTTCTGCGCGACGTCCTCCGAGTAGTTACGCTCCTCGGAGAGATCCTTTGCGAGGAAGACCGGCCCGTGCTTGGTCCCATAGGTTATCGGGCCCAGATCCGCACTCATCCCGTATTCCGTCACCATCGCGCGTGCCATCTTCGACACTTTTTCGAGGTCGTTAGCTGCACCGGTCGTGATGTCGCCGATCACGATCTCTTCAGCGGCGCGACCGGCGAGCGCCTGCACCATGTGATTGGTCATTTCCGTCTGTGTCATCAGGTAGCGGTCGTCTTCGGGGAGATTAATAGTGTATCCCAGGGCCTGTCCGCGCGGGAGTATCGTCACCTTATAGGTGGGGTCGAAATCCGGCAGCAGGCTGCCCACGAGTGCGTGACCGGCCTCATGATATGCCAAAACTCGGCGCTCCTGCTCCTTGATCACATGGCTCTTGCGTTCCGGACCCGCGATCACGCGCTCGATAGCCTCATCGAACTCAATCATGTCAATGATCTGCTTATCCCGCCGTGCGGCGAGCAGCGCCGCTTCGTTGACCAGGTTCTCGATGTCAGCCCCGGAGAAGCCGGGCGTCCGACGCGCCAGCACCGCCACGTCAACATCATTGGACACCGGTTTGCTGTCGGTGTAGATGTGCAGGATCGCCTCGCGTTCATTCACATTCGGCGTCGGGACGACGATATGACGGTCGAAGCGGCCCGGTCGCAGCAGCGCCGGATCGAGCACATCCGGCCGGTTGGTAGCCGAAAGCAGGATGATATCGTCATTGGGGTCGAAACCATCCATCTCCACCAGCAGCGCATTCAGTGTCTGCTCGCGCTCATCATGCCCGCCGCCCAGCCCGGCGCCTCGCAGGCGGCCGACCGCATCCAGTTCATCAATAAAAACAATTGCCGGCGCCTTCTCCTTCGCCTGGTCGAACAGGTCACGCACGCGTGAGGCGCCGACGCCCACGAACATCTCCACAAAATCCGAGCCGGACATGTAGAAGAATGATACCCCGGCCTCGCCCGCTACGGCTCTCGCGAGCAGCGTCTTGCCGCATCCAGGTGGACCCACGAGGAGAACGCCACGGGGGATTTTAGCACCGAGCGCCCGGAAACGCTCCGGCTCCCGCAGGAATTCCACTACTTCCTCCAGCTCCTCCTTGACCTCCTCCATACCCGCCACATCGTCAAAAGTGACCTTCGCGAACGTGTCCCCGTGCAGGTGTGCTTTGCTGCGACCGAACGACAGCGCCTGATTGCCCCCTGCACGCATCTGGCGCATCAGGAAGATGTAGAAGAGCACTACTATGAGCAAAAAGGGGATGAAGTTGAGAGCCGCCATCAGCAGCTTTTCCGACCACCCGCCCGTGGAAGTTCCCACCTTGGTGCCCTCCGGCGCAAGCTGCGTCAGTGTCACGGCGAGGTCATCGGCCCCCGGGATAATCACCTCGAATGTCTCATACTGCTGCTGACCGTCACCTTTGGGCTTGCCGTCAACTTTGTATGTGCCCTCGCCGCGTTCGCCATTCACCAGCGTGACTTCGCTGATCTGCCCCTCCTTGAAATCCTGGTAAAACTCCGAGAAGTGATCGTACTTGTACGTGCTCTGCGCCTTCTCTGAGAGCTGCGGAATCATATAGAAGGCGTAGGCCATCGCAATTATTACAACGATTAGAACAATCGGGTTTTGCTTCATGAATACGTTCCTTTATCAATACAACGTACGGATGTCTAGTCACTCACCCGCAGATGGTAGTATGCTCGCGTCTGATCCGAGATGGCCGCTGCCTGGGCGATGCGCAGCCCCGGCAGCCATAGTATCTTATCATCCGCGTCAACGATAGCCGCCACTGTCGGTCTGTCCTCCACGGGCACCTTCTCATCAATTAGCAGCTCGTTCACCTTACGAGTGCCCGCCATACCGAGCGGGATGAAGCGGTCGCCCGGACGCAGTGTCCGAACGAACAACTCTGAGCCTGCCGCACGGGCGTCAAGCACCGCCTCATGCGCATCGGCGTCCGGCAGATGCGTCGGCGCTGCTTCATGTATAACTATAATAACGCTTCGCCCGTCCGGAAGTTTCGTCTCACCGGGAATATTGAGCCTTATCTCAAAAGCTGCCGCGGCCTTTTCGCGCCGCTGGGAAGCCTTTTCGACGACAAACGTGTCATATTGCCGCCGGGCGATCAAACCGCCGGGCAGGTCTATCTGCACCCTGCCGGCCTCCCCGTATATGAGCTTCGCCATGCCCTCCTGGTGTTCCCACCGCAGCGCTCGCACATCAAGCCCGGCGTCGCTCATTGCCATGCGCAGGACGCGGTTAAGCAGACCGGCCGCAAGCTCTGACGCCGCACTCACCCGCAACGCCACCGGGGCATCTTCATCTGAGCGAGAATTCCCCAGCGCACTCCGCACCTGGCTCTCGGTCCATTCCAACTCGCTCCGGGCCGCCAGCGCCATCCGCAGCAGCGCCTGCTCGACCCCCGGTCCGTAGTCCCGTTCCAGCGCAGGTAGCAGATGGTGCCGGATGTGGTTACGCTGATAGTTCTCCGTATCGGCGTTGCTGGCGTCGGTGCAGAAGTCAAGCCCCCGCGCGCGGCAATATTTAGCCGTCTGCAGGCGCGACAGATACACCAGCGGCCGGATTATCTCACCATGCACCGGACTGATTGAGGCCAGTCCATCAAGCCCGGCGCCACGCAGCAGGTTCATCAGCAGCGTCTCCGCTACGTCTGAGGCCGTATGACCGACGGCGATGTTGCCGCAGCCGCTCTGTTCCGCCGTCTCCTGGAGGAAATCGTAGCGCAATTCCCGCGCCGCAGCCTCCAAATTCAGCCCCTCTGCGTCCGCGTACCTGCCCACATCCCCGCGAACCGTGATGGCCTCGTATCCCATGCCGGCGGCCAGCTTCGCAACGAACTCCTCCTCGGCGTCCGCTTCCGCGCGGAGCCCGTGGTTGTAGTGAGCCACGACGAGCCCGCCGCAACTCCCCGCCGGCAAGTCACCGAGCAGCCCCAGCAGCGCCACGGAGTCCTGGCCGCCGGACACGGCTACGAGCACCTTGTCCCCGGACGAGAGCATCTCGAAATCGCTCAGCGCCCGGCGAAAAAGCTCCGTTATCAGGGCCGGCGGCTCAGTCATCCTGCTCCCCGCCCCGACGCACAGCTCACCCAAGCTCATGCCCGGTGATGCGTCGGTAGATAGTGCGGTAAATCCGGCGCGTCTCCGCCACGATATGCGGCGGCAGCGCCGGCGCCGGCGGCTCCTTGTCCCAGTCCAGCGTGTTCAGGTAGTCACGCACGAACTGCTTGTCATACGACTCCTGCGCCTGGCCCGGCTCATACTTCTCCGCATCCCAGTAGCGCGACGAGTCCGGTGTCAGCATCTCGTCTATCGCTATCAACTCGCCCGCGGCGACGCCGAACTCGAACTTCGTATCACACAGAATCAGCCCGCGCTCGGACACATACTCAGCCGCCGCGTTATACAGTTGCAGGGTCAGGGCTTCGAGCTGCCCGGCGAGCTCGGAGCCGACCAGTTCCACACACCGCGCAATGCTGATGTTCTCATCATGGCCCGATTCCGCCTTCGTAGCCGGAGTGAATATCGCCTCCGGAAGTCGCCCCGATTCGACAAGCCCCGCCGGCAAAACATGGCCGCAGACCTCGCCGCTCTCCTCATACGATCTCCACGCCGAGCCGGATAGATAGCCGCGTGCCACGCACTCGATAGGAACGACCTCCGCCTTCTTCACCCAGACGGCACGCCCTGCCAGCAAGTCGGCGTACTCCCCCAGCGCCGCCGGGAAGTCCGCCACATCCGCGCTGAGCAGGTGATTCGGCACTACCTCCGAGAGCTTGTCGCACCAGAAAAGCGAAAGCTGCGTGAGCACCTTGCCCTTCTCCGGAATCCCGTTCGGCATTACCACGTCGAATGCGGAGATGCGGTCGGTCGCCACCAGTAGCATCCCGTGCTCGTATTCATAGACATCACGCACCTTGCCCTGCCGTCGCGAGATCGCGCCGGGGAGGTCGGTTTCCAGAATCGCCTGCTGTGGGGCGTCATTCATCGGTATTGTCTCCTATTACTGAAGATTGCCGCCATCGTCAGGCGGTGTGCTCGGCCTGGTTGTGCCGTCTGCCGTATGGAGGGGCCGTGTCGAAGGGCGGAATCGAAGATTCCGGCCTGAGGCCGGCCCACACAGCAAAAAAAGCGTATCGCGATTGAGTGACAGGATTTTCTATTACGACCAACG
>CAZCJS010000193.1:0-7861 GCA_964498775.1 uncultured Armatimonadia bacterium
CGCCAGCTCGACGGCACGCTCGACGTGGACCGAAGTGAGGGCACGACCTTCAACATCGTGTTCCAGGTGCCAGACCACACCGGGGTACAGGAGGAATAACAATGACCGAAGCACAGATTCTCGTTGTTGAGGACAACCTCATCGTGGACAGCGGCAAGCGAGGCGAATGCGTAGCCATAGACCTCAACGGCACTGCTAGCGATGTCGTGCTGCGCCGCAACCGCATCGTGGACACCCGCCGCAAATACAAGCAGCGCAAGCGTATCGGCCTCCGCATCGGTGCAGAAGTCGAGGCGCTCATCGTCGCGGATATGTCCTACACCGGCCTCGAGAAGAACGTGATAGACAGGCGCAAATAGCCCTTCAGGCCTTACGCCGGCAAGCTTGTTTCCGTTTGGAAATATGACATCGGGGATAACATTGAGATCGCACGCGTTAGATAGCACACACAAGCAACTCCACAAGGGGGCAAGACATGGACATTTACTTCCTACGCCACGGTGAAGCCGAGGACACAGCGCCCGACCAGACCGACGCTGAGCGCCCACTCACAAAGAAGGGGCGCAAGCAGGCCCGCAAGGCCGGCAAGTGGTTCGCCAAGAACGGGATCAGCTTCGAGGTCATCGTCTCCAGCCCACTGCTGCGTGCCAGTCAGACTGCCAAGCCGATTGCCAAGAAGCTGGGCGTCGGGATGATCGCCGACGCGCGGCTCAGCGGCGGCCTGCTAACCGTCACCGGCCTCGTACAGCTCCTGAATGAACTCGACGATCCTCCAAGCGTTCTCCTCGTCGGCCACGAGCCCGACTTCAGCGAAGTCATTGGCCGACTCATCGGCGGGCAAGTCGAGATGAAAAAGGCCGCCATCGCGCTGGTGAGCTGTGAGTTCGTCACGGCGGGGCAGGCCGAGCTGCGCTTCCTGATTCCACCCGAACTGCGCGGCTAACTGAGGCCGTGTTTCTCGCGCGCGATGATGAAGGCCTGCCGCTCCGGTGCCTGGCGCGTGAAGTAGTCGCAATAGCCCGCCACGCGCACGACCAGATGGCGGTAGCGCTCCGGGTCAGCCACTGCCGCCTGGAGTTCCTCGGCGGTTACCGCACTAAGCTGCAACTGGATACCGCCCAGCGCGAAGTAGGTCCGAATCAGACTGATGACGCCGCCAATCCCGGCAGCGCTGCCTAGCACCCGAGGCTGGAACTCCAACATCAGTGACCCGCCATTGGCCAGCCCCGAGGTGTCAATCTTCGCACTTGACCGGATCGCTGCCGTCGGCCCCCCGAGCGCCGTTCCCGCAGTCGGTCCCATGGAGTGACTCAGCATCTCACCGTGCTTCCGCCCATCGGCGGAGGCCGCGGTTTCCTGCCCCCGATAGACGTGCTGCCAGAAGCTCCAAAGACCGAGGATGAAGGCGCCCCCACGAATGTTGCGGTACTTCCCGATCTGCTCTTCCAGCGACTTGACGATGCGCGCCGCCAACATGTCCACCTCGTCAAGATCATTCCCGAAGTGCAGCGCAGACCTTTTCACCCTCATCCGCAGTTCTTCGTGGCCCTCCCAGTTGTCACGCAGGATCTCCACCAACTCTCCCAGGCTCAGGTGATCCTCATCGAAGACGAGCTTGCGGATCGCAGCCAGCGAGTCGGCGCAGGTGCCGATACCGAACGCCTGGAAGCCGCTCATGTTGTACAGAGCGCCGCCCTCGGTGAAGTCCATTGCCTTCTCCGCACACCCGCGTGTCAGCGCCGACATCATCGGGCGGGGTGTCATCGTTCGCTTTACCACTTCACCGCGGCTCGCCGTGGTCACGCTCCGGCGCACTCCGTGAGCCATCTGCTTCACGAACGCATCGTACAGATCCGAAAAGCTCCCCAGTTCCTCCGGCTCACCGGTCTGCGGCCCGCGTTTCTCGCCCGTATCCAGCGTGTGGCCGTTGCCGAGCGCCAGTTCCAGCCACTCCTCAAAGCATACATACCCGGGCCACGAGGCCGAACGGAAGTACCCTTTCCCGCAAATCGTCGGCTCGTGGCAGCCGATCAGCCCATACTCGCGCGCGTCCTCCAGCGGTACCCCCTTACTCATCAGCGCAGGGACCATCTGCTCATCGTTATACACCTGGGGCATATACCGGCCCATGTGCAGAGTCTCGAGGATGTAGCGCAGGTATTCATCCGGCGTCCCGCTATAGATGCGGCTGGCCACCGATGGCCCCACATTCTGCAACTCCCGCGAGGCCTGCTGCATCACATACGTCAGCTCATTCACGCCATCCTGACCATCCGGGGTGATGCCGCCTACGGTCAGGGTCTGCACGTGACCAATCTGGCCGTGTACGTTTTCGTATATCTTCACCCACAGGCACTCGATGAGTTCCAGCGCCCCTTCTCTGCTGATGCGCCCGGCCTCCACGTCCGCCTCATAGAACGGGTACAGATACTGATCCATGCGCCCCAGCGAGAAGGCCACACTTTCACATTCCAGATACACCCCCAGGTGTGTCAACCAGAAGGATTGCACGGCCTCATGGAAGCTCTCGGCAGGATACGCCGGAACCTTGCGGCAGATCCGTGCAAGCTCGACAAGCTCCCTCTTCCGCTCCTCGTTACCGCAATCAGCGGCCAACTCTTCGGCGGCCTCCGCATGTCTCTCCGCCAGCCTCAGCACCGCCTCACAGCAAACGATCATCGCCCGCAGACTGTCCAGATGCTCGATGTGCGCCGGGTGCGCCTCGTCATAGTTTCCGAGACGTCGCCCCAAATCCTCAACGATCGCCACAAAGCCCTCGTTGATAGCCCGAGGGTAGTCAGCGATCATGTATCCGGGCTCCGCTGAACCTGCAGCGACCGCCTCCTCATGTTCCGGGTAGCCGCGCACCGTGCGCTTCCCGATAATCAGTTCGTTTTCCGCGATTCGCACCGGCATCTGCTCGCACACGGCCTCCAATGCACGCGCGATCTGCAGCTTGCGGGGCTCTCTGCGATTGGCCTCAAAGACCGCCTCCACCATCGCCGCCCGATCCGCTATCTCCCCCCATTCCTCGTTCAGCGCTCGGTCCCGCAGGTTCTCGATCCGCGCCGGCAGCTTCATTCCATTCGCCGGTAGTGCGCGGCTCTCGCATCGGCTTTCCGTTATGACGGCCATTTGCGCTTCCCTCGTTCTAAGTTGATCCCCCACAACCGCCACGCTGTTGGGGGTACTATATCTCTATGCGCCATACCTCGCAAGCACCACCGGCAGGAAGGCCTCGACATCGCAATCCTCAGGGGTCAGGTGACGGTTTTGGGAGATCGCGACGAACTCACAATCCTCCCGTGGAGAGCGGCCATACGCCATGAGGCCGAGCAGGTTAAGCCCCGTCTCATCCCTGCTGCCATCGCCGGCACGCCGCCCAGCACGTAGATCCTGTCCGCTCCCGCCTTCGCCATCGCGTTAATCTTTGCCGCGTAGTAGCCTGTCCTTTCACCGGCTACCTTCGCCGGAATGATGCTCATCTAGGCTGACCTGAACATCGGGTATCTGCCGCCCGGAATATGGCTCCCTACGCGGTTCACCGGGATGTGCTGGTGACCGAGAATTACGCCCGGACGGATTTCCGTCTCCAGCGGCAGCAGTGTCGCAAGCTGTGCCTTGGCGAACTCGCGCACCTTAGCCTGGCAGTAGTCCGTGTCCTCAACAGCCTGCTCAGGAAGCTGCGCGATAGCATTCTCTATCTCCGCCGCTGCAAGCTATAAGCTCAACGGGTTCCACGCATCGAACTTCGTCGGGTACTTGCCGACAGCGTCCATGCCGTTATCTTCGCGGTCCATAAGCATCTCGGCGACATAGGCTGCGGTCTCGCGATCCTGCTCAAAAAGCTTGTGGCCGCCGCTCTTGGCCACTTTTATCGCGCTATTCTTCCCTTTTCTCACCGGCCTGCTCGATCCTCACAGTCAGCCCCCACTTGTCCCCTAGTATAGGCCGAGGCGATGGTGGTGTGCAACCGTTCATAGGCACGTGGCGGTTGGAGTCGCCCGTTTTCGCTGCTCGTGTGTTCGGCTTCCGCACCTGTTCCTGGGGACGCTATTTTGGCCTTGACACTACCCGGCTTGCGTGCTACGATATGCCATATCGTGCTACCAATTACAACATGCCGGAGGGCACACAATGATACAGCGCACACGTGGCTTCACGCTCATCGAACTCCTCGTGGTCATCGCAATCATTGCGATCCTCGCCGCGATACTCTTCCCCGTCTTTGCCCGCGCTCGTGAGAAGGCCCGCCAGACAACCTGTTTATCTAACATGAAGCAGCACGGACTCGCCGCTCTAATGTATGCCGACGACTATGACGAAACCATGGTCACCGCCCAGGAGTGGAAGACCAAGCTCGATCCCTACATCAAGAACCACGAAATGTGGAAATGCCCGAGCCGCAAGGAACTCGACTGGTACTACGGTCACGGGCTCAACATTGGAGCGCCCGCGTTCACTCCCACTTGCGACCCAGTGGTTGCCGGCGTTGACGGCAAGGCACTCGCCGAAATCGCATCTCCCAGCTACAAGATATTTACCGTAGAATGGGATCAGTGCGTGGCCGGCCCTCCGCTAGGACCTGTCGGTTTATACCGGGGCGATGCACTTTGTTTCTGGGCAGTATGCCGCATTCACAATAATGGCTCCAATGTTCTCTTCTGTGACGGCCATGCCAAGTGGCTGGACCCGAGCAATTTCCACAGCAGCACCGACCATGTTGACAGTAGCGGCAACCCGTGTGACAAGAACGGCAACATACTTGATCCCGCCGACATAGCCGTAGCCGAGAGCATCTGGCGCAAGTACTGGGATACCGCCTATGATGTCAACTGAGGGCAGCCAGGAAAAGACAGTGGCGGCGCTGTCCGAGAGTCGGCGCCGCCTGTTTGAGGCCCGGGACCTCGCACTCGGCGGACTCTTCGGTGCCCTCGCCATCGTCATACCCATTGCCTTCCATGCGCTGGGGGGCGGGCTCGGATCATTGTTTCTCCCTATGTATTATCCCATCCTCGCGCTGGGGCTGCTGGCCTCATGGGAGGTGGCTCTGCTCGTCGGCATACTCGCGCCCGTACTCTCGATGGTCTTTACCGGTATGCCTCCCCCGCCGGTGGCCGTCATCATGGTCTTCGAACTGGCCACCATCGGCGCTGTCGCAAGTCTTCTGCGCCACTGGCGACTCGGCATCTGGCCCTCGTCCCTCACAGCGCTGATTGCCTCACGCGTCGTCGGCATCGGTGGCGTCGTAGCCATCCTGCCTCTAATCGGAATTCACCGGGGCATCTACGAGTACGCCATAGCCGGTTCGGTCGCCTCTCTGCCCGGCATCGTCATCCTGTTGACGGTTGTGCCGGCTGCCGTGTATGCTATTGAGCGGACCAGCATGATCGGCCGACGCCAGTCTCCTATGCCGACAGAAAGCGAATGAACCTACATGTGCCAATCATCCCAGGATCATACTGACGACGTTAAGTTGCTCAAGGCGTTGCACGGTCACCTCGGCCCTTGGGCCTTCGCAGGAATGCGCATGGGCCGATACGCCCTGAGCAAGCTCAAGGCCAATCCGCATTTCGGAATCGAGGCTCACGCCTGGTGCCCGGCCGCGACGCCCGTCTCGTGTCTCCTCGACGGCATCCAGTACGCCACCGGCTGCACCCTCGGCAAGCAGAATATCCATCACCACATCTCCAACCGCGTGCGTGCCATCTTCACCAATCGCGACACCGGCGATAGCCTTGCCCTGCGCCTGCGGCCCGAGGCCATGGAGCGGGCCGTCGCGGAGATGCACGCAAAAAACGATGAGGCCGGAGCGGCACTCATCCAGGACATGACCGACGAGGAACTCCTCGAGGAGATTCCGACCCAGTGAGTCCTGACACCACCCACTCACCGGCTCAAGTCATCCCCCAACTCCGTGACACGATTCTCAGCCCGGCATTCTGGCTGGCCCTACTCGCCGTTCTTATCGCTGCCTGTGCGGTCGTGAATGTGGGCCGCCTCCTCGCACTCGCCGCACTGGCCGCCATCACTCTCTCCGCATGGTTGCTCACCCGCACGCCGCTGCGCAGGCTCAACCGTCTGCTCCCGATCATCTCATTCGCGCTTTTCTGCTTCCTGCTTCTGCTCATCATCCCGATTGACGCCGAAACCGAGACCATCCAACTGCCACTGTGGGGCCGTGAGGTTCCCCACCACGGCACCTGGTTCATACTCGCTCTGCTGATCAAGTCCACCCTGATCGTGCTGCTCACCACGGCCTTTGCGGAGCGGCTCTCGCAGCGCGATCTGCTCGCCGGACTGACGGCTCTGCACCTGCCGGCGAAGTTGGTCAGTCTCTGCTACCTGATGCTCAGGGGGCTCGACTCCATAGCCGCCGAGCTGCGTCGCATGATGCGCGCTCGCGATGCCCGTGGCGCGGTCGGAGGAATGAGGGCCGTGAAAGTCGCCGCGGCGATGGCGCAGGTGCTGATCATCCGTCTGGCCCGCCGCGCCGAGACACAGGCTTTTGCGCTCTGCGCCCGTGGCTATGCCGGCCGCATCCCGCTCTCTCACTACCGCAGCATCACTCTTTTCGAAGGCATCGCACTCATCATATCTCTGGTGGCGCTCGCATGGTTGACTCTACTCTAGACATCGAGGTTACCGGCTTAAGCTTCCGCTACCCCGACGGCACGCTCGCCCTCGACGGGATAGACCTGGCGGTGCCTCGGACCGCCCGCGTCGCACTCATCGGCCCTAACGGTGCCGGCAAGTCAACTCTCATGCTCCATCTCAACGGGCTGCTCCACGGCCAGGGCACGGTGAGAATCCTCGGCCAGGAACTCACTGATGCCACCCTCCCCGCCATCCGGCGCCAGGTCGGACTGGTCTTCCAGAATCCTGACGACCAACTCTTCATGCCGACTGTCTTCGACGAGGTGGCGTATGCCGCCGTCAATGCAGGTTACGACGAAGAGACGGTGCGGACGCGGGTCGCCGAGGCCCTCGCCACTGTCGCCATGAGCCAATATGCCGATAAGCATCCCATCAACCTCAGCATCGGCCAGAAGAAGCGCATCGCCATCGCTTCCGTCCTCGTCACCGAGAATCGCATCCTCGTGCTTGACGAGCCTTCTGCCGGCCTCGATCCGGCAGGCCGCCGCGCCCTCATCGCCCTGCTTGACTCCTTGAGCGCCACCCTCGTCGTTGCCAGCCATGACCTCGACCTCGTTGACCGACTCTGTCCGGATGCCGTGGTCCTGAAGGCGGGCAGTGTCATCCGCACCGCAGATACTCCCGACATCCTCGCCGACACCGAATTCCTCAGCTCCGCCGGCCTCTAAGTGCCCCAGGCCTCGCCCCGCACAACAGGAAGGATATTGCCTCCGTCGCAGCGAATACTCTACCGGCGAGAATACTGCGAACCGCGAGTGAGCAGCTTGGTAACGGCGGTTCGCGGGGCAGCGCGTCTTCGTGCGAGACCGAGTTCTCCCGAGGGAGGTAACCAACCATGGCAACTGACATTGCAGCCTTGCCGCCTGAGCTTCAACACAAGCTGAAAGAGACGGTGCGACGCATCGTGGAGGCTGCGAACCCTCAGCTCATCATCCTGTTCGGCTCGTATGCGGAGGGACGGCAGCAAGAAGGCAGTGACGTGGACCTGTTAGTGGTGACAGACACGGCTTCTCCCATCCGGTTGGCGGTGAGCCTGGGCACAATTATCGAGCCGGTGTTGGCCCCCCTGCACTTCGATCTGCTCGTGCGGACGCCCGAGGCATGGGAACGCGGCCGACATCTTCGCGGCTTCGTGACACGTCAGGCTGACCGCAAGGGGGTGCGTCTGTATGAAGCCGCCTGACGAAGGCCGTGCGTCCTATCA
>CAZCJS010000194.1:0-7840 GCA_964498775.1 uncultured Armatimonadia bacterium
CCTGTTTCCCGTTTTTGCCAGAGCCCGTGAGAAAGCCCGCCAGACTGCCTGTCTTAGCAACACTAAGCAGGTCGCGCTGGCGTGCCACATGTACTTCATGGATTATGATGAGGCGCTCCTGGGGCCCTATCACCCCGGGACCTCCTCAATCAGATGGATACACATGATCATACCTTACACGCCCAACACGCAAATATACGTCTGTCCGAACATGGACCCTGAAGAGGAGCAGTATTCGTACGAGTTTCCCTTCACATTTGGCTGGAATTTCACGTGGCTGAATTTCCCACCCGGCGCGAGCCACCAAGCTACGAAACTGGCAGAGATCACACACCCGGCCGAAACCATCGCCTTTGCCGAAACCCGCTGGGGCGCCAGCATGGCTTACTCACCGCAGAACCAGAACCGCATTGACAATTACATAACCATTGGGCGGTACAACATGCCCCGGCGTCACAATGAAGGCGCCAACTACGGCTTCTGCGATGGCCATGCCAAGTGGATGGCGGCCACAGAGGCCGTCGAGACACTGTCGGCTCTGGACAAGTACTGGAAGGCAAAACGATAGGCCCCGGGACACGCGTGTATCGGCCAGCGGAAACACACAACGGAGGCCGTTCGACTGGACTACCCCGTCAAAAGGGATGAATTTGTAATGAGTTTTAGAGCGGTGCAACGGACTACAACAGCGCTATGGGCTCTGTTGGCGCTGATTGCACTGCCGGCGTGCGCAACAGTCTATTATGCCTCAGCTGAAGGCGGTGGCGATGGGAAGTCGCAGGACAGCCCGGCTCTGGTGGCAGACGTGTTGTCCCGCCTGCAGCCCGGCGATAGGCTGATTCTGCTCGATGGCATTTACACCGGCGATGACTCGATGCTGCTCATTGAGGGATCCATCGCGGGCACTGCCCAGGCGCCCATCACCATAAGCGCGCAAAACGACGGTAGGGTGCTGATTGACGGCGAGGGGGTGCGCCGGCCGGTGACGCTGCACGACACTGAGTACGTTATCGTTGAGGGCATCAATGCGTGGCGCTCACGGCTCGGCGTGGTCAGTATTCTGCGAAGTAATCACTGTACGGTACGCCGGGTGTGCGGCTGGGATGCCGGTGACGGAAACACCAACATTTTCGGGGTGCATTACGGCGAGTACAACCTGATCGAGGACTGTGCGGGCTGGGGAGTGGCGCGTAAGACCTTCTCCTGCTCACAGGATGGCAACTACACGACTTTCCGCCGTTGCTGGGGCCGCTGGGAGGGCTGCACCAACGTCGGGCCCAAGATGACCTGGACTCTCTCCTACAACAGCTACGGCACGCTGGCGGAGAACTGCATCGGCACTTGGGACGCCCAGAAGATGCCAGAGACTTATGTGGTGCACAACCACGGCGAACCATATGTCATGCCGGGAACGCGTTTCGCAGAGCCGGTGACTATGACCGACTACGCGGTAGACCAGCCTTATGGCATATTCGCCATTGACAGGCGCCATGGGCCGGACGTGCGCCTGTATGGTTGCATTGCCTACCGACTGGCCGAGCAGCGAGTGGCCGACTACATAGCCAACTATTCGATCGCGCGTGATGAAGACAGTACCGCACAGATGGAGAATTGCGTTTCGTTCATCGAAGTGGGCGCGCCGTCTGCCAACAACTTCCGTCTTATCCACGTCAACGCCAGGAACCTGACCGCGATTGGCGGCACTCCCGGCATCTTCGAGAATAGCACAACAGAGAACATGTTGATACTGGAACGGCCTGAGACGCTGATCGCCAAGGACGGCAATATACTGCGGGCCGGCGAGGGCGCGCAGGTATGGTACCGCTACCACAACGGGCAACTGACTGATGAGCCGCTGTGGCCATGGCCGATGAACGACCGCATACTCGCATTGACCGGCGTGGATGTGACCCGCACCGTGTTCGAACTGGGCGGCGGCAGCCTGCCTCAGGCTTTTGAATAGCACCGAGATGGTAGCCGGCTGCGGCTGCGCTCAGCAATCGCTCGCATCTGGCAGATGCCACCAGTGGTATTCAACATCTGTTCTCCGCTCCATGGCAGTAGCGCCTGAGAATTGAAAGGAGTGCTCCCCGCAATGCCCGACGTACTAATGCATGTCAACTACTTCGAGGAAGGTTACACCGTGGCTGAGACCTTCGACAAGGTGCTCGAATACGGCTACGACGGGGTGGAACTGCGCGGTTGGCCGCGGAATGACGAGACACTGGAAGAATACCTCTATGATGTCGAAAAGCAGATGCAGCGCACCGGTGTAAGCAAGGTAGTGCTGTCGCTACGGGGCCACTTCATGGACCCGGACGCCAATGCTCGCAAGGCCGGAGTCGAGATGCTCACCTACGTACTCGAGCGAGGCCTGGACATGGGTTGCCGCACGTTCAATGCGTCGTGCGGGATGTTGGTTGCTCCGGGCGCCGACCATCGCCAACCCAGGAAACGCGGCTCGTACTATGCGGATGCACACCACTGGCAGTGGGCCGCCGAGGCCTACGGGCAAGTGGCTTCGGTCGCGGAACAGTGCGGGGCTAAAATCGCCTTCGAAACCCACGGTGGGTACATTCATGATCTGGCGAAGCCTACCAAGGAGTTGCTTGACATGATCGGCTCAGATGCTGTAGGCGCTAATCTCGACATGGGTAACATAATCCTGCATCCCGAAGGCGAGTCGCCGGAGCAGGCCTTGGAGATCCTCAATGGCAGGATTTATCATGTGCATCTGAAGAACATGCTGCGACTGCGGGGTGAAGGTTTTGCGGCAGTCGGTCTGGCCGAAGGTTGCATAGATACCCGCAAGTTTCTGCGAATGCTAAAGGAGCAAGGCTACAGTCATTCCATCTGCATCGAGGCCCCACGCCCCGGTGATCGCGACTACTTCGCAGCCAGTGACCTGGCCTATACCAGGTCGCTGCTGCAGTATCTCGACTGGGATGAACAATCCGGACATGATACAGTGGTCAATCTGTCTGCGGTTCCGGATGCCTGACTGCTGCCATCGAGGTGAACGGCTCTCACTCAACTGCCCGCATGTGGGACCAATAGTCTGCCGCACTGGAGAGCGAGTCGAATGAAGATATACATACTCACCGACATGGAGGGCATCAGCGGCATAGGCCGCGGTGAAATGGTGAACCCCAGTACAGGTGGTAAACACTACCAGTACGGTCGGAAGTGCCTGACCGAGGACATCAACGCGGCGGTAGCTGGAGTCTTTGACGCAGGCGCCACGGAGGTGGTCGTGAATGACGCTCACGGCGGGGGGCGCCATCTGATTCTGGAGGAAGCGAACCCGCGCGCCATTTATGAGCGTCCCGGAAAGTTCCCTGGCACCTGCCCCTCTCTTGACGAGTCTTTTTCCGGTATAATGATGGTGGGTGCTCATGCCATGGCGGGCACCCTCAACGCCTTTCTCGACCACACTCAGTCCTCCGCGAGCTGGTACAACTACTACCTCAACGGCGAAAAGCACGGTGAGATTGGCCAGTGCGCGGCTTGGGCGGGGCACTACGATGTTCCGCTACTGCTGGTCACTGGTGACCAGGCGGCATGTGACGAAGCTCAACGGCTGTACTGCACCCCTGTGACGATTCCAGTTAAGCTCGCCCGTGGCCGCGAGCATGCTACGCTTATCCACCCCAAGAAGGCCCGTCAGATGATTCGCGAGGGCGCAGAGCAAGCGCTGGACTGGGTCGGCAAGCAAGAGCCGTGGGTACTGCCAAAGCCCATCACTGTGCGGCTCGAGCTGTGCCGCACTGACATGGCCGATGCGCTTGTCAATTCCGCGTGGTCACCACCGAGCAGCCGCATAGCGCGTATAGACGCTCGCACTGTTGAGATGAAGGTGGACTCCCAACTGGCCATCATGAAGTTCTCATAGAGCCAACTTCCTCGTCAGCTTCGCCTTGGTTCTGCGTGAGCCGCCAGGCGGTGCGCAGCGCCCGTCGGTGGCCACGCCCATGCCCCAGCCGAAAGCGCCATTTTCGGGCCCGTTAGTGGACCGCCATGCTGCCGAGGTGACCTCCGACCAGGGCTATTAGGCCCGATTGGCGCAGGACAGTGAGGTGAACATCAGTGGTCTGCGGGCTCTGAAGATGGGGACAGGCCCTCCACGGGGCGGGCTGTGCCCCAATGCAGGCGTGGGGAGGTGGAATGAGCAGAAAAGCGGAAAATGAGCACGGTCTGCAGCCGCTCGACGCGAGAAGCGCTCAGGGTATGACTTAGACACCGACAAGTGAATAACTGTGAGCAGTAATCGGGTTCTGCTCGAACCCGCGACGTGCCCTCTCATGCGAGAGATGCAATTTTCGCAAGAGTCGCTAACAAGTGGTACCACTAATGGGGGCAGGTTACTGCCAACCGGCAAAGTAACCTCAAGTACATGAGAAGTGGACTTGGCAGGAACCTGCTGCGGTTAAGCTTTCAAAGGATGTGCGGCATGAGCATGACGAGCCTTGCCCAACTGACTGCATTAGTACTCTTCGGCTTGCTGATGACATGCTTGACCGCAGCGGAGGCCCAAGGCCCTGATGTGAAAGGGCAGACAGTTCCCCGTAATGTGCCTCCGGTCAACCTGTTTGATGAGCTCGATTACACTCATCCCGGCCTGGAGTCAGTGAAAGCCGCCGTGGACGCAGGTGATCTTGCAGCGGCGAAGGCAACACTTCTGAAGCATTTCCGCACACGTGATGAGGTGCAGGAGCCGCCGACGCGCCAAGATGGGCATGACACAGCCCTGGCTGATGAACTGCTGCGAGGGCGCTTTATCTGGAAAGCGCCGGCTGCGACTGGCGCAGTTGGTGATCGGGTTCTTGACTTCGGGCCTGACGTAGCCGATATCGAGTGGTACAAGGATCCTCTGGGCGAAGGAGTGCATGTCAGGGAAATTATCTACTACTTTGGGCGTCACTACTGGGTCAACACACTGGTAGATGCATACCGCAATACCGGTGACGAAAAGTACATTGCGCGTGTGGTTGCACTGTTGGGGGAGTTCATGCGTGCGTGTCCTGTCGAGGATGGCCGCGGGCTTCCTCAGGTGAACAACGCTCATGTAGTGGCTCAATCGCGACTCGGTAGGGAGGGGCTGGCAACCGAAGGTAGCCCGGCGATCCAGTGGACGCTGATGGCAGCGCTGCGAAGGGCGGGAGTATGGTCCAAGGCGTGGCCTTCTTTCATCTTGTCTGAGGAGGTCACTCCAGATTGGTTCGCGGCATTCCTGACCTCCATGATTGAGCACCAGCGGTACCTGGCGGATGGGCTGGATGTGATAAAGACGGGCAATCACGCCACCCGCACGGCGCACGGCCTGCTTGAGGTTGCCGCCGGCTTTCCGGAATTCGCCGAGCAGGCGGAGTGGATGGACGGAGCCATCGGTCAGTTATGTGTCTTCTACAATTACATTCCGACCCCTCGAGCCTTCATATATCCGGACGGGGCAACACGGGAGATCTATCCGGGAGTGGCACGTTCAGACTTGGGTGTACTGCGCACCTCGGTCGGAATCATTCGTAATGCCGGACGCCGAGTGCCGCGTCAGCTTACTGATGTATTGGAGAAGATGTCCGAACACTATGCTTACGTGATCTGGCCGTCACAGTTTGACTTGAGGCAACGCCGTCCCGGCCTCTACAGCGCCCCAAACGTGGCGGGCCGCGGTGACATTGACTACATCGAGACCGGCGGTCGTGAGGGACAGGCGCCCGAGCAGGCTTCCTATCCGCGCTTTTCGGGCGAGCCGTACTATGCCGGCACCTACTGGCTGCGCAGCGATTGGAGCTCGGAAGCCGTCGCCATGCGGGTGCGCTTTGGCCCGGTAATGTACAAGTACCATGGCAGAGGCTTTGCAGATGTCGGTGATGTCGGGGTGTGGGGACACGGCCTACAGCTGATTCCCCATCTCTATAACCATCCGCAATCCGGACCGTGGGCCGAGTATGGTGACTGCCGGTGGCGTGGCGGGGGGAAAAGTACTAACATCATCACCGTGGACGGGGTCGGACAGAGCGGTTACGGACGGGTCATGTACTCCACAGGTATCACTGAGCCGCTTGATAACCCCTGGATCACGACCCCGGTCTTTGATTACGTGCGCGGCTCGTATAGTTTCGACCCCAAGCAGGTTGCGGTCACTCACACACGGGCAATTCTGTTTCTCAAGCCGGACTATTTCCTCGTGATCGATACAATCAACGGCGAGGGCCGGCACAACTACCGCATGAAGTACCAACTGCACCACGATCTCGAAGCACACTTAGATGGCAGCACGGTGAAGGCCGAAAGCGCAGGGCAGGTCCGGATTGTCGTGGCACCAAGTCGCCCGGAGATGGCTGCGCTAGCTGTCATAAAGGGCCAGGAAGAGCCGTTCTACGAAGGCTGGCATCTTCATAGTGCATCTCGTGGCACGGCTGCCCCGGCGTTGATATACGAGTGGGCCGAGAGCGTTCCCGCGCTAATGGAGACACTAATCTGGCCGATCGCACCGGGCGGGGCACATGACGTGCAGATAGTTCGTGAAATCGCCGCTGGGGGACAGGTCAGCCTTCAGGTGCGGCGTGGTAACGCCATTGACCACATAGAGGTCCTGCGCGATGGTCTCAACTTCATGCGCGAAGAAGATGGGAGGCTTGTCAGCGCAGGCATGGTCAACAGCCGAGAATTGGAAAAGCCCGGGATACGGGTGAGTGCCCCTCATCTCGGTGCCGCTTACCTACTACGCACCGATGATGACGGCTTCGTCGGAGCCTCCAATTGCAGGGCAGAGATGGTCATAGAAGGTGCTCGCATACAGACACTTGCCTGGCAGGGGCAGTAGTGGCTTTCAGAGTTGCCACGATAGGTCACGAGCATTGGTGCTTGCGGGGCAGCACGGTTTGTTTCAGCGCCACAGAATCGCTGTTGACAGCCCGGGGTTAGCGTGCTAATATGCCAGTACAAGCGATTGCATAGGCATTATTTGGCGTTTGGCCGGAATTGTTGTCAATAGTGCAGTAACCCACGACGGCTCTCTGACAAAGAGCGCACCAATGGCCACCATCCAGCAGATAGCTGAAGAGGCAGGCGTATCGGGTACTACGGTCTCCCGGATACTCAATGACGTCCCCGGCTACACCTATGCCGAGAGGACCCGCAGCCGCGTACTCGAAGCGGCCCGGTGGCTCGACTATCATCCCTCCCCGGTGGCGCGCGCGCTGGTTCGTCGCCGCACCAATGTCATCGCCATCGCGATCCGCGAACCGGACGACCCCCACTATGCCATACCTCTGCGACGGGCCCACAAGATGGCGAGTGCCAAGGGTATGACAACTACTCTCGTGCTTCCGGACTCGGGCATGGATCTGCAGGCGCTTCTCCAACGTGGCCAGGCCGATATCGGTTTGCTGGCTCGCGGTAGCCTGGGAAACTGTGAAAGTCTGGAGGACGCCCTCGTGGCTTCGCATCAAATTGTGGTGGTCGCAGGGCCCAGGTACACCTACCCGCTACCGTCGGGTGTGCGCACTGCCTACTGGGAGGAGCGCGAGGGCTTGCGGCAGGGGTTAGAGCACTTGGCCGAACTGGGGCATGCGAGCGTGACGTATCTGCAGGGCCATCACTCCAACAGGCCCAAGATGGAACTTGCACGCCAAGAAGCCGAGCGCATCGGTCTGGCGTTTGAGGCGGTTGGGCTGAACGAGCCGGCGCCGCGACTGTGGGAAGGCGCGGAAATGGGGCGTTTGGTGATGGAGATGCGTCCACGCCCCACGGCACTGTTTGCTCGCACTGACGAGGTCGCTATCGGTGCGATATATGCAATCTACGAAGCTGGGCTGCGTGTGCCGGAGGACATCTC
>CAZCJS010000195.1:0-7803 GCA_964498775.1 uncultured Armatimonadia bacterium
GGCCGCCCCGGTCATGATTGTCGAGAAGCCCTACCTCTACATTCTCGCCGGTAACGTCCTTTACCAGATCGACGCCGAAACGCTCGAGCAAATCAACGCGGTCTATCTCGTCCCGCCACCGCCACCCGAGGGTATGCGCCAGCGGGGCGAAGGACAGCGTGGCAACAGACCCAGGCAGAACAACGACTAGCAGCACGCCGATTCAGCAGACCGGAAACTGCTCAGAACGCTATATCAGGGAAATCCCGCAGCGGCGTGCGACCCGTCAGCCAAAAGCGGTCGCGCGCCGCCGGATTGTCCTTTTTCATCTGCGCTATCTCAGCCGCGAAGTCAGACTCTGTCTTCTTAAACAGCGTGTGCTGTGATTTCTGCGTCGCGCGACTCTCCAGGTGCTTGTGCGCATAACCGGTAATATCATAGAGCAAGTCGGGTTCCCGATCGGCGACGCCTTTGTAATAGAAAAAGTGCGGCGTATCCCACGGCTCCCCAAGTTCCGCGCACACCGGCTGCCCTCCTTGCCACACCGCCTCCAGCACTATCGCATTTGTCGCGATGTGGTCGCGGTTCCGGTCGTGCGGCCCGTGGTCAAATACCGCATCCGGACAAATCCGCCGAATAAGCTGTACAGTCTCCTTGAACGTAGCGGTATCATTGACCAATCCTGTATCCGGCCGCTCGAAACGGTAGCGTTCTTTTACTCCCAACACTTGGTCGCTCGCCTCACCCTCCGCGCGCCGCATCTCGACTATATTGTCTTTCATCCACGGTTCCGGATACCCCTCTCGGCCATCCGTGAATATCGCCACATAAACCTCGACCCCCAAGTCCGCGAGCTTCGCCATCGTCCCGGCCATCGTCTGTTCGTCATCGGGGTGCGCACCGAACACCAGTATCCGTTCGTAGTTCATCGCCACATTCTCCTATTCACTCAGTACATACGCCTGGCCATCCCCGCCGCCGAGTGTGCCCTCGGGCTTCGTTGCACCTAGCCAGTCTACCTCTGCCCCCACACATTCAAGCGCCACGAAATCGCCCTTGACGAACACATCTTCGTGCTCTGCTGCCGGCCGTGAAGCGTCCGGGCTTGCCTGCCGGCGCCACTATTGACATACTTCGGCCCGCCGGCATCTCCAGCGGGCCACTTTTCTTCCATCAATAGTTCTGGCTACGTGCTTACAGCGCCAGCTCCGCCTCCGAAGCCGGACGCGCCCAGATTGCCTTCATCTCTACGGTGGGCTCGTCTGGACTGGCCTTCGCGTCCAACTCCACTGTATAGCCTGCCTCAGGCGCATAGCTCTTCATCCCGAGTCTCCGGTGCAGCGTCGCCGCGAAGTCCAGACATGCGTTCTCCTCGCCGTGGGTGACAAACGCTCCCCTCACTCCCTTCACCTGTGACGCCCAGTCCACCAGCCCCTTCAGATCCGCGTGTGCGGAGAACCCGCTCAGACTCACAATATCTGCCTTTACCGGGTACCACTCTTTGAACAGCTTGACGTCTTTGCCGCCGTCCTGGAGATACCGCCCGGTCGTGCCGGCCGCCTGGAAGCCGACCAGCAACATAGTGTCATCCTTGTGGCTGATGTGATTCCGCAGATGGTGGCGTATGCGCCCGGCGGTACACATCCCACTGGCCGCGATGACGATGAAGGGCCCTTCAGTTGTGTTGATGGCCTTTGATTCCTCGACACTGGGGGTAAAACGCAGACCCGGAAAATCCGTCGGCTGATCCCCTGCTGCCAGCATCGCCCGTGCTTCGGCATCAAAGCAGTCTCGATGCTTCCGCACTATCTTCGTGGCCCTGATCGCCAGAGGGCTGTCCAGATATACCGGCACGGGTTTGACCTCGCCGCTCTCAACCAGCTTGTTAAGCTCATACAGCACATCCTGTGTGCGCCCCACTGCGAAGGCCGGGATGATCAGGTGCGCGCGGCGCTCTATCGTTTTCTTGACGATCCGCGCAAATGCCGCCCGATTCTCCTCCGTTGGCGCATGAAGCCGGTTCCCGTAGGTCGACTCTATGATCAAATAGTCGGCTTCAGCCACGGGCTGCGGGTCACGCAACAGCGGTTGACCAGCCTGCCCCAGATCCCCTGAGAAGACCACCTTCGTCACATCGGCGCCTTCACCAAGCCACAACTCCACACTCGCCGCGCCCAGGATGTGTCCCGCATCCGCGAATCTCGCCCGCAGCCACGGCGCTATCTGGACGGTCTCGTCATATTCGGCGACGCGCAGCAAATCGAGCGTCGGCGGAACATCCTCCTGTGTGTACAGGGGCTCTGGCGGCGGGCCCTGCCGACCGTGCTGCTGCCACTTCATCAGGTCGTATCTCGCGTCCTCCTCCTGGATGTATGCACTGTCCAAAAGCAGTATCTCACAGAGGTCCGCGCTTGGCTCCGTCGTCGTAATCCGACCCCTGAAGCCGTTTGCGACCAGGCGGGGCAGCAATCCGCAGTGATCTATGTGTGCGTGGGTGAGGATAACGTGGTCAATCTTCGCCGGGTTGAAGTGAAAATCCATGCGGTTCTGCTCCCGCATGTGACGCCGGCCTTGGAACATCCCGCAGTCTACGAGCACGCGCCCGTGGTCGGTCCTCAACAAATACTGTGAGCCGGTGACTGTCCGCGCCGCACCAAGAAAGGAAAGCCGCATTTCTCACCCATTCCGCATCCATTTGTTCACGAGTACAGTTCCCGCACAAGTGGTCTCGATCGTTGGTCTAGAGAACGGCCAGGTATGTATCCAACTCCCACGACGTCACCTGCGAACGGTACCGGTCCCACTCGATTTGCTTGTTGGCCATGAGCACCTCGAACATGTCAGGGCCAAGGGCCTCACGCAGCACTTCGCTCTTCTCCGCCACGTAAATGGCCTCTCGTAGAGAACCCGGCAGTATCTCGATTCCTCGCGCCTCCAGCTCGTCTTGCGACAGTTTATAGACATTCTCCTGTGTCGGGGCCGGCAAATCGTAGTCATTCTCGATGCCTGCAAGCCCCGCCGCAAGCATTACGGCAAATGCTAGGTATGGGTTACAGGCCGGGTCCGGAGCCCGATACTCCATACGTACCGAACCCTCAGCACCCTCCCGATACGATGGTATCCGCACCAGGTCTGACCGATTGATCTGGGCCCACGAAACATACACGGGCGCCTCGTAACCGGGTATCAGACGCTTGTATGAATTGACCCACTGGTTGGTCACCACAGTTATCTCCCGCGCGTGCATCAACAGCCCTGCCAGGAACTTCTTTCCCACCTCCGAGAGGTGATACTCATCGGCCTCCGAGAAAAACGCATTGCGGTCGCCGGACCACAAGCTCTGATGCACGTGCATGCCGCTGCCATTGACATCAGCCAGCGGTTTGGGCATGAAGGTGGCGTAGTAGCCGTTGCGCAGCGCGATTTCCTTGACCACGTGCCGGTACACCATGGTGTTGTCGGCCATTCGCAGGGCGTCGTCATAGTGGAGGTCTATCTCATGCTGGCTCGGGGCCACCTCATGGTGCGAGTAGTCAACACCTATGCCCATTTTGTCAAGAGCCAGGACCGTCTGCCGGCGCAACTCCGAGGCCACATCTGGCGGCGTGTTGTCGAAATACCCCCCGTCATCAAGGCCTTCCATCGGTAGATCCGGCGTCTTGAAGTAAAAGTATTCGAGTTCCGGGCCTACCTTAAATGTGTAGCCCATATCCGCCGCCTTCTCCAGCACCCGCTTCAACACGCGCCGAGGGTCGGTGCTCGATGGTTCGCCGCTCGGCTTCTGAACGTCACAGAATACCTTTGCGACTGCTGCACTCCCGTTGTCATGCCAGGGCAGCAGTGTGAAGGTCTGCGGGTCCGGCATGGCCGTCATATCGCTTTCATCAATCCGCGCGAAGCCCTCTATTGACGAACCATCGAAATTCCGGCCGTGTTCGAACGCCTCCTCCAACCCATCCACGCTGATCTCCAGACTCTTCAGAGAACCCAACACGTCCGTGAACCACAGGCTGACGAATTTGACGTTACTCTCCTCGGCGATCTCCAATACGCGCTTGACCTCATCTGGCATTGCCGACATCGCGGTCTCCTTCCATTTTTTCTGTGTAAGCACTCTCCTGTACTAAGCAACCGTCTGTCTGCCAACGATACGCCTACCCATCCGGCGGGGGGACCAGGTACGCCCGGTGTTCGGCTATACGGCGCTTGTGCAGCACCATGGCCTCCTCCAGCAGAGCACGCGGATCACTCGAATAGACCATTTCCGCATTCGTCTTCTTGTCAATCATGCTCACTATCGTCTCGATGTGATCCGCGATGCCCCCGGTGCCCTCCAGCACCGCGATCAGCTTGCCCTCATCAAAGGCGATGGCGAACTCCCCCAGCGTCCCCGAACGACCGCCCACTATCGCCACAATGTCGCAACTGCGAATCGTTGCTATCTCACGCCCCATCAGCCCGCTGCCGGTGTAGATAATGCAGTCATATTCCTCATACGGGGAGTTGTACCGCTCCACGTGCTCCACCAGACTCAACGCCGGCGATATTCCTACCGTCAGGGCGCCGGCTTCATGAGCTGCGATGGCTGCAGCTTGCGGGAGCCCCGGACAAGCACCGGTCAGGATCACGCAGTCGTGCCGCGCTATCTCACTCCCCAGCGCCGCCGCTTTCGCAAGTGTCTTCTCACTGAGGGGGCCGCCCGCCGAGCCCATCACTCCAATTTTTGCTCGCATCCGTTTCATTTCCATAGTAACCACCCCCGGGTTTTGTCTCCAGTACGTCAACAACTCTGGGCAAATGCAAAAGACGCGATCAGCTCGCCGCTGACTCGCGCCCTTTTTTTGGTGCCGCCTTTTCACTTGCGCCCGATTCACTATAGCACATTCGCACTTCTCGGTCAACTACCCATCCAAATCTGCCTACCCTTGCAGGGCATTAGCACACACATGGCGAAATGACTGCACAACACCAGTTGCCCCAGGAGGGATCCGCTTGTACGCCCACAGCAAACTCGCCCCCATAATCGAAGATGCCGCAGGCCGACGCGTACTTGTCGGTGGAGAATTGTTCATGCAGCATTTCATTCTCGCAGCGCCTCCAGGAACTCCTCAGGCCAGTCCTGTGCCGCATCTATGCGTTCAGCGCCAGAGTCACGTGCCGGGGGGGGCTGCCGCCGCCGCGCGCATGTTGAGTATCGCCGCCGCCCAGGTCTCTCTCATCGGAGCCATTGGGGACGACCAATCCGGCCACATGCTCGTCAATCATCTCGTCGCCGACACCATCAACGTCGAAAACATCATCTCCGACGCCAACGCCGAGACGCGCGTCGTTACCAGCATCACCGCAACTGACGCAGCCGATGGCAGACACGATGTCCTCCAGCTCACGACTGCCCCTGACGAGCACGCGTGTGACCGTGACATCGAGCGACGAGTTCTCGCTGCTGCGGACCGCGCCGTCACGCAAGCCGACATCATTGTCACCGTCGCGGGTGACGGGCCCTACACTGACCGCCTCGTGCGCCACCTGAGCAGACTCGCGCTGCGGCACGATGTGCGCATTGCCTCACTCACCGTCGAGGATGTTGCCTATCCTCACGCATCTCGCCGGGAGACTAAGCCCACATCTCTCAACGAACTACTCTGGCTCGTTTGCGAAGTCCGCGACACCGGGGGGCAGGTGGTGTTAACCAATGGCTGCTTTGACCTGCTCCATGCCGGCCACGTGAACTACCTGCGCCACGCTGCCGAACTCGGCGACTTTTTCGTGCTTGCCCTCAATAGCGACGAGTCAGTCCGCCGCATCAAGGGCCCCGGTCGTCCGATACTCAGCGAGGAAGACCGGGCCACGGTCCTCTCCGGCCTTGCCTGCATTGATGCCATCATCGTTTTCTCTTCCGAAAACGTCTGCCCATTGCTTGACGCCGTCAGGCCGGAGATCTACGTCAAGGGCGGGGACTACACTATTGACACCATCAACCAGACCGAACGCCGACTCGTCGAGGGCTACGGCGGTCGGCTCATCATCCTTCCCGGGCAGGAAGGCGCTTCGACAACCAGTATCCTCCGCAAGATCCATGACGACGACCTCCGTTAGCCGGTTTGCTGTGCCGGCTGATGGCAGGAAGCTCTTATAGCTCGCCGCACATGCCAATGAAGTGATCGAGGTGGTTACCTCGGAGCGCCATATCTCCATCGTCTTCACGACACTGGTCCTGGCAGTGGGATGCTGGCGAGCATAGGATAACAAGGCCGATACACGGGTGGGCTTATGCACCTGACATCGTTGCCGTGGAGGGCATGTTCATGATCGCGCTGAAAGGAGCAGTTGACGCCGCAGACCTGAAGATCACGCTACAGAACGGTGGTGTCACAGCACGTTAAGGAAACCGAACTTGTTTCACCTATAACAAGACGCAAATCCATACCACGTTGACATCGGCCTCAAGCTGGACTATATTGGCACGGATTACCACGATCCTCAGCACCAGTGGGGGCATGCCGTCAACATATGTCCATGAGGGAACACGCATGAAACCGTCCATCTACGTGGCAGGCACCGGCAAACACAGTGGCAAGACACTGGTCTGCGTCGGGCTTGTCGCCGCGTTGCGAGAACGAGGCATCAAGGTCGCATACATGAAGCCGGTCGGTCAGCATGTCGTCTCATTCCGCGATGCACTGGTGGATGAAGATTTGGCTCTGATTACGCAACTGTTTGATTTCCCTATTCCCCCACATCTGGCCAACCCCGTCACGATTCCGCGCGGCTACACGACCAAGTTTCTCAGCGAAGGACATTCGTCCGATGAGTTAGTCGCCAAGCTATATGAGGGGTACGAGGCCGTGTCGGCAGATGCAGAATTGGTTATCGTAGAAGGTACCGGTCACGCCGGTGTGGGAGCGGTCATCGGCCTCAGTAATGCGCATGTGGCATCGCTGTTGCACAGCCGCGTAGTGATCGTGACTGGCGGCGGCATCGGGCGTCCGCTGGATGAATTCGAGCTGAATAGCGCGCTTTTTGAGGAACGGCATGTGCCTGTGCTGGGGATGATCAGCAACAAGGTTCGCGAGCACAAACTGGTGCAGTTCTCCGGCCTGCTGCCCAAGTGGCTTAATGCGAACGGTTACTCATTGTTGGGCCTGATACCGTACGAGCGGATGCTGACCGATATAACTCTCGCACAGATAGTCGCAGAAATCGGGGCACGCGTCTTGAGCGGGGACGAGGCACTTCAACGCAGAATGCAGCATTTCGTCATCGGCGCAGGTCCGTGTCACCGGATGCTGGGTGAGTTGAGCCAAGGTGTCCTGATCATCACCCCGGCTGACCGCGATGACATCGTCCTCGGCGCCATCTCGTGGGACCAGGCTCACGCCGGCGATGATGCCAACGGTATCGGCGTATGTCTCACATCCGGCATCGAGCCCCGGGCAAAGCTACTGCGCGCTGCATCTCGGACGCGAACACCGATCATTGCTGCCGAGGGGAGTGCCTGTGAGGTCGGCACCGCAATCCGGTCCTTGGTCGCGAAGATATTCCCCGAAGAGGAGAAGAAGATCCAGGCAGCTCGGGAACTCGTCGCAAACCACGTGGATGTGGACGCACTACTTGCTGCTGTGGAGGTCGGCTGAGGGGTTGACTGCGCTGCGCCCAAAATACAAATTGGGGGAGGTATGATGGAACGCACGCTCGTATTGCTTAAGCCGGACGCCCTCCGCAGGAGACTTGTTGGGCGCATTATCGCACGGTTCGAGGATGCCGGCCTAGACATATCGCGAATTCAGACGGTGACGGCGACTCCCCAGCAGGTCCGCAGCCATT
>CAZCJS010000196.1:0-7585 GCA_964498775.1 uncultured Armatimonadia bacterium
ATACCGGGTCTATTTGGCACTTCTAACAGTATAGCCCTCGACAAGGTCGGACACCAGTCTTACTTTCCTGATCTCAGCCGGCGGCGGGAGTTCGTCCGATATGCCCAAGATCAGGTTGGGCGCGAACAGGTCCAGCACACGAGTCGCAAACTCAATGAGTTCATCGTCAGAATACTCGGGCAGGAAGAGAATTGCCGGGATGCCGTCCAGCAGAATCGTATCCCCCATGGCCGCCTTGAGTTCCTCCAGCGTCACGTCACCCTGCGGGAGCGGCGTAGCCGCCTCGATACCGTCAAAGCCCGCCACATTAAGCAGCGGCAGCAGCGGCTTGAGCGCGCCGTCCATGTGTATGTGGCAGAACTTACCGGCGGCGTGTAACTGCTCGACGCGCTTCTGATAATACGGGATGAAATACCGCTCGTAGATCTCGGGAGGATTGATGTTGGCATCAATGTTCTCCCCGAAGTTAAGTATTCTCACAGGCGAGTTGACGATTACATCATACATGGCGTTATCCGATTCTGCGATGGCGTCCATGAAGCTCTCACTCTCGGCGTGATGGTCGTGGAGCGCGTAAATAGTATTCTCCCACCCCATGTAGTTTATGACGAGCCGCTGGTAGGGCGAGCGGGGATAATAAGTCTGGACGACGCCGCGATCCCCAAAGTCGGTCTCCGCCTTCGCAAACGCCTCGGCATCGAAGCTGAATGTAGTGTGCTCGAGAATATACTTCATTATCTCCATGTCGGCCAGTGTTTTGACCGGGTACTCGGTGTGATAGCCCCCCGAGCCGCTGACGCCCTTCCTGACCGCCTCACGGAGAGCACCTAGTGGAGTTTCGCGGGTAGTGACGATGTCGTCACCTTTTTCGTGTGAGTGACTACGCACAGTGTCATCGGTTTCGATACTGAACGGTGAGAGCCTAAGCACTTCAGGGGAATAACGCGGCGAGGCACCAACATCGTCATAGATATCGAGCATGGACATACCGGAATACCGTTCAGGCATCGTGCCATCGGCAATCCGCCCATTGTACCAGTAGTATATGCGCGGCTGCCACAGGACACGATCCAGCGGCTTTCGCTCGAATGTGGCGATGACACGCTCGCGGAAGGTCATTTGGGCCTCCGTGCTGTGGCGAATGAATATCATACACAATTCGTCGCCGGAGGTGCCGACACCTGTACGCAACCTGCATCCAATGTAGATGGCGACACAAAAGTTTGGAAGATTTGCAGCAGTTTGGAGGAAGGAATTCCGTTGTCAGGCAACCAATTAGTTATGTGCGAATGGGCGAAAGAGCAGGCGGATGTCGCGCCGCAAGCCAATCCAGGGGGCCGATATGCGTTACTTGGCTATCACGCTGATGACGGCGGCAGTTGTGTATGCAGCAATGCATCACGCCTTCGACTGGTTCGAGGACGAATTCTTCGGATATGACTCGTATCTCTGGTGCGCGGCAGCGTTTGTGTTGGGGATAGTGTGCCTCCTCGTGACACCCAAGATGCAGCCCTAGCCTGAGCCATTGCTTGACATGTGGTTTGGCTTGGCCTGCGCCGCGTCTTCCCCTTTGCAGGCTCAGCGTTCTACACCGTGTCACCCGTGGCCCTGTCTGTAAAGACGTCGTATGAGAGGAGTTTTGGCGCATGTACAGGCTACTGCTGGCAGTCGTGCTGATGATGGTCGTAGCGGCCGGCTACGCGAAGGACAAAAGGACCTTTTACGACGAGGAAATGATGGTGCGGATGCAAGAGAAAGTCGCCAAATACGACTGGGCAAGAAGTCAGGTGAAATCGGCCGAGGCGGCTGTGGAGTGGTACATGGAGATGTCTGACCAGGAACTCTGGGACTTAGTTCCGCCTCCCGAGCAGTTGCGGGCGATCAACGTCTCCCATGGCGTCGGCTGTCCATACTGCGGTGATGAGATTATCCGCAAGGGCGGGCATTACCCCTGGAAGATGAGCCGCGACGAACCTTTCAAGGTCACCTGCCCGGTCTGCGACAGGACGTTCCCGGAAAACGATTTCGTGCCCTGGAATACCGCCGGCAAGGATGGCGAGCCGGAGCAGGGCAAACCGATTACCGACAAGGGCGTCGGCTGGGTTGACGAAGATGGACATCGCTACTACTTCGTGGCCTACTACATGTTTTGGCAGCGCTGGTCCCGAGACATCATCGGCGGCATGCGCAGCCTCGGCGAGGCGTACCTGCTCACCGACAATCCCGTCTATGCTCACAAGGCCGCAGTGATGATGTGCAAGCTGGCCGGCGAATACGAGCGTTTCAACTACCCGACCCAGTGCTACCACGAAGGGGTTTGGGGTGTCAATGGGCGCATCTCCGACTATATCTGGACGACCGGCAACGACAGCGCCATCGCACTGGCTTACGACGCGATATACCCCGTTTTCGACAAAGACCAGGAACTGCTCACATTCCTCAATGAGAAAGGCATCGGCAACCCCCGTGAACATATCGAGCAGAAGATGCTCCAGATTATGGCCGACGACGTACTGACGGGATACGCCAAAGGGAACATGGGAGCTCACCAGCGGACGATGTGTCATCTCGCTCTGGCCCTGGACAATGACGACCCGCAGAAGGGGCACACCACCGAAGAGGCGCGCGAATGGCTGATGCGAGGTGAGGGCCGAATCGAGGACCTGCTGTGGAACGGGTTCTGGCGCGACGGCCTCGGCGGCGAGAGCTCACCGAGTTACTCCTCGGGCTGGTGCTTCAAGTTTTATGAACTGGCGGATCTGCTACCCAGGCTCGGCATCGAAATCTGGGACAACCCGAAACTGAAGAAGATGGCCGATGTCGGCCTCGACATGACCGTGGCAGGCGAGTGGACGCCCTGTATCGGCGATTGTGGCGGAGTAATGGGCGCCAAGCGGATCGCGTGGTCATCAGCTCTGCAGGGCCGAGCGTTCACGCGCTATGGCGACGCGAAGTATGCCAAAGCTTTGGCAATCCTCAACGCGACCTCGCGAAACCTCTGGGATAACGTCTTCGACGAGGAAGCAGTTGCGAAAGTTGTCGAAAGGGAGGGCCAGGAACTGGACTGGAAGACACGCAGCATCGGCGGCTACGGCCTGGCGATTCTCGATGCCGGCAGTGGCGATAACCGGCGCGGCGTATCAATGTACTACGGTGATGCAACTGGCGGACACGGTCACCGCGATCGCCTCACGCTGTCCATGTTCGCCTACGGATACCCGATGCTCAATGAGAGCGGCTACCCTACGCCCTTCCGGACCCCGAAGCGGAGAGGCTGGAACAGCAATACCATCAGCCACTACAGCGTGTTAGTGGATGAGACGCCGCACCGGAGCATGAACGGGGGGGAGCTCAACACGCTGGCGGCCTCGCCCAGCGTGCAGCTCATGGATGCTTCGGCAGAAATCGCCTACGGGGAACTCACCCCACTTTACCGGCGCACCTGTGCGTTGATAGACATCTCCGAGACGAATTCATACTTGTTGGACATCTTCCGCGTCCGCGGAGGCCGGCAGCACGATTGGAGCTTCCATGGCCCCGCGCATTTCTCAGATTTCACCGTGAGCGGAGGTGAGCTTGGCCCGGTGCAGGAGCAGGGAACACTGGCCGGGGAGAACGTTGAATTCGGCGAAGAGATACCTATATCGGCGGGCGCCGATAGTTGGGCGCTACCGCTGGTCAAAGGCGAGGGACTGGTGCCGGGTACTGATTACGGGACGCTCTCGCAGCAGGGTTGGGCGCGCTTCGGCGCGTGCATCCTCACCAAAATGAAAACCGCCGAAGTCAAGTTCAAGGTAGCCCCTCCTGTCCAGGCCGGCAAGGTCAAAGTGCACATGCACATCTACGACTACAACGCAGGCAGCAATGTCGTTGAAGTGAGCATTGGCAAGGCGACTGTCTCCCTAGCGGTGGAGCCGTCGGGCACAGTCGGATACCGCTGGGTCTCGGGCGTGTGCGAGTTGCCGGAGGGCGCAGGCGAGGTGACACTTGCGGCCAAGGAAGTCGAACAGAAGTACATTCAGATAGACAATCTCGTTATCACAACGGACCTTCTCAGCAAGACGCCGATCGTGCGCGACCGGCAACGCAGCGGTTTCAACTACATCTTCAACGTGCGGCGCATGAAGACTCAGGGCATGTGGGCGGCCACGTGGCACAAGCCGGATGATGATGTGGCCATGACGATGACGATGCCGGCGGGGTGCACTCAGGAAGTCATCGCTGGTGACGCAATACCCGAGCTCCAGCCTGGCAATCCGGAGACGATGCAGTATGTCCTCGGCCGCAACGCATCGCCTGATGATGCGCCTGGAGAGGACCCGCTGTTCTCCACCTACACAGCCGTGGTGGAGCCACACCGGGGCAAGGCCGCGGTTACAGCAGTCGAGAACCTCAAAGCAGATACCGCGAGCGCTGAGACTGTTGGTGTCGCGGTAGTCCGCGCAGGCATGACCGACTATATACACAGTTCGTTATCGCCGGACGAAAGATGTGAGTGGACGGGCTCGGGCCTCAAGTACCCGCTGGTCGTCGTCGCCGAGTTTGCAGTCCTGACCCTCGCCGGCGAAAGCGTGAGCCGAGCCGTTGTAGTGAACGGGACCCTTCTCGAGTATGGCGACTTCGCCCTCAAGCCGTCACCCTCACCGCAAGGCAAGGTGCTCAGCGTGGACTTCGCCGCCAACTGCATCACGCTGGACACGACGCTGCCAAAGCCGGAGGCATTTCGTGACAACGTAGTGATCCTGGGCAACGAGCTCTGTAGCGACAACTACATGATTGCCGATGCGACGACTACCGGTGGCAATACCACACTGCGCTTCGGCGATGTGCTGTTCCTAATTGCGATGGGCGAGGTCGCCGAGATAGACGAGAATGCAAAAGTCATCATGTCTGATCGGCCGCTGGCGGGCTACGGGCATGTTGACGGCGGCATGCACGCCGGTCGCTGGCTCTACAATGATGACAAGTCGCAGGGCTTCCGCATCGGCTCAATCAGTGGCCAGAAGCTCAGGCTCGAAGGCGTGGAGGGCGAGCTGAGCGCCGTCTTCAACGACCGCAATGGCGACGGCCGGGCGCAGTACTGGATCAGCGACATCGGCCCAGGCGACACCTTCCGCCTGCCGGTTACGACTTACTACTCACGGTGAACCATGCGTGTGCGAGTTGGAGATAGCTGATCGCGGCACAGTCTTCTTCCCACCTGAGGGTTCGGAAATGCAGAGCGCGGCATTCGCCGGAATCTGCGCCATGCCCGGAGGGCGGTGGGTGTGCACCTTCCGCGCCGCCCGGACCAAAACCGCCAACGAGAGCGCGCTTCTGCTCACATGGAGCGACGATGAGGGGCGAAATTGGACCACGCCCGTGGCCCCCTGGCAAGCTCCCGATCTCGACGGCAAGCCCGGCCAGTTGCGGGGCGGCTTCGTCACCGCACTCGGTGGAGATGACCTAGTCGCTGTGCTCATGTGGGTGGACTACTCGCAGCCGGAACGCCCCTTCTGGGATGAGCAGACTGAGTCGTTGTTGGATACGAGGATGTTTCTGTCGCGCTCGGCGGACTGCGGAGAGACGTGGGCGGTACCGCACTATCTCGATACCTACCCGATTACCCTGTGCGTGCCGGCAACTGGCGAGATACTCCTGCTTACCAATGGAGAATGGGCGTGCCAGTTCGAGCTCAACAAGCCATACGACGTGCCGGCGACATGGCGCCATGCCTCGATGTTGGCTTTTTCCCGCGATGAGGGCAAGTCGTGGCCGCTCTTCAGCGTGGCGAGCAATGACCCTGAGAACCGCTTCTACTGGTGGGACCAGCGACCGGGCGTACGCTCCGACGGCACCATCCTCAACGTATTCTGGACGCTGGATAACAATACCGCCGAGTACATCAACATCCAGGCACGCGAGTCGCGGGACTACGGGCGCACCTGGTCGGAGATGTGGGATACGGGGATTCCAGGTCAGCCGGCGAATCCCGTCTCCCTGACGGACGGGACCATCGCCATGGCCTATGTGGACCGCACGGCGGACCCGAAGATCATGCTCCGTTGCAGCGAGGACGGAGGCCGCAGTTGGCCGCAAGAGACCGAACTCATTCTGTACGCGTCCGCCATCGAGTCACAGACATGGGGAAGCAAGTCATCAATGGGGGATGCGTGGGCTGAGATGATGGAGTTCTCAGTGGGCTTGCCGAGAGTTGCCGCACTCGTCAACGGGGATGTACTGGTCGTGTACTACGCAGGACCCGCGACTGATCATACGGGAATCGAGTGGGTGCGGGTGCGGCCGTAGCGCAGATCGAACATCATTGCTGCGCTCAATCCATCAGCAGGCCGCCGTTGATGTCGAACACCTCGCCGGTTACGAAACCGGCCAACTCTGACGCCAGGAAGGCGACTGCCGCCGCCACATCCTCCGGTGTCCCAAGACGCCGAACTGGAATCTGTGGTGCGTACTCGGCCTCAGTCTCAGGCTCCGTCATTGCGGTGCGGATGAAGGCCGGAGCGACGGCATTGCTGGTGACTTCAGGTGCTCCGGATCGCGCGATGGACTTCGTCAGGCCCATCATCCCGGCCTTGGACGTGGCATACGATGCGCTGACGGTGAGTCCTCCGACCTTGCCGGCCATTGAGGCGACGTTGACGATCCGCCCCCAGCCGCGCTCCTTCATCCCGGGCACGACCAGCTTGCTGAGCGTGAATGCGGCGGTCAGGTTGATGCGCATCACCCGCTCCCAGTCCTCCAGCGTAGCCTCATCGAGGCTGACTACACTCTGAATGCCGGCGTTATTAATGAGGATATCAACCGGGCCTACTTGCCCGGTGACACGTGCAATCATGTTTTCGCACTCGGTCTCCTCCCCGACATCACACGTGGTGAAGAAGACGCCCTGGGGGAGCGCCTCCGCGGCCTCGGCGTCAATATCACACACCGCCACGTGGCAGCCCTCCTCAAGCAGCCGGTGGACGATAGCCAGACCGATACCGCGCACTCCCCCGGTCACCAACGCGACTCTATTTCTTATACCCAGATCCATTGTGTTCTCCGCCGCATTTCCGGGGTGATTCCCCTGCTACTCAAACCGATAGTCCCGTGCCGTCTCGAAGAAGGCCACGACGTTCTCCGTGGGGACATCGAAGCCGATGGCGTTGCTGACGCGCAGGACCAGTCCGCCATTGTAGCCGCATTTCTCAATGAGCTCAATCACGTGGTCGCGGACATCTTGTGTGGTGCCGAATGGCAGTACACGCTGCAGGCTGCCGCAGCCGTGAAGCGTTATCCTATCCCCCCAGCGGCGCTTGACCTCGATAGGGTCCATGCACTCGGGCTGGATCGGGTCTATAACGTCGAAGCCAACCTCGATGAGATCATCCATTATCTCCGAGATGTTGCCGTCGGAATGGATGAAGAGATGCACCTCGGGATTGATGGCGCGGAGCTCGGAAAACATGGCAGTCAGCCGGGGCTTGTCATAGTGCCGCCAGGTATCGGCACCCATGATGATGCGGTCGTGCATGGCGATATCACCGCCGATAGCGAACATGTCTACCCCGGCGGTTACAAGGCGTCGTCCGATTTCCGTCCAGAG
>CAZCJS010000197.1:0-7575 GCA_964498775.1 uncultured Armatimonadia bacterium
GGTGGGGGTCGCGGGCATGATCGGGGCGGGCATCTTCGTGCTCACCGGTCTGGCTGCGGGTGAGGCTGGCCCGGCTCTATTGCTGGCTTTCGCTCTTAATGGCGTTGTAACTCTATTGACAGGAATGGTTTACGCAGAACTGAGTTCGGCTATTCCTGATGCCGGCGGTGGATACCTATGGGTCAGAGAAGGTCTCCCCACCGGAAATGCCTTCCTGGCAGGCTGGATGAGCTGGTTCGGACATGCCGTAGTGGGTAGCGTCTATGCGTTGGGCTTCGCCGCTTATCTCGAGATCTTCCTGGTAGAGCACATCGGCATCTCCATCCCGGGCCTGGAAGGGGTCGCTTTCCAGAAGGTCTTCGCGGTCGCAATCGCTTTGTTGTTCATTTACATCAACTACCGGGGAGCTTCGGAGACCAGCAAGGCTGGCCTCATCGTCACCGTAGGTAAGCTGCTGATCATCTGGTTCTTTGTGCTCGCGGGAATGTCGGCGATACTCAACGAGCCGAACCTGATGAGCAATTTTTCCAACCTTGACACTCCGGGCCTGGCACCGAGTCTTAAGGGTTTCGCACCGATGGGCGTCGCTGGCGTGTTTACCGCTATGGGCCTTACCTTCATAGCCTTCGAAGGCTATGAAATAATTGCCCAGGCCGGTGAAGAAGTCAAGAACCCCCGCGTCAATGTTCCCAAGGCGATATTCATCGCGCTTGCTGTGGTCATTCCCACTTACATTGCCGTCGCCTTTGTGGCACTAGGGGCAGTCAATATACCGGCGGGTTCAGCCGCACTGACTACCTGGCAGTACCTGGGCGGAACGGATGCCGAAATCGCTTTGGCGCGTGCTGCGGAGGGCTTCATGCCGCTCGGTGCTCTGCTGCTTATAGTTGGAGCGCTCCTGTCCACAATGAGCGCTCTCAACGCCACGACCTACTCATCAACCCGCGTCTCCTTCGCCATGGGGAGAGATCGCAATCTGCCCGACATCTTCGGGGCCGTACATCCCACGAGCCGCATCCCCTACATCGCACTTTTCTGCAGCGGCGGCCTCATCATCCTCATGGCTGTAGCTATCCCGCTCAAGGACGTCGCCGCCGCCGCTGACATCATGTTCATGCTCCTCTTTCTCCAGGTCAATGTCGCATGTATCACCATCCGCAAGAGGTACGGCGACAAACTTCAGTACGGCTACATGGCTCCTTTCTTCCCATACGTGCCGATTGTTGCCATAGTCCTGCAATTGGCGCTAATCATCTTCATGTTCATCTTCTCGTGGCTCGCCGGCGCGATTGCCATCGCGTGGGTTGGTGGTGGCCTCCTGGTGAATCATTTCTACGCATCGAAGCGCGTGCTGGAGAAGGAGATCACCCCGATCGTGGCAGCGGAGATGCCCCAGATTGACCGGCACCGCTTTTCGGTATTGGTGCCCGTCGCCGATCCGCGTCGCGCGGATGCTCTGCTACAGGTGGCCAGCCGGTTGCTGGCCGTGGAATCGGGCGACCTGCTCATCGCGCATGTTATCACGGTTCCGCATCAGGTGCCAGTCAGCGTGGGCCGTGATTTCATAGACGAGACCCGGCCATTGCTGGATGCAGTGTCGGCTAAGGCTGAGGCGCTCGGGATGGTGCCCAACACAGTCGTGCGTGTCGGCCACCGGGCGGCTGATGCCATCGTGGACACCGTGGAGGACTCGAATGCACACTTCGTCATCATGGGATGGGCCGGACACAGCCGGGACCCGCAGACTACCATCGGTAGCACCATTGACAAGATAGTCAAAAACGCCAACGCCAATGTCGTCGTCGTGCGTGGTGACGTTGAGATACCTGCCCGCCGCATACTGGTGCCTGTGGAACATCCGCAGCACGGCAACCTTGTTGCGCAACTCGCCGCGGCGATGGCCGATGAGCATGACAGTTACATCAGGTTGTTGCATATCGTTGACGCCAATACCTCGCCAGCTGAACGTGCCCGGCGAGCGGCAGAGATCCACCGGGTCGTAGCCGAAGACACCGAGATCGACACCAAGTCGGGCAATGGCACGCACGGAGAACGCCGCTTTCAGATCCGCATCGAGGCCGGTGATGTAGTCGAGACTATTGAAGAACAAGCCCGCGACTTCGATCTCGTGCTCATGGGGGCATCGCGCGAGAGTTGGCTGCGCAGAAAAGTGTGGGGGGATAAGACCTCACGACTCGCCGAGCGGATGGAGACACCACTGATGCTGGTCAACATGCGTAGCGGGCGCGTGAAGTTCAACGTCTCGCGATTCTTCCAGTTCTTCTGGGATATCGAGGCAATCGAAGACTAGAGGGGGCGTCGTGGTGTCAATAAAGGACCTCGAAAAAGCAGGCCTGCTTCTGCCTCGGGATCAGTGGGGGCGCAAGGACATTCACAGTAAAGTCAACCGCGTCGGGCTCGTTGCGTCTTGGATCATCGCAACAGTATCCAGCGTGCTGATGTATGTCGGCAACGGTCAGAGCCTCACCTGGATCGGGCTTGCCGGTATGGGAGTGTTCCTGCTCTGGTTCACTTACCTGTCAGTTCACGCCATCAATGTGCGCAACCAGGCTTCTCAACATGTTGAAGGCGGCTCGGCCCATGACGATGACGAAGCTGCTGAAGTCGTCTCTGAGCAGTAGGCTGAGACGCTACCCTTGCAAGCAGGATTCACCAATCGCGGAGAGGTACGCATACATGGCCCGGAAACCGCTCAATCCCGATACAGTCAGTCGGCCGGTTTCGCCCACCTATTCACATGCTGCCATCGCCGAAGGTAAACGCCTGCTCTTCATCGCCGGCCAGTGTGGAATTGACGCAGAAGGCAACACAGTGGGCGATGACATCACAACGCAGACCAGGCAGGCCTATGAGAACATCCGCCTAATACTTGCATCAGTGGGCGCAACCCTCGACGAAGTTCTCCACACCGATGTCTTCATGGTAAACGTGCAGCGAGACCTGGAAGGCTATCTGGAGGTGCGCCGCGAGTACTTCCCGCAGAAGCCTCCACCCAGTACACTCGTAGGCGTGACCTGTCTGGTGGCCCCCGAGTACCTCGTTGAGGTCAAGGCAGTGGCGGAACTCGACGCCTGAGACGCGGAGTGCTCTACCGCACGCCTCTGCGTTCGCCTTGGGACTGGAATATCATGTCCCGTTGATTGACGCCGATCTCGGCGGCGATGACAGCGCACTTGGCCAGCAGTAGAAAGAAGATTGGCCCATCCGCCTCGCTGAAGACCTCATAGTTTCCCTGACCTTTGGCGATGATGATATCCGCCTGGTCCCACGCCGCGTCAAAGCTGTCACCGCTTGTAGCGCCCGGGGCGACGGTGACAAGCCGTGCAATCTTATCCAGCCCGACTTGCCTCGCATCGGCAAGCATCGCGTCATTTATGAACGGGCGGCTTTTGAGCGCCACCGTGACTGCCACACCGCCCATCTGCTCGATGAAAACGCGGTCAAAGACGATCTCCCCGGCATTGTCGGCGATGTAGAGCAGGTTTTGCGCCGTTGCGAGTTGGCGTCTGAAAACGCCGAATTCCCCGATGGCGAAATCGTTCTGCAATGCGTTTTGCACCGTTGCCTCGACATCGAACGTGGCTAACGCACCGAAGTCCATAATGTTGCCGGCGATGGCTATCTTGGCGGCCGTCAAGAGCGGATCATCCGCCTCCGCGACGGTCGCAGTCAGCTTCGCATATAATGCGAGGGCTTCTAGATTCGATTCGCGTTTCACCTCTTCCCAAGGATCAGGGCAGGCTGTGACTCTTGCGATGGCCTCGTGGACTGCGCTGCCTAACACCATTGGCGTGTCATCGAGTTGCGCTCGCGAGAGGGATTGAAGTGCCGCCGCCATGGCCGCGCGCTGCAGGGCTGGATCATCGGTAGCGCGCGTCGCTGCATCCACGCCCTGGCGCACAATGCACGGCAAGCAGTTCATCGTTGCTTTCATATCACGGTTCTTCCTTCACAAATACGGTGGGCATCCTGTCAATCAGCGGCTTTGTCCGGCGTTTGAGGCGAGGTCAACAGCACTTCATCTAGCCTCTTCAAGACCCATTCCACGTAGTGTTCGTTGACCTCGATCATACAAAACTTGCGGTGGTGTTTCGCGGCTGCGTGTGCAGTGGTACCCGTACCGGCAAACGGGTCGAGCACCAGGTCGCCTTCCTGTGACGAGGCCAATACGATCCGCTCGAGGAGAGCCAGCGGCTTCTGCGTCGAGTGTACCTTCTTGCCATCCTCCGTGAGTCGCTCTTCACCCCGGCATAGCGGGAAATACCAGTCGCTACGCATCTGCTTGCCGTCATTAAACTCCTTCATTAGCTCATAGTTGAAGGTGTAGTCCTTCACCGACTTGTCTTTGACGGCCCAGATGAGCGTCTCAGTGGCATTGGTGAACCTGACCCCGCGAAAATTCGGCATCGGGTTGGCTTTCACCCATACGACGTCATTGAGTATCCAGAACCCCAAGTCCTGCAGCACCTTCCCGACTCTGAAGATATTGTGATACGTGCCGATGACCCACAGCGTCGCACTCGGCTTCATCACGCGCTTCACTTGAGCAAGCCACGCCTCAGTGAACGCATCATAGGCAGCGAAATCAGAGAACTGATCCCACGCGTCGTCCACGGCATCAACCTTGGTCAGATTAGGCCGGTACAGCTCATTTTGGAGTTGGAGGTTGTACGGCGGATCCGCAAACACCATATCAAACGTCTCGGCCTCGATCCTCGGCAACACATCGAGCGCGTCACCTGCGACAACGCTGTCTGCAAGGTCCGTCCCGATTTCGATGTCATGCAGCTTCCTTACGTGCATGAGTCCACCTGTTTCAGGGGCAAGCTACCCTTCGTCACTCAACATGTCAGCCGCAGTTGTGGCAGCAGGCTCTAGCGCAGCCTTATTATCCGCCAGTCAGCAGCCGGGACCCTCAGCGTAAGTTCATCAGCACCGCCGAAATCGCCGAGCTCTTCGCCGCTAAGCGTGTCAACGGCCGTGTAGTTCATCGGGCTCCTCAGGGTCGCCTCGGTAGGCCGGTGCAGGTCCCAGTTGGCGATCATCAGCACCATTTCATCCCCGACATCATAGAGTCTGCTGATGCCCATCCGCGATGACACACTAACTGGCGGGTCCGTATCGCGGCGTAGCAGGGGCAGCAAGTCTTTCTCCGCCTCCGCATACTGCGTGTTCAGATACCTGATCTGCCGATACCCAGCCTGGATCCGTCGGTGCCAGTACGTGACATCATAATCCACTGTTTCAGCTCCTGCTACAGTCACGCACTCTCCGGCCGCATAGACCTTCATGCCTGTTGCCGCAGCCTGCTCGATAGTGCTCTGAGCGCCCGCTGATAGGAACCGCACATTCGGCAGAACCAGCGCCGTAAGACTGCCGAGGTCGGCGTCGGCAAGTTGGTCCTCCATCACGATACGGTACGGAACATTTCCGCGCATCAGAGCGAAGGCTGTGCCCTCGAAACTGTGCAGATGTACCCATCGCTCATTGAGATTAGTACGCCACGGCTGCTCCATCACCTCGGTTGTCGTTGAGTATAGCAAGCCTACTTCCGCCGCGTGTGGTGTACGCGCCTCCAGTATCTGCTCGATCTTAAGTATGTCAGAATACGCCGCAGCCATTCCGTCATAGCCTTCGGGATAGTATGCAGTGTAACTTCCCGACTGCCAGTAGCAGATGGCGTTGGCGCCTTCAGTGACGGTGACCTTCGTCATCTGCTCTATCTCTGCGGGGCTCATCATCTGCATGCGTGAGGTGTGCTGCAAGAACGGTCCCTCGGTACACAGCACCAGCTTCGGGGAGTTGGCCGAGATGTGACAGCCTACGCCCCAGAACTGGAGCCCTTTTTCGCCGGCTTCCGGCAGGCGGGGGAAGGGAAACGCTTGGTACAGGTACCAGTCCTTCACCTGCGTGCGTTCGATCCGCTGAATTAGCGCACCCGAATCCCTGCGCAAATCCTCACGCGAGAGATTGGCATTCAGCAGGCGACCGTAGTAAAACGAGTCCGACGGTATTGTCACCATCAGCAAGTCATCGGAAACAGACCGCACGGCTTCCGCCTGCGCCTGTAAGTACCGCTCAAACGCTTCGCGCTGGAATTCTTCCCACTCGAGCAGCACATCATCATCCGCCACTACGCCCGTGCCCTCGTGTACCTCGAACGGTGGCGGCTCCTTCCCGTACCGCTGGCTGAACAGCGCCTTGCAGGTGTCACAATAGCAACAATCTACCCGTGTCTGTGCCCCGTCATCGAACATGAAGCCGCCGAAGACCTGGAATTCGCTGTACGCCTTTGCCTGGGCAATGATGACCGCGCTCATCCATTCGTAGAACTTGTCCTGATTTAGACAGGCCATCTGGATGTCGCGGCCACTTACATCTACCGCCCCCGTGCCATCGGGATTGTGAGTGTAGTACTGCCCCATGATGAGCACCTTGATGCCTGCGTCATTGTACTCTGCCTCCATCTTCTCCCAGCCGCCGCGATGGCTGTTGGGAACGTGGGGTTTGCCATCGGGACCCATCTCCATGCTCAACGCCGCGCCCGTATAGACATAATCTATGCCGGCCTTCTGCAGCCATTCCGCAGGGACCGGGTTGTCCCGGTCCACCAGTGTCACAGCGCGATACTGCGCATTCGCCATCATCAGACTTCCTCCCAGCAACACGAATACTAGCGGTGCGGCCAGAATCTTCCCCAGTGAGAGCATGTTGCTTCCCCCGTGCGTCGGCTAACATCACCCGACAATACAATAAATATTCCCCATTGCCGTCCAGTATCCTTCTCACGTCGGCGGAGGAGAGCGTCCTCGCTACCTGCAGGTATCTTTCCCACACGCGCCGAAACCTATCACAACAACCAATGAAGGGAAGTGACGGTATGGAATATGTACAATATGGCAACTCCGGCCTGCAGGTCTCGAAGCTTTGCTGGGGCGCGATGAATTTCTACCAAAGGGTGGATGAGGCGACGGCCATTGCCAGCGTTCACAAGGCCCTCGATGAAGGCATCAACTTCTTCGATACCGCCGATGGCTATGGCAAGGGCGAGGGCGAAGTAATGCTGGGCAAAGGGCTTAAGGGCCGCCGCGACGGCGTCGTGCTGGCCACAAAATGCTGGGTGACGATGTACGACTGGCCGGCCGGGGGCGGCTGCTCCCGCTTCCACATCATGCGCGCGGTCGAGGATTCCCTCCGCCGCCTAGGAACTGATTACATTGACCTTTACCAGTTGCACCACCCCGATCCCAGGACACCTGTCGAAGAGACGCTCTCCACGCTCGACATGCTCATCAAGCAGGGCAAAATCCGCTACGTCGGCGTCGCGAATCACTACGCCTGGCAGGTCGCCCATTACCTGGGCCTCGCCACCTTGCACGATTGGGAGCCGATTACCTCGATGCAGGTGCGTTACAACCTCCTCGACCGCGTCATCGAGAACGAGACGGTACCTTTCGCCAGGCGCTTCAATATCGCGCTAATGACTTATGGCCCGCTCTGCGGCGGAATTCTCACTGGGAAGTATAAGCGCGGCGAGCCATTTCCCGAAGGCAG
>CAZCJS010000198.1:0-7567 GCA_964498775.1 uncultured Armatimonadia bacterium
GCGATGCAGCCGTGATTCCCTTACCGATGCCTGATACCACGCCGCCGGTCACGAAGACATATCTTGTCGTCGACATGTTTCCTCCTCTTAGGTGGCCGCTGTTACTCCCACTCGATGGTACCCGGCGGCTTCGAAGTGATGTCATACAGCACCCGGTTGACTCCGGGCACCTCGTTGACTATGCGACTGGATATGCGCGCCAGCACTTGATGGGGAATTCGCGCCCAATCTGCCGTCATGAAATCATCGGTTGTCACCGCGCGGAGCACTACCGGATGGGCATAGCTGCGCTCATCGCCCATCACCCCCACCGATCTGACCTCGACAAAAACGGCGAAGCTCTGGGCGATGTCTGCGGCGAGACCGGCCGCCTCCAACTCCTCGCGTAAGATGGCATCCGCCTCCTGCACGACAGTCAGTCGTGGGGGGGTTACGTCGCCGATGATACGGACTGCCAGACCCGGTCCGGGGAATGGTTGCCGCCCGCAGATCCATTCGGGCAAGCCTAACTGCCGCCCGATCCGGCGCACCTCGTCTTTGAAGAGCATCCGCAGCGGCTCGATGTTCTCCTCGTAGCTCATCTGCTCCGGGAGTCCGCCGACATTGTGATGGGTCTTGATCGTGGCGGTCTCGTCGCCCCCGCTCTCGATGACATCGGGGTACAGCGTGCCGTGAGCGATATACCTGAAATCGCCGAGCTTTGCCGACTCCGCCTCGAAGGTGCGGATGAAGGTCTCGCCGATGATGCGGCGCTTCTGCTCCGGGTCGGTGACGCCTGCCAGCTTCTGCAGAAAAGTCTCGGCGGCGTCCACGGCGACGAACCGGGCAGCGCCGGGCCAGTTTTCAAAAGCACTCACGACTTGGGCCGCCTCATCCTTGCGCAGCAGGCCATGATCCACAAACATGCAGGTCACTTGCTCGCCCACTGCGCGGTCGAGCAGGGCCGCCGTAACCATCGAGTCAACGCCGCCCGAGACGCCGCAGAGCACGCGGTCGCTGCCGATTTTTTCCCGCAGCTCGGCGACGGTCTGCTCGATGAAGGCCTCGGACCGCCAGGTGCCCGAGCAGCCGCAGATGTCATAGAGGAAGTTGTGCAGAAGCTGCCAGCCGCAGACAGTGTGCTGCACCTCGGGGTGGAACTGCACGCCATAGAGCTTGCGCTGCTCGTCGGCCATGGCGGCCACCGGACTGTGCTCGCTTCTCGCCAGCAGCTTGAATCCGGGCGGCACCTTGGTGACCTTGTCACCGTGGCTCATCCAGGTCTCGGTGCGCCGCTCGATACCTGTGAACAGACCGTCCAGCTCGATTATCTCGATAGGCACATGCCCGTACTCGCGCTGCTGCTCATCGCGCCCGACCTCTCCGCGGAGCAAATGGGCGAGTAACTGCTGGCCGTAACAGATTCCGAGGATCGGTATGCCGGCTTCGAAAATGGCCGGGTCAATGCTCGGCGCGCCGGGTGCATAGACGCTGTTGGGGCCGCCGGAGAGGATGATCCCGCGCGGCTTTTCTGCCACCAGCTCGGCAGCCGTGATGTCGGCAGGGCGCATCTCGCTATAGACATGCTGCTCGCGGACCTTGCGCACAATGAGCTGCACGTATTGCGCGCCGAAGTCCACTACCAGCACTGTCTCCTGTTGGGCGGTACTCGTCCCCACTATACACTTGCCCCCGTCTATGCTAAAATCCGTGCGTCTCGCGGCACCAGTCGGCACGAAGACTGCGTTGGGGATAGGTTAGCCGACGACAACATCCGGGTATCATACACTATATCCCAGCACGTGACAAGCGAGGCACTAATACGCGCATTTGTAGCTCTATAAGTATGAACTTGCACATAACTAGACGCCTTTCATCCGTAATTCGGGAAAGGATGAACAAGCGGTGATCGCGCTTATTGACTATGGCGAAGGTAACCTCGGCAGCGTTGCGAAGGCGCTGAAGCACGTCGGCTGCGAGGTGCAGATGACTAACTCGCCGGAGGTTCTTCAGGCCGCCGAGGGTGTTGTGCTGCCGGGCGTCGGGGCCTTCGATGACTGCATGCACGGGCTGGAGAAGAGCGGCCTGGTGGACCCGATTGTGGAACTGATCGCAACGGACAAGCCGTTTTTGGGCATCTGCCTGGGTTTGCAGATGCTGTTCGATGCCAGCGAGGAGGGCGAGAAGGCCGGCCTCGGAGTCTTTCCCGGACGCGTGGTGCGCTTCCGCCACGATTTGAAGATACCCCAGATCGGTTGGAACCAGTTGACGAAGGTGCATGCCGCGCCCCACCTCGAGGGACTTGCGGATGGCACCTGGGTTTACTTCGTCCATTCTTACTACGTGGAGCCGGAGGATGAGAGCATCGTCGCCACGACAACCGACTATGGGATTACTTTCTGCTCATCGGTGCGGCGGGGCAATTTGTTCGCATGCCAATTCCACCCGGAGAAGAGCCAGGCGGGGGGCCTGACCATCCTGGACAATTTCCGCAAGCTGGCCTCGGGTACTTGATGCTTGCTGCTCGCCGTCATCCAATCTCGCAGCCTCAGATAAGAAACGAGCGTGAGCCACATGCTGGCAAAGAGAATCATCCCCTGCCTTGACGTCACCGCTGGTCGGGTGGTCAAAGGCGTCCAGTTCGTGGACTTAGTTGACGCCGGCGACCCGGTCGAGGCCGCGGCGGAATACGACCGGCAGGGTGCCGACGAACTGACCTTCCTCGATATCACCGCCTCGGCTGACCACCGGCCGACGATGCTGGAGATCGTGCGCCGTACCGCCGAGGAGGTGTTCATTCCATTTACCGTCGGCGGCGGCACGCGGTCGGTCGAGGACATCCAGCAACTACTGCGGGCCGGGGCCGACAAGACCGCCATCAATACCGCCGCGATTCACAATCCCGACCTGGTTAATGAGGCGGCTTCGCGTTTCGGCAACCAGTGCATCGTCATCGCGATAGACGCCCGGCGTACGGTGGCGTCAGACGACCTCGGGTCCAACCCGGACGCCGATATCACCTGGAAGGTGGCGACCTATGGCGGCCGTAACATGACCGAACTCGACGCGATAGAATGGGCGGTTGAGGCTGCCGAGCGCGGTGCCGGCGAGTTGCTCGTCACCAGCATGGATGCCGACGGTACGACAGCGGGGTATGACATCGAGCTGCTGCGGCGCATTTCGGAGCGCGTCAGCATCCCGGTGATTGCGTCCGGCGGCGCGGGACATGCCGACCACATGTATGATGCGCTGACGGTCGGGCGGGCCGATGCGGTACTTGCCGCCAGCATCTTCCACTTCGGCCAGACGACCGTTGGTGAGGTGAAACGCGCCCTCGCCGCCCGCGGAATCCCGGTGAGGCTGTAGGGCACATCGTGACGTGCGGGGTAGCACTCCAGCGGGTGGCAGGCTGGCGGTGGCAGGGTGGCAGTGGTGGTTGCTTCGGCAACTGCGCGCCGCTGCAAGACGGGGCCTGTTCGGCATCTGCAAATTGCTCTATGCCACCCCGCGGTAGGGAGCCCAACGCGCTCTTTGCCTGTCCGTTGTGAGGAGCATATCGCTCTTCCGGTAACCCCGATCGTCAGACTGTACCCAGAAGGCATTCAGCCCTGCGCTCAAACGCCCCCTCATCTCCAGCAGGCCCACGCGGAGAAGCCTTTGCCTGGCATAGAGACGTGGCGGAAAATAGCCTGTCCGCAAATCGGGCAAGGCGCGCTACGAGGCGTCCGGCCCCTCGGGGCACTTCGCGCGCGGCTCGCGGCTGCACCGGTTCAAGTGGGGATGACCGGCTCTAGCGGTGGCGCTCAGGGAGTGATGGCGTCTCTGAATTCGGCGGCGGTCGGATTGGTGGGATCGAGCGTGAATGACTGGGTCAGTTCGTTTTGGGCTATCTGCATCCACTGGCCGGCGATATCGAAGCTGTCGGTTTGCAGGGCGGCAGCGTAGCGGATGATTGCCGTCATCGCCTTCATGGCGTGGGCGTAGGAGGCGAGCTTGGGGGGAGTGGAGATGTTGGGGTCCTGGAGAGACTTGTCCGCAGGCATCTTGTTGGCGAGGACGATAGCGTGGTCAAACCATTGGTCGGCGGTCTCGAGATCAGTGGTAATGCCAGCACCGGCAGCTTCGAGTAGCTGCTGCATGCGCTGAATGTTGCCCGTGCCGAGGGTGATGCCGAGGTAAGCAGTACCCAGGCCGAAAGCAGCCAGGCCCATATCGGGGTCGTAATCGAGGGCCTCGCGGTACTTCTGTTTGGCTGTTTCAATATCGCCGGCCATGTGGGCCTGGACGGCTGCGCGGTAGGCTGCGCGGGCCTTGTAGGCGGGGCTGTTGAGGATCATGAAGACGGCGGCCACCGCTACGATGGGGATGATAATGAGGACGACAATCAGCGGCAAGCGAGAAGTGCTGCGGCGGGGCGCTGCAGTCGGATAATTGACAGGCTGCGGGGGCGCTGTGACGGGGGGGAGATCGGGCCGGGCATCGGAAGGCGGTTGTGACGGCTGCTGCGCTTGATCAGGAGCGCCGACAGTCCAACCGCAACGGGGACACCCGGGAGCGAATGGTTCGAGAGCAAAGCCACATTCGGGGCAGTACTTGGGCGTCTTCGGCGTAGTCGGTTCTGGAGCGGGAGGAGGTTGTGCGGGTCGCGGAGTCTCTGCAGCTTGCGGAGGGGCGCTTGCAGGTGCAGTGGTTCGGTCTTCGGCGGGATGAGCAGAGGGCGGATCGGAGGGTTCCGGGGCGTCATCGTGGAAGGTGATTTCGATATCGTCGTCATCAGCCGATGAGTCGAGGTCCTCGTCGTCCTCGTCGTCGAAGCTGATGTCGAGGATATCATCGTCGCGGTCGTTGGTGGGAGGCACTCATGTCACCTCTAGTTTGGTACCGATGCCGGCGAGCAGTATTGAGTAGTTCGCGGCGGATGAGAAACTTCCTGCGCGGAGTGGCGTCCTTTTCACGAAGGCACGCTGACGACCAAACGGCGACGAGTCTTCACCCCCGGCTGCTTTCCCTGGATGAGAGAGGAGCAGGGCTACGGACAAGGTGAATCAGAGGTTGGCATAGAAAGTAGTAAGGGGACTGAAGCAGGGAGGGGCGAGGAATTACCTAGGTACACAAGCGGATTGAGTGAGGAAGGCCAGTATCATGCGGAATGAAGAGATAGGATCGCGTAATGGTAGCGCGGTCATTGAGCCTGAGGAAGAAGCAATCGCCGGTGCACCGGGTGTCTGGGAGATAGTATACACCGCCGGTGCGGATGGCATAGAGCCCGGAGGCAGCGTGCGGTTCGAGATACCGTACGGCTTCACGATGCCGCAGTTCGTGTGGCGTCACGATCCGGGCTACTGCCAGGTAAGTTGTGACCAGAACGGAGTGGAGTTGAGGCTGTCTTATGAACCGCCGGTGCAGTTGGACCCGGAGCCGTTCTACTATGTGACACGCTGGGGCAGGATGGTCTATGTGGAAGTGTGCGGTGAGAGGCTGGAGGAAGGAAGCGAGATACGGCTTCTCTATGGCCGGCGGCAGCATATAGAGCCGGGAGCGTTTGCACAACACTTCACGGGGCAGGCGGAGTTCACTGTGGCGACCGATGTGGATGGTACCCGCAGTGCGAAGTTCTCCGGATATACGCTTGTGGAGAAGCAGCCGGAGTTGGAGATCATTGCCGATGAGGAGGTGGAACTGTGCATCTACCTGCCGTCCTATGCGCAGATGGGAGAGGAATTGACAGCACGGATAGTGGCGGAGGACGCGGAGCGGAATGCCATGGAGAACCCGGGGGGGCATCTGATAGTTGACTCGCCGGATAACCCATTGGTCGGCGCGAACGTCGAGGAGGGGCAATGGCACAACAACATGCCGATGCGCTTTGACCTGCCAGGGGAAAAGGTAATAAGCGTGATGGACCTTGAGACGGGTGTCAGCGGGGTATCAAATCCGACCGTGGTGCGTCAGGAGTCACCTTCACCACGGCTGTACTGGGGCGATATTCACGGACATACGCGGCTTTCGGACGGTCTGGGCACCCCGGAGGAGTACTATACCTTCGGTCGCGAACAGGCGTGCCTTGATTTCTGCGCCATCGCCGACCATTCGCAGTATATCTCCGACGCAGAATGGGAGCGGATTCAGGAAGTCACCGGGGAGTTCAATACACCGGGGGAGTATGTGACGCTGCTGGGTTACGAGGTATCGCTGAATGCGGCGATGCCGCACTATGGGGACAAGAACGTGTATTACCCGGGTGAAAGCGGGCCGCTGCTGCGGGCGACGGACATCAACCGGAGTAAGTATGCGGAGCTGGATGATTACACGGAGCAGTGGAAGTCGGCGGGTGCGATGATGATTCTGCACCAACATGCGGGCGGAAGTCATACGTACTATGATCCGGAGTTGGTGCGACTGGCGGAGGTGTACTCGATCTGGGGCGATTCGGAGGCGGCAGAGGGAAGTCGGCCGCTGCTGCCGGCCCTGGAGCGGGATTTCTCGGGGATGCTGGCGGCGGATTGCTTGGAGAAGGGCTGGAAGCTGGGGTTTATGGCATCATCAGACGATCATGCGGGACGGCCCGGGCGCACCGACTGGTTGCGTGTGCGACGTGCGTATCCAGGCGGGCTGGTAGCGGTATGGGCGCCCGAACTGAGCAGGGAAGCGATCTGGGAGGGACTGTATAACCGGCGCTGCTATGGGACGTCGGGCGCACGTATCATTGTCGAGTTCTCCGTTGATGGGGAGCCGATGGGAGGCATCATCGAGGACAGTCCGTTCGCGCAGGCGCACCGGATAGAGGGTGCGGTCTATGGGACTTCGCAGTTGATAGCGGTGGAAGTACTGCGCGGCCGCGAGCTGGTCTATGTGCACTCGAGTTACGAGGCGGTATGCAAGTTCGAGTTCATGGACGAGCCGGAGTCCGGTGCGGCCAACTATTACTATCTACGGGTCATGCAGGCCGACGGCGAGATGGCCTGGAGCAGCCCGGTGTGGGTGAGCTGATGAGTGAGGCTGTCGCACTGGCGGGTGCGTCAAAGCGCTACGGGGCCACCTGGGCGGTCCGGGACCTGGACTTGAGTGTGGAGAGCGGGTGGATATACGGCTTCCTGGGCCCCAACGGCGCGGGTAAGAGCACGACAATCCGGATGCTGCTGGGGCTTATGCAGCCGACGAGCGGGGCGGTGCGTATCTGGGGAGAGCAGGTAGGGCGCGACGGGATACTGGGCGACGGGGTTGTGGGCGCGCTGGTTGAGGGTCCGGCATTCTATGAGTACTTCTCCGGCTATCGGAATCTGGCGATGCTGGCGGGGCTTTCGGGGCGTGTGAGGCCGGATGAGCTGGAGTGGGCGCTGCGGAAGGTGAAGCTGTGGGGGCGTCACAGCGACAAGGTCGGGACATACTCGCATGGGATGCGGCAACGGCTGGCAATAGCGCAGGCGCTAGTACCGAAGCCGCGTTTGCTGGTGCTGGATGAGCCTGCACAGGGGCTAGACCCGCAAGGCCTTGCGGAGGTGCGGGACCTGCTGGTTGAGCTGGCGGATGAGGGGATGACGGTATTTCTGTCGAGTCACTTGCTGCACGAGGTTGAGCAGATATGCAG
>CAZCJS010000199.1:0-7560 GCA_964498775.1 uncultured Armatimonadia bacterium
ACATCACCGTGGGCATACGCCCGGCCGAGGGTTACGCCACACAACCTGAACCGTTGAAAGCGCTGGTGACAATCAGCGTGCGGAGGCCTGCCATCGCCATGCCGCTGAAGATCGCTCTCTATGATGAGGCGGGCAAGGAAGTCTCCAGCAGCGCAGTCGTCGTGGAGGGGAGAAAGCAACCCGGCCGCGATATCTACCTGCGTACCGAGGCCGAAGTCGAACTGCCGACCCGAGGCCTGACAGACGGCACTTATGTACTTACCGCCGACGGCGAGGGTGTCATGCCTGACGAGGTAAAAGTCATCCTGCGCGGCCAGTTGATGGAGCAGGATCGCAAGCACACCATCTACGCACGCCAGGTTTTTCAGAACGTCACCTGCAAGTTCAGCTTCAACCAGGGCTACGAATTCTACTATGACAGGAAAACGCAGACCGCGAGATTCGACGGTGAGATGCTGGATGCGTACATGAAGCGGATCAAGGAGACCGGGTTTGACACCTATGATTTCGGGCCGGCGGGCTATTTGTGGAATGACGACAACTTCGCACTGCTTGAGAAAGTGGCGGAAAGCGCGCAGAAGGTCGGCGTCAAGGTCTGGGCCACCCTGGTTCCACCCAGTGAGAAAGAGGATTTGCGCAAGATGCCGCGCGACGAGGCCTGGGAGTACTTCTATACGACCGTCGAGCGCTTCGCCCAGTTGTCGCTGAAATATCCCAACTTCGTGGCCTTCACCTGCGACGACTTCTCCCATGACCTGGGCTTCTTCACCACCGAGATGATGGCGGAGATGGCCCGCCGCTGGCGGAGCATCAATCCGAAACTGCTTTTCGCGCCACTGCTTTACCTACCGGGCATCACCGAGGAGTTCATACGCACTCGCGGCCCCTACATAGACGGTGTCGTCTTCCACTATCGCGCCGAGAGCAAGCCGGCCACATACATTGACAACTACGATCCAAAGAGCTTCGAGATGTACGCCGATGTCATGCGCTACGAGTTCAAGCGCGTGCGCCAGATCATGGGTGACAAGCCGCTCATCTCCGGCCTCTACATCTGGTATTACCAGGGCGGCTGGGGTGTGCTCACGCCTGATGAAAAGAACCCGAACGAGGAACATATCGTCCGCGACGCCGTCCTGAAATGCGAGATTTCCCACGAGTTCGCTCTCGGCACGCGGATCTACGGTCTGGGCATAGACCATCCAGCTTATGCGGCCATGGGCGAGCTCCATAAGCAATGGGAGAAAGATGGCGACGACTGGGGCCGGGGCGATATCAGCGACCCGGAAAGCGAGATTCGCAAGTACCGTGGCGCGCTGGACAATCCGCCGTACTTCGCGACCCTCGCCGGAGGTGACACCTCGCTGATAAGTAGCCTGCAACGAGCGTTGGGGCTGCCGCGTATTGATATCGGGTGGCGACTCGAGGAGGGCAAGCTCGATCCCGAAAAGGCGGTGGATGATTTTTTTGCATCGAGGTCTCCCGCTCCAGCATGAGGCCGGAATGGGGAGACCTGCTTGAAAAGTATGTGAGATTGGGTGGTACTCTCATTGTCGAAAGTGTTCCCGGCTGGGGCACCGATCGCAGCGGCGGATACGTTCTGCGCGAATGGGAGGCTCCGGCAGGCAACAGCGCGCCTGGTACGATCAAGTTCGGCGAGTTGTCGGGAATCAGATTCAACTATTATCACCGCGGTGCGGTCACCAAGATCCGCGTCGTGCAGCAACATCCGCTGACCGCCGGCCTGGAACCATTCAATGAATGGCTAGAGATTCCCTACAAAGAGGGCGACAATAACTACGGGTATCTGGCTTACCCCGTCGTTGCCGATGATGCCACCGTGCTGATTGAGGCCGAGCACGAAGTCTGCCGCTATGACGGCATCTCCTACAAGCGGCGCGGCAATATCAGCGGCGTGCATCCACTCGTGACTATCAAGCAACTGGGCAAGGGGACGGTCATCCGCCAGTATGCGGCCAATGCCTTCCCGACGACAATGGGCGGCCAGGAACGTTACGAGACCCTGGCCGATAATCTGGCGAAGTACGTCAAGAAGCTGTACAATGAGCGTGGCGGCAAATGAAGCTGTCGCAACGCAATACGGGCGAGAGGTGACATGGATGACGAGTGAAAGCCCCAGAATAGCCCTGATACAATTCCCCGGCTCGAACTGCGAATGGGAGAGCAAGCGCGCGGCGGAGGATGCCGGCCTGGACTGTGACGTCTTCCGCTGGAACCGGCCACCACACCAACTCGCCGACTATGACGGATACATCATCGGGGGGGGCTTCTCCTACCAGGACCGCGTCCGCTCCGGCGTGATTGCGGCCAAAGAACCCATCATTAAGACCGTATTCGACGAAGTCACCGAGCACGGCAAGCCCCTTATCGGCATCTGCAACGGCGCACAGGTGATGGTCGAGTCAGGGCTGGTGCCGGGGCTGCACGCCGGCCAGGTCGAGATGGCTCTTGCGCCGAACAGACCAGACCGCGCCGGCCGTATCGCGCAGTTCTGCTGCCGATGGGTCTATGTCAGAACGGCTTGCGCCCCGTCGCGATGCGTATTCTCCGCCGATTACTCGGCCGGCGAAGTCATCCCTATTCCCATCGCGCACGGTGAGGGGCGTTTCACTACCAGGAATCCGGACGTCTTCGCAGCCCTCAAGGAGAACGATCAGATTGTGTTCCAGTACTGCGACGTTGAGGGGAACATTGATGAGCGGGCCGAGATCTGCCCCAATGGCGCGATGGCCAATATCGCGGCTATCTGCAACCCGGAGGGCAATGCGATGGCGATAATGCCACATCCTGAGCGGGCCAGCTTCCTGCGCCAGATTCCCTACGAGACCGGCGGGCCCTGGGGCGAGAAGAAGCGCGCGGCCCACGGTGATGCGGAGGCTCAGAACCGGCCCGGGCCCGGCTTAGCCGTGTTTACCGCAGCGGCGGCAGCACTCAGGTCGCGAGTGATCGTATAGCCGGTGGAGCCTAAAATTCCTGGTAGCGAGCGATCCCAATGACGCAATCCCCCAGCACCATTCCCTGGTCGGTGGCGTTTGCGCCGGAGACCTACTGTGAGTACTGCGGCGTCGCGTTGACCGATTATCACGGCGATGCGCAGACGATGATGGATGTGCAGCTGGCAGGCACGCGCATTGTCAACGAGAAGTTCGACCTGTCACAGGTACCGCGAGTGTACCCCGATTTCTCCGTCTATGCCGGAGCCACGGTGCTGGGGCTGGAGTTGCAGTTTCAGCCCGACCAGCCGCCCTCGCCACTCGGCCACCCGTTACATACCGCCGAAGAGGCGGCGAGACTAAAACTGCCTGCCGATTTGACCGCAGCCGGTTTGATACCCCGCATGATACAGTTCTATGACTATATGAAGGCCCGTGCACCGCAGGATGTAGTTGTGGGCTTCGGCACCGGCACTCAGGGCCCGTTCACTACCGCCGTACTGCTGCGCGGGAACGGCATCTTCCTCGATATCTACGAGGCCCCGGACCTGGTGCACAGCTTCCTCCAGACCGTCACCGCAAGCTCCATTCGGCTCCGCGAATTGACGCACGAGATGAATGGCACTACTGACACCTCGGTGATCGGCTACGCAGACGACTACGGCGGGCTGCTGTCACCTGAGCACTACCAGGAATTCGTCCTACCGTATCTGTTGCAGATTGCCGACCATTTCGGCGCGACGACCTGCAATATCCATGCAGAGCTAGTCCGGCGCGAACATCTGCCACTACTCCAGGATGCCGGCTTCTCATTCATTGATGTCGGGGCCGACCCGTACCTGACCGTGAAGGACTGCGCCGAGGTCCTCGACGTGGATTTCCTGATGTACATGTACACATGCCGCAAGCATTTGCTGTCGAATCCGGAGCAGGTGAAGGCAGTCTACCGGCAGATGGTTGCCGATGGCGCGCGGCGGATGGCTTGTGACGTGTGCCCCGGCGTGCCTGACGACAACATCCGTGCCTTCATCGAGGTGGCCAGAGAATACGAATAGAAATCGCCGACAGAGTGGAGAGATGATTACATGTCCCAGCAACGTAGCGGCATCCCCTGGTCCATCGCCGTCCCGCCGGAGGTCTATTGCGAATACTGTGGCGTGAAGATGTACGACTATCACACCGACCCACAGGTGATGATGGACATACAACTCGAAGGGCCACGCCTGCTGCACGAAAAATACGGCCTGCCGCTGCGCCACCGCGTTGCTCCGGATTTCACCGCCTATGCCGAAGGTACGGCCCTGGGTGTGGAACTCGAGTTCCAGGACTACCACGCGCCTTCGCCGAAGGGCCACCCGCTCGAGACTCGCGAGCAGATGGCGGCATTGCGAGTGCCGGAGGATTATAGAAACGCCGGTTTAGTCCCGCGCATGATCGAGTTCTATGAATATATGAAGGCACATGCGCCTGAGGATGTGACGGTGGGCTTCGGGCTGGGCACGGAAGGGGTCTTCACGACGGCGGTTGTGCTGCGCGGTAACGACCTGTTTCTCGACATATATGACGAGCCCGAGCTGGCGCACCAGTTCCTGCAAACCGTCACCGACAACTCGATTAGAGGGCGCGAACTGGCCTTTGAGATTACCGACACGCAGCCCGGTGACACTGTCGGCTATGCGGACGACTACGGGGGGATGCTGCCGCCGGAGCAGTACATCGAGTTCGTGCTCAAGTACCTGGTGCAGATAGCTGAGCATTTCGGGGCAACGCGACGCACCATCCACAGCGAACTTCTGCGCCGAGAGCACCTGAAAATACTCCAGGACCACGGCTGGGAGTACATTGATGTCGGTACTGATCCGTATGTGACGGTGAAGGATTGCGTCGAGGTGCTGCACATTGACTGGCTGGTGCAGTTCAAGACCTCCGAGGAGATGCTGCTGGCGACACCGGAGCAGGTGCAAAATACCTACCGACAGATGGTGGCCGATGGTGCGCAGAGAATGCTCGTCGAGCTATGTCCCGGTACGTCGGAGGAGAACATCTTCGCCTTCATCGAGGTGGCAAAGGAGTTTGAGTAAGCGAACAAAGAGTAAGGCCATAAACTGACCACATCTTGCCGTGGATCTCTGAGCAGCACGTTGATTAGGAATCCACCAGCTCTTTTTCAACCGCTGTTTCCTGACGGATCCTGTGCACTACCTGTCCCAGCACCATGCGGAGGACATCGGCCTTTGTGGCATCGAAATCTGCTGGGAACTCGCCGCTGGGCTCCTTCTCGGCGTCAGTCAGCGGTACGATGGCGTTGACATACTCGCGGTATTCGTCGGTGATGTCAGTGTCTACCCCGTGCGGCCACATGTGCCACAGCGGTAGACGCAGGCCGTTAACCACCCCCTGGAAGACTGTTATCTCGCCGCCGTCAGGAAGCTTCAAGTCAAGTGAGTAACCTAGCGTAGTCTCTCTGCGAGTGAGTCCCAACTCATGGGCGGCCTGCCACAATTCCCAGTGAATATACCATGTTGCTTGCTTCAAACAGGCGTCCCGGAATTCCTTAGTCGTCATCGTGAAGTGCCTCCTCGGGATTTCCGTATCCGGCGCCACGCTCAATGTCGCCACCATTATACCATGTTTCGCCACTTTCTCACAAATATCGAGCAAAAGCTGCTCTGCGGCTGCGTCGAGGGTTGTCGCGGCCCGCTCGTTTCTCCGAGAGCACTATACCTAATGGAGTTATCTATGATATAATAGAAATGTGAGGTTGCACTCGCTCATGAAGTGAACGCAATCATGCGTGGTGGCGGCGGGGTTGGGGAGAATGGTGTGATGCCGAATGCCGCGCGGCGCAAGTCGTGGTTCAAGCGTCCTGAGATATGCCGGGCTATTCGCCTTGACTCTGGCGGTTCTCGTGGGTCTTGCCATTGGAATGCAGGCCATTCTGTCACCTAAGCGTGCCGCAAAGTCACCCATCAACTACACTGTACACGTCATGGCAGACGACACCACTCGCTTTCTGGCAACAGTATTGGCTCCGTCAGGCCTGAATAAGAGCGACTACAAGGCGGTCGCTGAAGGCATCATCAGCAAATATGTAAGCGGTAGGCAAGGTGTGCTGTGGGTATTCGATGATGCAGAGGCGGAGAAGCTGCAATGGGTGCCACTCGATGTTGAATTGACGCCCCAGCAGCAAGCCCGTTATGATGCACACCTGCGCGCAATGGCAAACTACAGGGACGGAACAATCACAGCCCTTGAGGCGTATTGACTGAAGAAGTGACAACCATCTGTGGTGGCGGTGCGGCTGACAAAGGGGCAAACGGTTATGAGAGCCACCCGCGCATTCACACTCATCGAACTTCTGGTGGTCATCGCCATCATCGCAATCTTGGCGGCGATCCTCTTCCCTGTCTTCGCCAGGGCGCGCGAGAAGGCCAGGCAGACTTCATGCCTCAGCAACTGCAAGCAGTGGGGCCTTGGCATCCTGATGTATGCAGATGACTATGATGAGATGCTTGTCCACTACATAGCCCCAAATCCCGCGCCCGGTGATCCGCCAAGTAGTTACAACTGGTGGTATCTCATGCTCCAGCCGTACATGCGTAATCAGCAGTTGCGGATATGTCCGAGTCTGCCCCGTGCCAGTGACAGGCTTGGCTACGGCGTCAATTGGCGACACGTAATCTGCTACACGGTTGAGGACAGCGCGACATACGGGCAGAACATCTCTCTGGGTGATATCGGCGAACCGTCGCGAGTGATGGTGCTGTGCGATAGCCACAATCCGAATGCGGGAGCCAGCGGGCACGAAGCTGTGTATTGCCCTCACTGCTATCCTGACGCATGGCCGTATGACATCCCCAACTATGGTGTGGCCGACAGGCACAACGGAGGCGCGAACTCTCTATTCCTCGATGGTCATGCCAAGTGGTACGGGCTTGACGCCATGCTGCGGACCGATAGCGATTCTGTCTGGGGGCACAACTGATAACTGCCTGTAGGACTGGAAGGACCTTGATGAATTCAGCGTTGTCGCTGTAAGCGAACATAATCATGTGTGGTGGCGGCGGGGTTGGGGAGAAAGGGAGGACTGTGTGAATGTCGCACACCGCAAATCGTGACACAAGTGGTTTCAAGCGTGCTGGGTATATGGTCTTAGTCTTCGCGGCGGTTCTGGGCCTTGCTATTGGAATCCTGGCAGTGCTCTCACCCGAAGGTGCAGAGAAACCCCGCAGTGGGTCTGCCATCGCCTATGAGTTTGTGCGCGTTTTGGAGGATAGCCCACAGAGATTCGAAGCGACGGTGACCATACCATCGGGCGTATCTGACGAGGAGTGCACAGCCCTGGCTAAACAGCTCGTGGGGGAGAAGCTCAATGGTCGGGAGACGGGCATAATACACATCTATGACGACTCGTGGGCAGAAGCGAACTCTCACCGGCCACTAGGCGGGCATGATCTTACTGAAGAGCAAAACCGTTTCATCATGCAGCACTACCGAGACAAGTACGATGCACACACCTTCGCAGCCAGAGAAAAACACCAACCATTACTGTGGGAAGCACGATGCAAGAAATGTGGACGCACCCTGTTCATCACGCAGACGGGGG
>CAZCJS010000200.1:0-7546 GCA_964498775.1 uncultured Armatimonadia bacterium
CCCTCGAGCATCTCATCGCGCGCAGCTGCGACTGCCCGCCGCCCTCGATGAACTCATCAAGCCTGCTCAGTTGCACGCGACCCACGGCCGCCTGCACCCGCGTCATCTTATAGTTGGTGCCCCAGCCGCTGGTCTCATTCCCGAACTGCCGCAAACCTCGCAGGTACTCGTACGCGGCATCATCATCGGTGCTGATAGCGCCGCCCTCACCCAGCGTCGTCATGTTCTTCATCGTGTGGAAGCTGAAGACGGTCATCAGGCCCTTCTTGCCGATCTTGGTGTCCTTATAGCCGCCCCCGAGCGCGCGCGCAGCGTCACCGATGACGACGATGTCGCCGTGCTTGTGGTGCTTGTGCCGGCCGGCTATCTCCAATAGCTCGTCCATCGGCGCCGACATCCCGTTCATATGCACCGGGAAGATCGCGCGGGTATTCTCAGTGATGCGTCGCTCGACATCGGCCGGATCAGCCTGGAAGGTGCGTGGATCGCAGTCACAGATAATCAGCTTCGCCCCTTGCCCGATGACTGCCAGCGGCGCCGCCTTGAAGTTCAGCGCCGAGACGATCACCTCGTCATCCGGCTCCAACTCCAGCGCCATCATCGCCATGTCCAGACCGGTGCCGGCACCGTTGATGCTGATGCTGTACTTGGTACCACAGTATTCGGCAAACTCCGCCTCGAAGTTCAGAATCTCTTCCATTATGAAGCCGAAGCCGACGTTGTAGGCCATCGAGTCATTGATGCATTTGACGACTGCATCAATTTCTGCCTGCCCATAGTCGCCACCCAGGTGTGGCTCGCCCTGCCAGGCGAGGCTCAGGCCTCCACGTCTCAGTATCTCTTTTCTTTCCCCTGCGTCCATCGTCCGTCCCTCCCTATCCGCGCTATCGGCCTGCCTCATCGCCGAGTTGTAGGTACTCGTCCAGCACAAAGAATGATCCGGTGATCAGGATGCAGTCACGCGGGCCCGCCAACTCGAAGGCGGTTGCCGCCGCCTCTCTTACCGTGCCCTCGGTGCGATACTCCCGCCAATACTTCGCCGTCGCCGCCCCCAAATCCTCCACACCCATCGCGCGCGGTATCTGTGCCCGGGTCAGTACCGCAATGTCGGTAAGCGGCGCGATAATCTCCGCGATAGCTGCCGCGTTCTTGTCATCCGATATGCCGAGCACGACAATAAGCCGGTCATATTCCACCAGCCCCGGCAGCGTCTCGGCGATCGCCCGCATGGCCTCCGCGTTATGCGCGCAATCGAGGATGACCCAGGGCCTCTTCGCCACAATCTCAAGCCTCGCCGGCCAGGCAACGTCACGCACACCGCTGGAAATCGCCGTGGCATCAATCCGGTCAAATCCGGCCCCCTTAAGTACCTGGGCCACCTCGACTGCTACACCGACATTGACCGCCTGGTGGCGCCCTATCAGCGGCGAGCGCAGTTCCCATGCCGTTCCGTCCGAGGTCCGCAAGGCCACGGTTTGCAGCGGCACCGGCAACTCCTCGCTGCTCTCCGGAACTGCCAGCGGCCCGGCCCCCTCCATTATCGCGACCTCCGGCGCAGCTATCATTTCCGCGCCCTGTTCCAGCGCCTGTCGCCGGATCACGGCCGTCGCTGCGGGAGAGTTCTCGGCCACGACCACCGGCACGCCCGGCTTGATAATGCCCGCCTTCTCGCGGGCGATCTCCTCGAGCGTCTCCCCGAGAACGTTGGTATGGTCCAGCCCCAGCGTGGTAATCGCGCAGACTAGCGGCTTGATGATATTGGTCGCGTCAAGCCGCCCGCCCAGACCCACTTCGAAGACCGCCAAGTCCACCTTCTGCCCGGCGAAGTAGGAGAACGCCATCGCCGTATAGACCTCAAAGAAGCTGGGCCCGAAAAGATGATCCTCGCCGGCCACGATCTCGACGACCGGCTTGATGGCGGTCACAAGCGCCGCGAAGTCCTCGCATGGTATCATCTCGCCATTGATGCGCAGTCGCTCGCGCGGGGAAAGCAGGTGCGGCGATGTGAACAGCCCGGTCCTGTATCCGGCGGCCCGTACGATTGCCTCCACCGTCGCCGCTACCGAGCCCTTCCCCTTGGTGCCCGCGATATGCACCGCGGCCGGTTCATCTTGCGGATCACCAAGCAGCCCCGCCAGCCGACGGATTACATCCAGCTTCAGTGTCTGAGCCGAATAGCGCGAGAAACCTCGCTTCTCATAGCTGATCAGCCCGTCGAGATATTCCAGCGCCGCCTCATAGTCCATCCGCCTGTCCTATCCCCACGGCGAGGGCACCCTCAGCAGCGCTTGCGCCAGGCCAAGGATGGTGTACATGCCATTGTAAGCATTGCCAAGCCAGATCTCGTCCCACGGCTTGTCGTCGGGATAGTTGCCCTTGAACCCCGCCATCGCCTCATACGTGAACCCATAGATCCCCAGATTCGCCGGGAAAAAATGGCTGTTGTACCAAGTCTTCGCGCCCTGCCGGCCCTGAACCAGCTCAGGACCACCCGCCTTCTCCGTCAGCTTGCAGGCAAGCTCGAACAGCTTCACCTGCTGCGCGTAATCACCCGCGTGATGCTCCTCTGGACAGGTACCCAGCCATGGTGGCGAGCTGTGGGAATGAAGGTCCATGTAGCAGTCAATATTATTTGTGTCGAGGAACTTCAGCATCTGCATCGTCTCGACCGCCATGGACTTTGTCCGCGAGCGCGGTCTGTTGATCAGCCGCCCTGCGTCGTTGAACCGCTGACCCAGATAGCCGAGACCGTCCAGTTTCCCGGTCATGTCCGAATCCTTGCTCCAGGACGCGAAGATCCGCTTCCGATTCGGCAGGCGACCGTTCTTCCAGAAGCCGATATGCAGATGGTGAACACCATCGCTGTTGTCTTTCAGGTCTATCGGCATGCCGACGTAGCTCTTAACCATACTACGCGCTGCGGCATCGGGGTTGTAGAAGGGCATCAGATAGAACCCCACCCTCTTCGCCGCACGCTGGAACGCGGGCCATTTCTCACCCCGCAGGTCCGCGCCTGATTCCAATACCTTGATGATATTGATGACCGAGGCCACCCCCTCGATCTCCGTTCCATGCGTGCCGCCGGTGACGCACAGCTTCCGCTCGGGTTTCTTCGGGCCATAGTAGGCCACGGTCAGGTCGCGGCCGCCGGCGCTCTTGCCCACGCTCATAAACTCCGCCTGCGAAAGGCCTCGCAAAAACCCGCGAACCTCCTCATACCCGACCAGCCACCAGTCGGGCACGTCAATGTATTTCCGTATGTCGTCATCGTGTTTCCACGGCCACTTGGGGCTGCTATCCCACAACTTCATTCCCAATCACATCCTGTTTTCCGGCAATCTATGTGCGTACACAATGCCACTGCTACTGAAGTCCGAATGCTGCCAGCCTGCCCTGGTCCGTTCCCACGATGACAGTCTGGTTGCCCTTGGGCGCAAAACGGGCTGTGGCAATACAACTCACCGGCGCATCTACTTCGGCGCGGGCCAGGCATTTCCCTTCGGCTGAGACCACATATACCCCGCCGGTGTTGGCACCCGCGATGGCCTGCACGCCGGTCGCCTGCAGCGTTCCGGTGGCAAGTGCCGAAATCGGCTCGCCCAGATTCAACCGCCATGTCAGCGGCTCCTCCCCTTCATTCAGGCAGAAGAGGCTCCCACCGCCGGACCCGACGAGTATCTCCGCAATCCCGTTGCCGTCGAGGTCGGCCACGGCCGGGCCCATCGCCGACAGGCCTGTCGCCTTGAACGACCATTTCTTCGCATACGGGTCGGAAGTCTCAAACACATCGGTGATGCCGGTCCGGTGGTCGGTGCGCACCTTCCGGTATGACCCGTCGGGGCCTATCTTTGCCACATCGCAGAAGCGCTCCCCATATCCTGCCCCCTGGCGGTTGAGCATGGCACCCTGATTGTCCACCAGATAGCCGCCCACGCCATAAGTCCCGCCCCCGCTCTCGATCGCAATCTTCATCTGCCCGTCGCCGCTGTCGTCGAATGCCTTCACGCTGGTGACCGTGCCGGCGGATTGATACATATGCCACAGCAGCTTCCCGTCAGGACTCAGACACCACAGCGTACCGAACACGCGTCGTGACCCGTGTGTGAATGTCTTCGAACCGACGAGAATCTCCTTTGTCCCATCAGCATTGATGTCGGCGACATCTATGGCCATCATCTCCCCGTCGCCCTCGACGTACCGCCCCGGCCCATAGCTTCCGGGAGCCTGATTCGTACACTCGATACCTGTGCCGGTGAACTTCCATTCCAGGTCCGCGCCGTCAAGGCAGTACAGATACTGATCGTCACTGGCTACCAAAACCCGATTACCCTCGCCGAAATCGGCCACCGCGATGTCATTAATACCCCGTTCGGCTTCGAAGAGTGTCTCCCCGATCGTGCTGCCGTCGGCCTTCACGACGATCACCCGGCCATCGGACATCCCCGCCAGCACCTCCTCGGTGCCGTCGCCGTCGAAGTCCGCCGTCTCCAGGCACCGCACCGCGACGCTGTTTTCGGCAGGAACCTGCAATTCCCACTGCATCTTCAGCTTCTGCGGGTACTTCGCCTCCGCGGCCTTTGCGGTCTGCGCTGGCGCCTCCGCTGCCTTCGCCACGATCTCCCGCACGGCCTCAGTCAGTGCGGCGAACGGTCCACCCCTCGCCGGTAGCTCATGGCGACCGGCCTCCAGTGGCATCTTGATGCGCACTGCCGCATCGCCCCCCGGAGTCAGCGCCTCCAGCTCAGTCGCCTCCGCGGCCTGGACGGTGACGATGCCTGTGGTGAAGTTGATTCCCAGGTCAATCGGCCTGTCGGCTACCAGCAGCGGCTCATCGCCTCCGAAGCTGGTCAACCCGAACAGCGCCATCTCATCAGTCGCCAGCACGAAACTCGTGCACTTCACCTGCACGTCCGGACCCAGCACCATCGCCTCATCCGGCTTGCCCAGCGGTGCGACGCCGACTAGCACCTCGCGCTCGGGTTCGGTGACCAGGCAAGTGTTGTCACTGATGCGCTTCATCGAGTACTCATTGGGCACGTCCTTGTGGTGCCCGTAAAAGACCGTTGCAAAGCTGGCCTCATCACCGGCGGCAAGCTGTCCATTCACGCCCTGCCTGAAGGCCGTGCGCGCGTCGCCAGGCTCGATTGCCTTGACGAACGGTTTGTTGCCGCCGGGCATCTGCAGGTAGAAGCTGTGGTCACGGCTCGTCATCGTCACGCTCTGCTTCTCATCCACTTCCCCGCCCACCGGGAACCACTGGCACAGCACGCTGTAGTCGTCAGCCTCCAGCACCTGCAACTGGTCAAATATCACCCAGTATTTGCCCTTCAGCCACACGATATTACGTGCCCAGTCCATACCGTTATACTCGTGCATCACACTGCGCACGAAGCCGCTGTTGGGAAGCTCCGAGGCTGCCTGCAGGTCACACAGCGCCACCCGCTTGTCGGACATCTGCCCGTCCCGCAGCACCAGACATGTCGAGTAGTACTTCATGTTGCGGCCGCCGCCCCACTTGCCCACACCCGTCAGCCAGCCGCGTCCCTGCGAAACCCACGGTATCGAGTTCCCGTCGCCGCCGTTGGTGATACCGTCATTAATCCCGTCAAGCCGCAGGTACTGGTCATCGCGACTGAAGCCGGTGCGCATGGAAAGCTGGTGGAAGCTGCGCTCGCGCGGTACATTGATGAACTTGTTGCCGCGCTTGAGTTGCTCGTAGTTGGTCTCATGCAGCGGCATGTAGTGCAGCCCGATCATCTCCTCCGGCACGCGCTCCTCCATATTCGGCAGATAGCTCCACAGCGTCGCATTGATATCTCCCTCTGTCATCTCCGGATAATACGTCTTCTTCCCATGCCGCCAATTGTGATACCACACATAGCTCGGGTCCTTGTAGTACCAGGCGATAATACCCGGCGTCGGCTGCGCCCCGAAGAAAGTTCCCGCCCACGACCCAGTGATGATGAAGCAGTACTCCATGTACCTGCGGGCCGCGTCGGACTCAAAGTACCCGTAGTTGTCCATCGCCGGGGCCAACAGCGCCGAAGTCCGCGGATATGACGCCGTGTACCCGCCGTTATTGTCAATGAAGCCGTTCGAGTTCGCCATCGTCTGCTGTCCCACGGTCACCGACGCGATGCCCTTATCTATCCGCTCGAAGTTGGCATCCGGATAATACTTCTTAAAATACTCCCCGCCGTAAATGACCGTCAGCGAGACATTATGAAGACCCGTGCCAGCGAGCACGCCCGGCTTGAGCTGCGTGATCCGCCCGTGTACACCCATCCGCGACACGTAGTCATACAGCAGGTTTGTCATCTCCAGCTTCAGGTCATCCGGCAGCAGCGCGCTCTCCTCGATCTGGTCATAGCTCAGCAGCATGACGGGGATAATGTACTTCGGAGTCGTAATCTGCCGCCCCGGTATCCATTTGTAGTACTCATCCATCCAGCGCCGCATCATCAGCGCATAACACTTCAAATACTCGTCCCGGCCGGTGAGGAAGTACCGCTGTGCCGCCTCTACCATCTTGTACTCCCCGCCGTACGGAAGCGCCTTCAGGTCAATGAAGTTCTTGTGATAGGTCGGCTCGATGGTCTTGGCGAATTCATCCAGATTCTCCGTGCCCCTGAAGTGTACTTCCACCGTGCGCGGTATCGTCAGCGTCTCGCCCTTACCAATCATGCCCTTGAACCGCTCGACGGCAAGCTTCACGCCCCCCAGTTCCGTCCCTCCCAGCATGATCACATTCTTACCCGTTCCCCACGGATCGCAGCACGACCGCACCACAAATCCCGGCCCATGCTCATCATCTCCCGGCCCGGGAAACCAGTCATCGCAGGCCACATAGTGCCAGACGTAGAGGTCAAAGGCCAGCTTGTTATTCTGCATCTGCCCCAGACAGATGAGATTTGTCGCGTGATCCGCCTCCGAGTACTCCCTGTCGCTCTTGACCGGCACCTCGGCGCCGGTTGCAGCCTTGATTGCAGCCGCGACCTCACTAGCCAGTTCAGCGTACCCATCCTCCGCCGGATGCACTATCACACTAGCCGCCTGCCCGTTCTCGACAAGTGTCGTGTCGGGGTAGTACGTCTTCAGTTGCGTGATCGTCTGCTCGGGGATATACAACTCTGCCGACCAGCAGAGCGTTGTCGCCACTACTGCGATGAGAATACAGCCGAGTCGTTTCATTACCGTCAACCTCCGTATGGAGCCGAATCATCGTCCATGCCGATGCTGCCTATTTCCCTATCCGCGTCGGCGAACCTGCGTCGCAAAAAAAATGGGCGGGAGCAATTCCCGCCCATCAATACACTAAGACATCCCCGGTCATAGCCAACTGACAGTCACGCAACGTGCTTTATACCGGCGTGAAAACCACGGCCGTGACACGGCCACAACCTGGAACTCGACTGACTGTGTCTGCCTACCCGTGGTTCCAGTAAGTCGAGTACTTCTCGTAGCTCTTCAGCCCCATCCACTTGGCATGCCCGTCACAGAACGAGTAGTTGTCTCCATCGTTATGCACATTGGGCAAACAATAGTA
>CAZCJS010000201.1:0-7525 GCA_964498775.1 uncultured Armatimonadia bacterium
CCACCTTGTATTCGATTGCATCGGCTTCGGAATGGGGAGCCAGGCCGCCTGGATTTCGCGCGGCTCCCGTATTGACCTGGCCTATACGCCGGAGTTTAACGAATACAACGGCCAGGTCAGCTTGCAGTTGCGCCTCGCCGCTGTGCGACCGACCAATACATAGAGACATCGACCGTACAAGGAAAATGCGTCATGCCTGCAGAAAGCTTCACTGTCACAACCGACCGTCGCCGCAGCATCCTTGACATCACCGACACAGTTGCAGAGGTTCTGCGCGAAATGGCGATGGATGCCGGCCTGGTTTGCATCTCAGTGCCGCACTGCACCTGCTGCGTCTATGTCAATGAGAACGAGGCCGGTCTGCTCGAAGACACACTGCTACTGCTTGAGAACATGGGCGGGCATGGTGACTGGCGTCACGACCGCATAGACAACAATGCCGACGCCCACTTGTGTGCCTCAGTGGTCGGCAACAGCGTCACACTGCCGGTGCGCGGTGGCCGCATGGAACTCGGCACATGGCAGCGCGTCATGCTGGTCGAACTCGATGGCCCGCGCACCCGGCGCATCACCGTCACAGCCATCGGGGATGGGTGAGAACAGCGTACGGCAGCGCCTCCTCACTATGCGTTCCCGCTGCCGGGGGACACTGGATTCGGAGAAGGGTTAAGCGTGGGAGGGAAGCTGATACCAGGACGGCAAGGGTAGCGGAGGGTATTAAGTGGCTTCACCGATCACACAAGCAGTTCTGCTCGTCGGCGGCCTGGGTACGCGACTACGCCCCTTGACATACGAGCGCCCGAAGGCGCTGCTGCCGCTACTGAACCGCCCGCTGATATCCTACGAGATAGAGCTTTTTGCCCGCCACGGCGTGACCGATTTAGTTATGGCGGTCTCTTACGAGGCGAGAGCTATCAAGGCTGAACTCGGTGATGGCAGCCGATGGGGCGTGCGCCTCCATTATGTTGAGGAAGAGCAACGTCTCGGTACCGCCGGCGCAATCAAGAACTGTGCAGGGCTCATTGATGGGCCGTTTTTCTCATGCAACGGAGACCTTGTCTATGAAGTGGACCTCAGTGCCATGGCTGCTGCTCACCTCCGGGAGTCTGCACTCGTCACTTTCTGCCTGCGGCAGGTGGATGAAATATCGGCCTATGGGCTGATACAATGCGATGAGCGCGGCCGTGTGCGGGCCTTTAAGGAAAAGGTCAATAGCGACGAGAGCGGTCGCAATACTATCAATTCCGGTTTCTATGCAATGGACCCGGAAGTACTGGACCACATTCCGGACAATGAGGTGTACTCCAACGAGACCGATCTCTTCCCGGAGTTGCTCGCCCGAGATGAGCCGCTCTACGGCTGGACAGATATCCAGCCCGGCTACTGGTCGGACGTGGGACGCGTCGAGACATATCTAGAGGCCCATATAAGCTTACTGCATGGCGCCATCAGTTGGATCAAGCCCGACGCTAGCCGTGCCGGGATCCACGAGACTGCGAGTATTGTAGAGCCGGTAGCCATAGCGCCCGGTGTGACGATCGGCCCACGTTGCCGGATAGGTCCCGATGTGGCTATTGGCGAAGGAGCTTGCATAGATGCAGATGCCGTCATACGCCGCTCGATGCTCTGGCCTTATTCCCTGGTTGGTGCGGGAGCTCAGCTTAATGATACAATCGTCGCTTCAGAAGCGTCGGTGCCCGCCCATAGTTACTGCAGTGGAGAGGTGATCATGCCCTCTGATGCCTAATGAAGAATTGTTGCTCATGATACCGGGCCCCACGAACCTGCCTGCCTCCGTTCGCCGGGCGATGGCAGAGCCGTCAATGTACCATCGCGGTGCGGAGTTCGCTGAGCTGATGGCTGATTGCCAGGTCGGCTTGCAGGCTTGCTTCGGAACGACTGATCCGGTGCTCACGCTTTCGGCGTCGGGGACCGGCGGTGTCGAGGCTGCGGTGGCGAACCTGATCGCCCCGGGTGAGCGTATCCTGACCATCAATAGCGGTAAGTTCGGCCTCCGCATTGGCGAGATCGCGCAGTGCTATGGGGCGGAAGTTACGTGGTGGGATTGCTGTCCCGGAGAAGCAGCCGACCCGCGCTTGCTGCGAGAACTTCTTTCTGAGAGCCGGTTCGATGCCCTCGGTTTCGCGTACAATGAGACCTCGACCGGCGTCGCGCAGGACTTGTCAGGCATTGCCAAAGCCGCGGCCGAACACGGGGTGTTGACGATTGTGGATGCTGTCAGCGCGATCGGCGGCATGCCAATCAACATGGAGGCCAATGCTCTCGACGCGGTCGTGGGCGGTTCGCAGAAGGCTCTGATGCTGCCGCCCGGCCTCTCATTTGTGGCCCTCAGCGCAGGCGCACAACTCAAGATGAAGCAGATCACGTGCGGCAGTTACTATTTCGATCTGTCGCGTGCCCTCGATGCGCTGGATAAGGGACAGACGCCCTGTACGCCCGCAGTCAATCTCTTCTCAGGCCTGCAGGAGTCTCTGCGGCTGATCCGTGCGGAGGGTGTCACCGAGGTCTTGCGCCGCCATCACTGCCTGGGGGTCGCGTGTCGCGCTGCAAGCATTGCCCTCGGCCTCGAGCTACTTGCCGCCGACGAGCGCCGCGCCAGTGCGACCGTTACCGCTGTGCGAATGCCCGATGACCTTGATAGTTCCGAACTGGTACGACGCGTTCGCGAGCGCGACAACATCCTCATATCCGGGGGACAGGGCGACCTCAAAGGCAAGATATTCCGCATCGGCCATCTGGGTACATGTCGCCTTGACGACCTTGTCGCCACAGTTGCAGCAGTGGCTGAGAACTTGGCGGAAATGGGCTGTGACATTGATACCGCAAGTGCGGTGACCGCGGCCCGCGATGCCTTCGTGACCTGTCGGGAGAACTCAGATGGCTAAGCCGAAGATACTGGTCTGTGATTCCCTCGCCGAAGCCGGCCTGGAGATACTGCGCGAGGCGGGCGACGTCGTCGTTGCCACCGAGCTCGACGAAATCGGCCTCATCGCCGCAGTTGCCGATGTGGATGCGATCGTTGTGCGCAGTGGCACACGCGTTACTGCCCCGGTCATAGGCAACGCGGCGCATTTACAGGTTATCGCCCGTGCCGGCATCGGTGTGGACAACATAGATATTCCGGCCGCCACTCGTTGCGGCGTAATAGTCGTCAATTCACCTGCCGGCAACACCCTGGCTGCCGCCGAGCACACTATCGCACTGATGTTGGCCATCGCCCGCCGCATACCACAGGCTGCTGCCTCGCTGAAGGCCGGCGAGTGGGACCGGAAGTCATACACGGGTCGTCAACTCTGCGACAAGACCCTAGGGCTCGTGGGCTTCGGTAAGGTCGGCTCTGAAGTCGCGAAGCGCGCCCTGGCGTTCGGCATGAGGGTTCTCGCTCACGATCCGTATGTCTCTGTTGAACAGGTGGAGGCTGCCGGCGCGCAACTTGTGGAGAATCTCGACGAACTCGTGGCGAGGGCAGATTTCCTGAGCCTCCATTGTGTGTTGACCGCCGACACCGAGCATATCATCAACGCCGAGCTCCTCGCTCGGATGAAGCCGGATGCCGTATTGATTAACTGTGCGCGCGGGAAGCTGGTTGACGAAGAGGCACTGCTTGCGGCACTTACCAACGGTACGATTGCCGCAGCCGCCCTTGACGTCTTCGCCGATGAGCCAACCGGCAACAGACGGCTACTCGAGTTGCCCAACCTCATCGCCACTCCGCATGTCGGTGCCGCTACTGAGGAGGCTCAGGCAAGTGTCGCAGTGGACGCAGCCCGGCAAGTCGCCGACGTACTTGCCGGACAGCTTCCGCGCTGGCCTGTGAATGCCGCCGCGCTATCCCCTGAGGCCCTCGCTGCCCTCGATCCCTATGTGGACCTCGTCACGAAGCTGGGCGTCCTGGGTCGCGGTCTGATGGCCGGCGCACCCCGCCGCATTGAACTGGTAGCTGCCACTGACGTGGCCGGCGAGCACCTCCCCTATCTCACCGGGCGGTTGCTTGTTGCAGTCCTCCAGGGCATCGTGGATGGCACACTCAATTTCGTCAATGCGAGTTCGGTCGCGCGCGAACGCGGCATAGAAATCGCTCAGACACGTATTGACCAGCGCGGCGGCTATGCACAGCTCCTCGAAGTGCGTGTCACTACAGCTAAGGACGAATTCCGCGTCGCCGGTGCTCTGTTCGACCGTTCCGAGGTCCGCATCGTTCGGCTCGACGGCTATCAACTTGACTTGGTTCCACGCGGCCTGGTTGTCCTCATCTGGAACAGCGAGTCGGGCAAGCCTGGCTTTGTCGGCAGCCTGGGCGGCCTCCTGGGCAGTGCCGGAATCAATATCACAGGCATCCAGGTCGCAGCTCAGAGTGTCAGCGGCGTCGGCCTCATGTCCGTAACGGTCAGTGACTCCATCTCGGCCCAGGTGCGCGACCGGATAAGCTCTCTCCCCGGCGTTCAGCGTGTCGAGATCGTGGACATGGACATCGCCTGAGGCCGCCGACACGGATACGCCGGCCGAAACAACATGTCAGTCACTGGCCGCTGCACATGCGCAGGGGGTTGAGTTGTGAAGATACTCGTAACCAATGATGACGGGATAATGGCCCCGGGTCTGCTGGCTCTGGCGGCAGCGCTCCGCGACACAGGGGAGGTCACCGTCGTCGCGCCCGAGTCGCCACAGAGCGCGGTCGGACACGGCATCACCCTGCACAAGCCGTTGCGCCTCCGCCATATGGACATCGGGGTCGAGGTACCTGCGTATAGCTCCAACGGGACGCCCGCTGACTGCGTGATCCTCGGTACGCTGGGCGAGCTGGGCCGGCCCGACGTTGTCGTCTCCGGGATCAATGCCGGTGCCAACCTCGGCGAAGAGGTCCTCTACTCCGGCACGGTCTCCGCCGCCCTGGAAGCAGCTCTCCACGACATCCCCGCACTTGCTATCTCCGTCTGTGCCTACGAGGATGTCCGTCTCGACGCAGCCCAGCGTATCGCGCCATTCCTGGTCCAGGCACTTGCCCAGTTCCCTCTGGCCTCCGGCACAATCCTCAATGTCAACGTACCCAACGTGAAGCCCGACGAGATCCGAGGTATCGCCTTGACCCGGCTTGGGCGCCGGAGGTACCAGGACGTGGTCATCAAGCGGACTGACCCAAATGGTCGCCCCTACTACTGGTTCAAGGGCTCGCCAGAGGAAAGCGACAGCGTTGCGGGCACCGACATCCATGCTGTCGCGCAGGACCGCATATCCATCACACTCGTGCATTTCGACCTCACCAGCGACAGCCACTGGGATGGCCTAGGAGATCTGCAAACTGAGTGGGGGTTGATTTGAGTGACTGCTTGCTACCTGGGCCTGGCCGAATCGGGGCAACTGCCGGAGCGGATTGAGGCAGCCATGGAGCTGCTCTCGCCCTGCGAAGTATGCCCGCGTGCCTGTGGCGTGGAGCGCTTGGCCGAGGAACAGGGCTTCTGCCGCACCCGACGTCGCGCCAGGGTCGCCTCATTCAATGCCCACTTCGGTGAAGAGCGGCCCCTCGTCGGCACCCACGGTTCCGGCACCATTTTCTTCTCCGGCTGCAATCTGGGCTGCATGTTCTGCCAGAACTATGACATCAGCCATTTCGCCCATGGTCGCGAGTTTACCGCCGCACAGCTCGCGGCCTGCATGATTCAACTCCAAGACGCCGGCTGTCACAATATCAATTTCGTTACACCTACGCACGTCGTTCCCCAGATACTAGCTGCACTCGCTCTGGCCATCGAGGCGGGTCTGGTGGTGCCGCTTGTCTATAACTGTGGAGGCTACGAGAGCCTCGAGGTCCTGCGACTGCTTGACGGAGTTATTGATATCTACATGCCCGATGCCAAGTATGCAGATAGTTCTGTCGCCGCCGACTTGTCCGATGCCCCCGACTATCCCGACCATATGTACAGGGCGCTGACAGAGATGTACCGGCAGGTCGGCGACCTTCGCATCAATGCCGAAGGCATAGCCGAGCGCGGGCTGCTCGTTCGCCATCTCGTGCTCCCCGATGACCTGGCGGGCACTGCCCAAATAATGGAATTTGTCGCCTCGCTTAGCCCGGCCACATACGTCAATATCATGGACCAGCATCATCCCTGCCACGAGGCGGTAGGGCACAGCGTGCTTGGGCGGCGAATTACCTCGAGCGAATACGCGGCCGCGGTGAATGCGGCTCTCGATGCCGGGCTCACTCGCCTCGATGACCGCGTGCGCATGTGAGCTACAAACACAATGCTCTACAGGAGGCCGACACCATGAGCGAAGACACAGGCCAACAGCCCGGGAACGTGGCCGGCAATATATGGGAATATGTGAAGCGGAGCGGAGAGAACGCTGCAGAAAAGGCTCAGCGACATTTCAGCGTCCAGCGCCTCAATTCGCGCATTCGGGGCCTCAAAAGAAAACGCCGCAAGCTACTCTATGCCATCGGCGAAAAGGTCTATGAGCTGCACAAGAAAGGCAAGGTTCGTCACAGCGAGGTGCTGCCAAGCTGTCAGAGCATTGATGGAATCATTACGGAGATAGGGAAGCTGGTGGACGAAATCCAGGTCATCAAGGCCGGCGCGGCTCACCTGGACACCGAACCTGACCAGCCTCAGGACACCGGCTTCCTCACTGTTTCAGAAGACGACAAAGCTGCCGAACCCGTCGCCGAAGTCAATACGAGTGGTGCCTTCGCCGACCTAGACGACGAAACACCGGAGGAAGACACAGCCGCAGGTCCACTCGCTGATGACGATGAACCCCAAACAGAAGACAACGGCCTCGCAGATGAGGACGCCGATGACGATTTGGATATTGACCTGTCCGACCTCGACGAAGAAGATGAGCAGCAATAGGGTCGGCAGCGCGGCGCTGCTGATCATATCCCGTGGAAAGAGGAATTGACAATGGACTATTGCAGGATAATCCCGTGCCTGGATGTGAAGAACGGTCGTGTGGTAAAGGGCGTACATTTTGTGGACCTGGTTGACGCCGCTGATCCGGTTGAGGCCGCGGTTGCCTACGACGCCGGCGGTGCCGATGAAATAACGTTCCTCGACATCGCGGCCACCCTCGAGAACCGCGAGACGACGCGCGAGCTCGTGGGCCGCGTTGCGGACGCTATCTCCGTGCCGCTCATTGTTGGTGGGGGCATCTCCTCACTCGATGACATGGCCGCCCTGCTGGAGATCGGCGTGGCCGCCGTATCAATGAACTCAGCGGCGGTGAGGAATCCCAGCCTGGTTTCCGAGGCGGCCGCAGCATTCGGAGCCGGGACCGTCATCGTCGCCATTGACGGTCGCAGACGCGACGACATGCCGTCCGGATACGAGGTGGTGACCCATGGCGGCACCAGGGGTACCGGCATGGATGCGTTCGAGTGGGCGAAACAAGTCGCGGATCTCGGCGCAGGTCAGATTCTCCCCACCAGCATGGACACCGATGGCGTGAAGACCGGCTACGACATCCCCCTGACCCGAGGCATCGCCGACGCCACCGGCCTGCCCGT
>CAZCJS010000202.1:0-7518 GCA_964498775.1 uncultured Armatimonadia bacterium
GTCCACTGGCGAGGCCGCATCGTGGCAATGATGTCTCTGAGAAATGCCATGTCTTTAGCTCTCTTCCGGGCGGAGCTGAGGGAATAAAATGACTTCTCGGAGGTTAGTGCATCCGGTGAGCAACATGATAACACGATCCACGCCCATGCCCATGCCGCCGGTGGGCGGAAGACCGTATTCCATCGCCATGAGATAGTCCTCATCGAGCGGGTGAGCTTCTTCATCGCCGTCGGCTCCGGCGCGGACCTGCGATTCGAAGCGTTCGCGCTGGTCTATGGGGTCATTGAGCTCGCTAAAGGCGTTGCCGATCTCCTCGCCGCCGATGTAGGGTTCGAAGCGGGCGGTGAGCCGGGGACGGTCGGGAAGGCGCTTGGCAAGTGGTGAGATCTCGACCGGATAGTCAATGACGAATGTGGGCTGAATGAGTGTGGGTGCCACGAAGCGGTCAAAGCACTTGTCCAGCAGAGCGGCCCAGTTGTCCAGCGTCATATCGCCGAGTTCCAGGTCGGCGCAAGCTTCCCGTGCCTCTTCGTCGCCGGATATCTCCCCGAAGTCCACTCCGGTCGCCTGGTGAATAGCGTCAAGCAGCGAGACTCTTTGCCACGGTGGCTCGAGGCTGATCTCGTTTTCGCGATAGGTGAACTGGAGCGAGCCGTTGACTGCTTCGGCCATGGCGCAGACGAGGCTCTCGAAGAGCTCCATCATGTCTTCGTAGTCGGCATAGGCCATGTAAGCTTCGAGGATGGTGAATTCGGGATTATGGAGTGCGTCAATGCCCTCGTTGCGGAAAACGCGGCCGATTTCATAGACACGCTCGAGGCCGCCAATGACGAGACGCTTGAGGTAGAGCTCGGGAGCGATGCGGAGGTAGAGGTCCATGTCGAGAGTGTTGTGATGAGTGGTGAAGGGTCGTGCGTTTGCGCCGCCGTAGAGCGGCTGCATCATGGGAGTGGTAACTTCCTGGAAGCGGCGCGCGTCGAGGCAAGAGCGGATGGCTCGGACGGCGGCAGTGCGTCCGGCGAATATCTGGCGGACTTCCGGATTGACGATGAGGTCGAGATAGCGGCGGCGGTAGCGAGTCTGGATGTCCTGGAGGCCATGGAACTTCTCAGGCAGAGGCCGGAGGGCCTTGGCCAGGAGGCTACAATCGGTGAGCCTGACAGTGGGCTCGCCACGGCGGGTGCGGAAGGCATGTCCGGTGACGCCGATGATATCGCCGATGTCAAGGTCGCGGAAGGCTTCGAAGGGATCATCGCCCAACTGCTTATTGCCTGCCCAGAGCTGGATCTTACCGTCGTCGTCGTGAAGATCGGCCCAGATGGACTTGCCCTGGTCGCGCATTGCCATCAGGCGGCCACAAACGGTAATCTCAAAGCCGGCGGTATCCCAGTTGATGTCGGGGCCATCAGCGGCTTCTTCGGCGGCCTGTATCTGCGCGATCACCTGGGCGGAGGTGTGGCTACGCGGGAAACGGTGCACGACAAATGGGTCGTTGCCGGCGTCTTTAAGACGGTGGAGCTTGGTCTTGCGATTGCGTACCTGTTCGTCGTCTGAAGCCATATGTGTACCTCTTTGCGCAGCGGCGGTCTTAGGTCAGTCAGGGTGGTGATAGGAGGCTATCGCCTCGGCGGCAAGTTCACGGACGCGATCTATGGTCTGGTCATCCACGGCGCGCTCGAAGGAGCGGAAGCCGGCGAGCTTGAAGCCGTGCTTGTCGGCGAGGGCGGCGATTTGCTTGACGCGGTCAATGCTCAGATTGTCACCCAACGAGTAATCAGTGGTGTGGCCTTCGAGTGCGAGGATGATGGTTTCGGCCATGCAGGCATAAGCTGTTTTGGGTGGGAAGCCGAAGTCAAAGTTAAACTGGACGTCTCCGGGCACGGCGACCATGCCGCCTTCGATGACGAGTACATCAGCGCGGTTCTCGGCGACGCGTCTGGAGACGTCACGCGGGCGGGCCACATCGCAGACGACAGCACCAGGGAGAAGGTCGTGTGGCTCGATGACGGTTTGGAGTGCGGAAGTGACGGCAATGACGAGGGGGGAGATGGCGAGGGCGCTGGAGATGTCGGTGCTGATTTCGATGGCGGCCGGGCCGTCAATTTCTGCGGCAAGCTGCTGGAGAGCGTCCGGGCGGCGACCGACGAGTACGAGGCGAGCGACCTGGTCGGCCAGCAGCCTGGCGCAGACCTTGCCGATGGAGCCGGTAGCGCCGAGGATTGCGACGGTTGAGCCGTGAGGCTGGTGGCCCACCAGTATTGCGGCCTTCAGCAGGCCTTCGATAGCAGTGGCGACGGTGAAACTGTTGCCGGTTGTGACGCCGATACTAACTTCGTCTGCGATGGAAATGCCCTTGTCGCCGACGACAGCGGTAAGAGCGCCGAGGCCGACGATGTCAGCTCCGAGTTGAGCGGCGAAATTGCAGGATTTGATGATCTTATCTGTCGAGCGCTCGGGCGGGTCATTGAGCAGCTGGCGGGAGGTGAGCGTACAGCCGACAAACCAGCCCTCGGTCTCTGCGCCGGTGGGAGACGTGATGCCGGTGATTTCACTGATGAGACGTGGCGGTATATAGCGCAAGATGGGTTCGAGGATGGCATCAGGCAAGTACCTTGCGATCGGGTACTTGCGGGCAATATCCGCGGTGTCAAGTGCATGAAGAACGAAAGCGAATTTGGTCAATTTATTCCTCAGGTCGTGTCATGCCGGCGAGATTTCCCTGACGAGGGGCTGCCAGTTGATGTCCTCGGCGAGTTGGATGTAGTCCCGGGCGGAGAGTTCACCGGGCGGGCGGCCGAGCAACGACACGAACACTCCTTCCATTACGTTGGTGGCAAAGGTACGGCCCTCGATTTCCGGTGTGGATGTAACAAGATACCTAATGCCGCGCTCCCTGAGAAGTGCGAGGTCTTCGTTTGTGATGGTGTTTGTGAGAATAATTTTGCCCTTGAGCTGATCGGGCATGTAGTGTCTGATGTAAGTGAAATCACCGGCGATAAGGTCTGCCCACTGATAGTAGTTGTCGAAGCCTCCGACAATGGTATTACCGTGGACGCCTGTTGTGAAGGCCCAGTTGTGTGGCAAGCGCGCGATCATCGGCAAGAGCGTTCGTGCCCAGAAGTTCATGGCCTTTAGCGAACGGATCGGGAGTGGAATATTGAAGCTGAACATGAGATCGCCATAGACTACCTCGGCGCAGGAGGAGGCGATGGCCCGGGCGAGCCAGTGGCGTGCGAATGCGTCCATCATCAAGGTGCGCGTCTGCGCGAGGTCAGTGATGCCCTGCTGTTGGAGAAAGTCGAGGGTCATCGGCTCGAGTGTGGCCTTGAGGCCTGAGCCGTCCACGACAGGCGTCTGCTTGACATGTCTGAGTATGTTGCCGACCTGGGTGAACGGGTAGAACCTGTCCCCCCAATGGATGCCGAGGTTAATACCGCCGAGGCAGAGGACATCGGCGATGCCGTCATACTGGTAGAGAAACCGCGCAAAGCGTTCAATGTTGGCGTCCGTGCCGAGACGTTCGAGCAGGAAGCGCTCTCCGAGGAGCTCAAGCTCGACAGAGCTGTCGCGGGATGACGGCCCCAGGCTTACACTGACAATGCGGATCATACCAGGCATGTATGTCCTATGACGCCCTCAGGTATTCGCAAATAAGCTGCTTGAGGTCGCTGAGTGTGTGTACGGCGTTCATGTTCCTGCGCAGGCGCAGGGCGTGCGGGAGGCCCCTGGTGTAATGAGCCATGTGACCGCGCATCTGGTGCATGGCAATGCGCTCGGTGTATTGCAGGGCGAGCATCTGGGCATGGCAAAGAGCGATGGCCATGATATGGGCGGGCAGCGGCTCTGTCGGGAGCGTACGGTTGCGGATGCCGGCCGCGGCCTGGCGGAATATCCAGGGTCGCCCCAAAGCAGCCCTACCATACATGGCACCGGCACAGCCGGTCTGTTCAATGATGGCAAGAGCATCGGTCGGAGCAGTCAGGTCACCGTTGCCGATGACCGGGATGTCCACGGCCTCGACGAGCCTGCCGACATGTGTCCAGTCAGCCTTCCCGCTCATCTGCTGCTCCGCATTGCGCGCATGCAGTGCTATGGCAGCGACACCGACAGCGGCGAGTTCCGGGGCTATGTCAAGGTAGCGCATATCGTCGTCATCGAGGCCGGTGCGGATCTTGACGGTTACCGGCACGCGGGCGGCCTCTACGAGCGCAGCAACGCAGTCAATACCGCGTTGCGGGTCGGCCATCAACTCGATGCCGGCACCGGCGGCACGGACCTTAGGCACACAGCAGCCCATATTGAGGTCTATGATGTCTGCGCCGGCGACCTCTATCTGGCGGACACTATTATACAACACCTCAGGAGTATCGCCAAACACCTGTATCGCTACAGGGCGTTCCTGTGGGCACGTGGCGGTCAAGGAACGGGTCTTGTGGTTGCGGTACTGGAGCCCCTTTGCGGAGATCATTTCACTGACAACGAGACCGGCGCCGCCGAGATGACAGAGCAGGCGGAATGGCAGATTGGTGTATCCGGCCATCGGCGCGAGAACGAGAGGCGGCTCAATGTGGAGAGAGCCGATGACAAGAAGACCGGCGGCGTGGCGAAAAGCCTCCGCATGATGCCGGGCAGGTAGGCTGTCTGAGCCGGTGGGCTCAGTGTCGGAGGTCAAGGGCCTGCAGCCCCTTCAGGGTGAGGATTTCGTCGAAGACATCGCCGAAGTTGGACATGGATTGCACGCAGATGGCGTCGCCACCGGTGAGAATGATCGAAGCGGAAGGCAGTTCGAAGGACAACTGGGCGCAAAGGCTGAGAGTAGCGCCAAGGAGGGTGCTGTAGATGCCGAGGGCGAGGCACTCCTCGGTGGAGCGGCCGGGCTTGGTCAGATTGGCCGGCGGCTCCATCCTGTCGAGCGATGGGACGAGATGAGGCGTCTGAGCAGCGATGCCTACGAACATGATGGGAAGGCCCGGTGCGATGGCTCCGCCGACGAGTACGCCCTTGGCATTGATGAGGTCAACGGTGATGCAAGTGCCAAGGTCAGCGACGACGGCCGGACGCCCGTAGTGAGCCAGAACTGCGGCGGCGTTGGCGAACCGGTCTAGGCCGAGCTGAGTGCGGTCATGATAGGAAGTCCGGATGTGTGCGGTCATTGCGGAGGTCAACTCGGGCAGCCTGATACCCGTGGAGCGCTCCAGGGCGCGGACGAAGTCAGGGGTGAGGGCGGGATTTGAGCTGCAGAGTAGGCCGCCTGCGTAGTCGGCGAGGGTCTCGCCAGCCTCGTCCAACATGGCGTTGAGGGAGAATGGGCAGGACTGGCCGAACTCCTCCGGAAGCGCGGATATGCGGTCGTGGGCGAGGCATTCCGCATCGTGGGAGTCCGTGTCGGGAAAGACCCCCCAGTGCAAGGTCGCGTTGCCGAGGTCGGCGTAGAGTCGCCAGCTCATGTGAGTTTCACCAGCTCCTGGTGCCACGTGCCATCCGTGTCGAGGCGGAGGATGGCGGCCTCGCGCGCGTGTGAGGCGCAGCGGCTGATTGTAGTGGGGCCGATAGTGTCGAGCGCTCCGGCTGCGACGTGGGCATGGCCGGCGAGGACGATGTCGAGGTCGGGGAGGGCCTCGATGAGGCGGGCCTGGTCGCCCTGAGGACCGGTCTCGACGCCCCAGTGCATGAGGGCAATGATGACGGCCGGCTGCGTCGCGCCCTCGGCAGGAGTGCGGAGGTCGGCGATGGCGCTACGGGCGGCTTGCTCGGGGTCAATGAACTGGATGTCGGAGGTGCGCTGAGCAAGGCTGCCGGTGGGGGCCATGTCGGGTGTGAGAGCGAAGATGCCGACGGTGGAGTCGCCGGCCTGAAGAGTAAGCGTGGGGCGGACGGTGTTGCTGTCCGGGAGCACGATGTTGGCCGAAAGGACGGGGAACTGCAGACCGGCGAGTTTGGCGTTGATGGTTGAGCGGCGCCAGCCGTACTCGCGATTGCCCATCGCCATGGCGTCGTATCCGGCGGCGTTCATTGCGGCGGCGACAGGGGAGATGCGGGCCGGATGAATGACAGGCGATGGGAGGTAGTTGGGCGCATGCAGGGCGTCACCGCAATCGAGGAGCAGCGCGCTATGGCGGAGCTTGAGGTCGCGGAGATGGTGGGCGATTTCCAGCGTGAGTCGTCCGTGCATGTCGGCGGTTTGTATGATGGTAAGCGGTGCCATAAGATGCCCCATCAGAGCTTCAGATGATGCGGAGTTTCATCAGGTCCTGAATGTCAACGACGCCGACAGATGTGCCGTCAGTAGCGGTGACGGGGAGGTTGTCCACTTGCTTCGTCTCCATGATGTGGAGCGCTGCGGTGGCGAGGGTATCCGGCGTGACGGTGATGGGGTCTTTGGTCATGACTTCAGCGACGGGCAGGCCCATCACTTCGTCGCGTCTTTTTTGCTCCTGCATGAGGCGGCGGAGATCGCCATCAGTGAAGATGCCGAGCAGCCGGCCGTCGGGATCAACGACGCTGACGACACCGCGAACGGACGCCTGACTCATCGTGAGTAAGCATTGGAGTACGGAGTCAGCAGGGGTGACGGTTGGGCTCTCGTCTCCGGCGTGCATTGCGTCAGCGACGCGGGAGAGGAGACGCCTGCCGAGGGTGCCGCCGGGGTGAGATGATGCGAACTGCTCGGCTGAGAAGCCGCGTGCATACATCAGCGCCATAGCCAGCGCGTCGCCGAGAGCCATCATCGTGATAGTGGAGGCGGTGGGGGCGAGGCCGAGAGGACAGGCTTCTCTTTCGACGGCGGAGTTGATGACTGCGGCGGCTTCAGCGCCGAGAGTTGAGGCCTGGTCGCCGCAGATGGCGATGACGGGAATGCCGCGCCGCTTGATGGCCGGTAGAATGCGGGAGAGCTCGTCGGTCTCGCCGCTGTTGGACAGCATGACGACAATATCATCGTCAACGACCATGCCCAGGTCACCATGAATGGCTTCGGCGGGGTGCATGAAAAATGCCGGCGTGCCAGTGCTTGCGAAGGTGGCGGCGAGCTTGCGTGCGACAGCGCCGGATTTGCCGATGCCGCAGAGGACCGCACGGCCCTTCATCTCAAGTAGCATCTGGCAGGCCCTGAGGAAATCGTCTCCGAGGCGTTCGGCGGCGACCAGGACAGCACGATGTTCGATGGCGAGTGTTCGCTTTGCCTGTTCGAGGATTTCTTTGGGGTCCATGGCGTGTCAGTCAGTCTCCCGTGGTTTGTTGTGTGGCGGCGCGGATGGCGAGCAATGTTTCGAGCAATTGGGGTACAGTGTCGAGTGGCAGCATGTTGGGGCCGTCACAGGGGGCGCTGTCGGGGTCAGGATGGACCTCTAGGAAGACGGCATCAGCGCCGACGGCTACGGCTGCGGCTGCGAGCGCGGGTGCGAAGTCACGGCGGCCACCGGAGGCACCACCGGCTCCGCCGGGGAGCTGTACGCTGTGGGTTGCGTCGAAGATGATGGGGTGTCCGAAGGCGCGCATGATGAGCAGTGCGCGCATGTC
>CAZCJS010000203.1:0-6717 GCA_964498775.1 uncultured Armatimonadia bacterium
TCCGCCGCGTTCGGGTCCGCTCTCTCGCGACCTCTTCTGGTATGATCACAGTCTTGACCAGAAGTTCCTCGCCCGCTCGTGTCTTCACATATCTGAAAATGACGGCGTTTATGCTCACTTGATAGTTATCCGAGAGCCACTCAATCATTCGTTGCAGTGCCTCGTCAATACCGGCCCCAACGAGCAGTATTCTCTGCATTTCGTTGAATGACGTTTCCTCCCAGTCCACATCCTCCGCCTCGTCGCTAAGGTAGTCTTCGAGTGGTTGTTCCCTGAACTTCTCGCACACAGCACTTAGCCGCTCAAAGTCCCAGGAAGCTACATCAGAGGCATAGTCAATGGCCTGAGCCAGCGCCTCGCGTGGCACGCTGCCTCTCTTGAGTTCGATTACCACGACGTTTCCATCGGCGTCTATGCCGAGGAAGTCCATCCGGCCGGCCTTGGTCTGCACTTGCTCACCGATTATGAATATGTCGTTGCCTAATATCTGGGGTTCGCTCTTGATCCAGGCTTGGAGGTCATTAGGCTCATTGCGGCCAGCTTCAGCCATGGAGGTATCAAGCTCCTCCAACTTGCCAGCTTGAATCTGCCACACTCTGATCTGCGTTGACATGGTGAAGTAACATCCTCTCATGCACTCCCTGAGATGCGACGATACGGATAGAAGGCGCAAGGCAAGAGTACATTGGCGCGATGTCGTCGTCAAGCTGACATTGTGCCGTCTAGTTCGCGGGCTGCCACTGCTCGAGCGTAGGAATCGTGCGGACCTTAGCGGCTTGGCCGAGGGTGGCGTAGAGCTCTCTCGTCCATTCGTAGGCGGGCGGGATCTCGCCGATGAAAGTAATCGGGCGTGGGAAGAAGAGCGCCAGGTTCTGCGGCAAGTCGCCCAGGCGCAAAATGCCCAGAAACTCCGGCGTGTCCGGGTCAGTGTGCGTCTCCGGCGGACCTTCCAGCACCAACTCGCTGACTTCCTTATCCAGCAGCCCCGCGTAGATGGCATGGACAGCGGTGTAACCCTTGCCATAGACTGCGGTATCCGCCACCGCTTCGAGATCGCGCAACACCGCCAAGCCGCAGAGCAAATCGTGCGTCTGCCGCTCCGGGAGCGTGTAGCCGACGTTCTGGCAGCCGCGCCGCACAGTCCAGGTGAGGCCTGCACCGATCTGTGTCGCTCCGGTTGCTCTCACCTCGATGACCCCGGTCGCAAGACCGGCACCGACATTAGGCCGGTCAGAGCCGCCACCGCTGAATGAGCTGCGGGCCTGGTTCATCGCGCAGACGAGAGTAGTCAGCGCATCACTCCGCCCACCCGGCAGGTTGAGATGCGCCCAGCATTGCACGCCCTCATGCGTGTCGAATTCGTAGCTGTAGGTGACCTCGCCGCCTTTGACCGCGCCATCTGCGCGAGCGCGGCGGATGTGAGGCCTGCCGGCTTCGGTAGTCTGAAATGTCAGCGTACGCAGGCGGGCCAGAGCTTCTTTCTGGTGTGACTGCCACTGCGGCTCGTCGGCTATCTCCGGCACCGCCGCCGGCGGAATGAAGATGTCACAGATGTAGGGCATCTTGTCATCTGCAGGCAACTCACGACCGAACACAAGCAGATTCTCCTCCGGCTCGACGTAGTCGGTGACGTCGTCGCTGACCGGCTCGTCGCTAGCCTTGAGGTGCTTGTCGAACCAGGAGAATATGGTCTGGCGGAGTTTCGGCGTGTAGCCGTGTGGGGATAGGTCTTCAGCGAGTTGGCAGTTATCCGCCACGCCCAGGTTCTCATAGACGCGGCGGATACGGTGGACTGCCTCACGGAAGGCATAGGGCCGCCACAGCTTGTCATCCGTGCCGGCGGCGACTAGCAGCGGCCGCGGCGCAATCAGAGCGCCGACATCAGGTGTACACCAGCGGTGGTAGTTGACCCAGAAGGTGCAGTCGCAGTGGCCGTCAATGGCCCGGTCGCAGATAATCTGCTCGATGGTGCCGGTCTGACACACGGGCACAACGCATTGCACCCGCTCGTCGGCGGCCCCGAGGAACCATGACATGGCCCCGCCACCGCTGAGCCCCGTGACGCCGAAACGCTGCGGGTCCACGTCCTCGCGTGTTGCCAGGTAGTCTAGCGCGCGCATGGCGTTCCATACCTCTACACCGGCGGGAGTGTAGCCACGACTTAGCCAGTCCCAGCGCCCCTGGTGGTACGTGCCGTGATGGAAGCCCTGACATTCACCGAGTTGGATCGGGTCCAGCACCAGAGCGACATAGCCATGCTCGCCGAACCAACGTGGATTGGCCTGATATGGAGCATTGACCTTGCCCTTGGTGTGGCCGCACAGATACAGCACGGCGGGCAGTGGCTCGGATACCTCGGCGGGCCGGTACAGATTCCCCGGCACATAAGCCCCCGTAACTGACTGGAAGTGCACCTTCTCGACGACATACCCGTCGCGGTCAAGAGTGCCGGTGACCTCGGCCTCAAGCGGCGTGCGCTCGGGCAGCGGCCATAGACCCAGCATCTCCAGCCACTGCTGCCGGCGCTGCGGGAGTGTGCTCTCCCATTGCTCCCTCGTCGGTGGTATCACCATCGAAGTTGCGGCCACCGCAGTAGCCTCTTTGCATAGCCAGTCAAATACCATTGATGAGTTCCTCCTCGGGCCGCGCACGGTTCGTCAAGTCGCCGTGTCGCCCGTAGCTTGACGGTCAGCTGAATACGCCCGAGATTTCCCTGCCCGTCACGATTTGTCCTGCTCACAGAAAAATGTGCTTACAAACACAAAAAGATATGCTACTATTGGGCGGTAATGGTGCAGCAATAAGAGATGTTTCTGCAATGAACCAGGCGTATGTGATGTATTGCCTGCAGGACTTCAGTTAGGGTGATTGGATGGCGAAGCGGAGAGTGGTATTGTTAATAGCGGCATTGTGTGTGGTAGCGTTGCTGTGCGTGGACCTGTTGGCCGGCTGTGGGAGCGGGACAGAGGGAGTATCAGATCGGGCCGGCTCGCAGGCGGAGGTCAACGCGGCATCGGCAACCGTCGCCCCTGCCCAGAGCGGACTCCTTGGCGACCTGGACGGAGACGGCGTAGCCTCCGTCGGCGACGCAATCCGCATCCTGCGCATTGTCGTCGGTATTGACCCGGACAACCCATGTGCCGACGCCAATGAGAACGGGACCACAGATGTCGGCGACGCGATCAAGGTGCTGCGCTGTGTCGTCGGCCTCGACGACTGGCCCATCGGCGAGTGCGGCGGACTGATTGAGGGCGGCTACCAGTACGTGACTGAGTGGGGCTCGTATGGCGACGACGATGGGCAGTTCAAGTCCCCCTATGGTGTGACTGTGGATGCCGCGGGAAATGTGTACGTGGCAGATGTGCTGAACCAGCGGATCCAGAAGTTCACCGGCAATGGCACATTCATCACCAAATGGGGCACGACGGGGTCTTTTGGCTCAGGCGATGGTGAGTTCAACTGTCCCTCTGGTGTTGCTGTGGGTGCAGGTGGAAATGTTTATGTGGCAGACAAAGGCAACCACCGCATCCAGGAGTTCGCCCCCGACGGGACATTCATCAGCAAGTGGGGCACTAGCGGCTACGGCGATGGGCAGTTCAATCAGCCCTACGGTGTGGCGGTGGATGCAGACGGAAATGTGTACGTGACGGATAGCTTGAACAAGCGCGTCCAGAAGTTCACCGACACCGGCGCATTCATCACCAAGTGGAATTCCGGCAATGGGTGGTTCGGTTTCGTCATGGGTATAGCCGTGGATGCAGCCGACAATGTGTACGTGGCAGACACTTTCAACGAGCGCATTCACAAATTCACCAGCGACGGCACATTCATCACCAGCTGGGGCTGCGAGGGAGAAGGCGAAGGGGAGTTCAGGCGCCCATATGGCCTGGCTACGAATACCGCCGGAAATGTGTACGTAGCAGACCAGAGGAACGGTCGTGTCCAGAAATTCACCAGTGAAGGCATATTCGTCACCATGTGGGGCTTGCTGAACACTGGCAATGGACCTATGCAGTCCCCCCGAGGGGTGGCCCTGGACGGAGCCGGAAACGTCTATGTGGCAGATACCGGCCACGGCCGGATCCTGAAGTTCCGCCCCGTAGCGCCGCAGCCGTAGCTGACAGGTCACCCTTATCAGGCAGGTAAGCAGAGACGATAGGAGGGAATGCGCAATGCACTTACTCAGACGTTGCCAGGCGTTGACAGTCCTGTTGGTTATGACCATGGCACTCAGTCTGTTTGGGTGTTCTGGCAGCGGCGAGAACGCAACCGAGGCGGAGACGACTTTGAGTCCTGTAGCGCCTGCGCAAGCTGTCACCCCTGCCCAGGGCGGACTCCTCGGCGACCTGGACGGAGATGGTGCAGCCTCCGTAGGCGATGCGATCCGGATTCTGCGCATCGTTGTGGGTCTCGATCCGGATGACGAATGTGCCGACGCCAATAAGAACGGGACCACTGATGTCGGCGACGCGATCAAAGTGCTGCGGTGTGTCGTCGGCCTCGACGACTGGCCGCTCGGCGAATGTGGCGGCGGCCCCATCGAGGGCGGCTACCAGTTCGTGACCGCGTGGGGCTCTGAGGGCTCCGGAGATGGACAGTTTGACAACCCTATGCTTGTGGCTGTGGATGCAGCGGGAAATGTGTACGTGGCAGATCAGAGAAACCATCGCGTGCAGAAGTTCACCAGCACCGGTATTTTCATCACCAAGTGGGGTTCTAAGGGCGCCGGCGATGGACAGTTCAGCTATCCCAGCGGCGTGGGGGTGGATGCAGCCGGCAATGTGTACGTGGGAGATCGCCTCAACAATCGCGTCCAGAAGTTCACCAGCGACGGCACATTCATCACCAAGTGGGGCTCTGCAGGCTCCGGCGATGGGGAACTGTCGGGGCCTCGAGGCGTGGCTGTGGGTCCAGGCGGCGATGTGTACGTGGTTGACCACTACAACTCTCGCATCCAGAAGTTCACCAGTACCGGCACATTCATCACCAAGTGGGGCTCCTATGGCTCCGGCGATGGCCAGTTCTGGAACTGCTTCGGTGTAGCTGTGGACGCGGACGGCAATGTGTACGTGGCAGAGGAAGCGAACCACCGCATCCAGAAATTCACCGGCAATGGCACGTTCATCACCAAGTGGGGCTCTTCGGGGTCCGACGATGGGCAGTTCAATTGCCCCGCTGGTGTGGCGGTGGATGCAGACGGGAATGTGTACGTAGTAGATGTCCAGAACTGTCGCATCCAGAAGTTCAGCGGCACCGGCACATTCATCACCAAGTGGGGTTCTCAAGGCTCCAGCGTTGGGCAATTCTCCTGGCCGTACGGTGTAGTTGTCGCTCCCGACGGGAGTGTGTACGTCGGGGATACAACCAACAGTCGCATCCAGAAGTTCCGTCCCGTAGCGCCGTAGCCTGAGGTGACCGGTCACCCTTAGCGAACAGGTGAGCAGAGACGATAGGACGGGATGCGCAATGCACTTACTCAGACGTTACCAGGCGTTGACAGTCCTGTTGGCTACGGTCATGGCACTCAGCTTGTTCGGGTGCCATGGCAGCGGAGAGAACGCAACCGAGGCAGAGACGACTTTGAGTCCTGTAGCGCCTGCGCAAGCTGTCACCCCTGCCCAGCGCGGGCTTCTCGGCGACCTGGACGGAGATGGTGCAGCCTCCGTTGGCGATGCGATCCGGATTCTGCGCATCGTCGTGGGCCTCGATCCTGACGATGCGCGTGCCGATGCCAACGCGAATGGCGTTACGGATATCGGCGACGCCATCAAGCTGCTCCGCTGTGCAGTCGGGTTGGAGGTTTGGCCGATCGGCGAGCTGGGCTACCAGTTCGTCACCAAGTGGGGCACTGAGGGCGCCGGCGATGGGGAGTTCCAGGGCCCCTTCGGCGTGGCTGTCAATACAGCCGGGAATGTCTATGTGACAGAGGAGCGCAACCATCGCGTGCAGGGGTTCAGTAGTACTGGCGCGTTCGTCGTCAAGTGGGGTTCCCAGGGCTCCGGGGATGGGCAGTTCGACTGGCCCTGGCATCTAGCTGTGGACGCAGCGATGGATGTGTACGTCGTCGACACCAAGAACAAGCGCATCCAGAAGTTCAGGGCGGATGGTTCATTCATCACCAAGTGGGACGTGCCTGCCCCCAGCTCTGGAACCACCGCGTACCCCAACGGGGTGGCGACGGACGCAGCCGGCAATGTCTACGTGGCACAGGAGAGTGCCATCCAGAAGTTCAGCAACATCGGCGTCTTCATCACCGAGTGGGGCTCTGCCGGCTCCGAGGATGGGCAGTTCAACTCGGCCAGGGGCCTCGCCACCGAAGCTGGTGGCACTGTGTACGTCGCCGACACCAACAACTCTCGCATCCAGAAGTTCAGCACTGATGGCACTTTCATCACCAAGTGGGGCTCCTGGGGCGACGGCGATGGCCAGTTCCACTACCCCAACGATGTGGCCGTGGACGCAGGGGGCAATGTGTTTGTGGCAGACTCGAGCAACCATCGCATCCAGAAATTCAGCAGCAACGGCACATTCCTCACCAAGTGGGGCACGCTTGGCACCGGGGACGGACAGTTCAACGGGCCCTGCGGAGTAGCTGTAGGCGGCGACGGGCGAGTGTACGTGACCGACTATTCTAACCAGCGCGTCCAGAAGTTCCGGCCGCCAGCGCCGCAGCCGTAGCTGACAGGTCACCCTTATCAGGCAGGTAAGCAGAGACGA
>CAZCJS010000203.1:6817-7518 GCA_964498775.1 uncultured Armatimonadia bacterium
CCGACGCCAATAAGAACGGGACCACTGATGTCGGCGACGCGATCAAAGTGCTGCGCTGTGTGGTGGGCCTCGACGACTGGCCGCTTGGCGAGTGTGGCGGCGGCCCCATTGAGGGTGGCTATCAGTTCGTGACGAAGTGGGGCTCGGAGGGCTCCGGCGACGGCGAGGTCGATCCCTGGGCTATGGCTGTGGATACACTTGGTGCTGTGTACGTGGCAGACCGCGGCAACCATCGTGTCCAGAAGTTCACCAGCACCGGCACATTCATCACCAAGTGGGGCTCCGAGGGCGCTGGCGATGGGCAATTCTCTTACCCCTCCGGTATCGCTGTGGATGCAGGCGGCAATGTGTACGTCTCAGACGATAACGATCGCGTCCAGAAGTTCACCAATACCGGCACCTTCATCGCCAAATGGGGTTCTGTGGGCTCCGGCGATGGGCAGTTGCTCCACCCCGCCGGCGTGGCTGTGGATGGAGCCGGGAATGTGTACGTGGCAGATACCCGCAACGATCGCATCCAGAAGTTCAGCAGCACCGGCACGTTCATCGCCAAGTGGGGGAGCTACGGCGACGGCGATGGACAGTTCAGCGACGCCTGTGGTGTGGCTGTGGACGCAGCCGGAAATGTTTACGTGGCAGACGGGGGCAACTGCCGCATCCAGAAGTTCACTGCCACAGGTACGTTCATCACCAAGTGGGGC
>CAZCJS010000204.1:0-7478 GCA_964498775.1 uncultured Armatimonadia bacterium
CTCTTTCTGCCACTGCGCGACACCTTCGACAAGGAGCTCGAAGCGGCCGCCAAAGGCCTCGGTAGGAGGCGTGGCGAGGCTGACGGCTGGGACGGTCTGATCCCATGGTACCTGTCTTTGGAGCATGTTGATGTAGATTATAGGGCGCTTGTCGGCAATATTTTTGGCGCGGAATTCATCGAATGTAAGACAAGCCGTCTGGGGCAGGCGCAGATGGCGGCCGAGCTTGATCCCGCGCCGGTGGCTGTCGGTGACATCGCTTTCGAACTGGTCGGCGGCGGCCTTCACGCGAACAGGCTCGTCAATGATGAGCGGCGCATCTGCGGGGAGGTAGTCGAGGAAGGTCTCGCGCTCGTTGTAGAGGTAAGGCAGATAGTGGACGAGGTGGGCAGTGGGTTGGAGCTGTTGGAGGGCATGGAAGTCTGCTTCCATGCGCTCGGTGAGGTGTCGGGCCTCGCGCTTTTTGTTAGCGTCATTGAGTATGTCGAGTTCGCGCCTGAAGGCGAGCTTTATTTGCGGAAGCGCCTGCTCGACGGCGGCTTTGGACAGTATGATTTCGCCGGCGGGGCCGATGCCCACTCTCTCAACTTCGCCGATCGAGCGCTGGGTTATCGGCTCGAAGCGGCGGATGCTCTCGACGAGATTTCCGAGCAGCTCGATGCGGACGGGGTATCGGAGTGGCGGGGGCGAAACATCCACAATCCCGCCTCGGACGGAGTACTGTGCGACATCGTCAATGAGGTCTACTCGCTCGTAGCCCAGGTCGGCGAACTGGTAGGCGAGGAGGTCGCGGTCGCACTCGATTCCCGGCTCCAGCTCGATCCGGTTGGCGACATAGTCGGCGCCGGGAATGGTCAGAGTGACCGCCGACATGATACTGGCAACAATGATGACAGGGTCGCCGGAGCAGAGCCTTTCGAGGGCCAACATGCGGTCAGCAACGGTCTCGGGGTCCGGTGTCACTCCGTCGTAGAGTGCAGAGGCAGTCGAGGGGAAGAGCAGGACGCGCCTGTAAAGGTGGTCTTCTGCAGTGTCATCAAGCAGCCCTCGGAGGTCATCCGCCAACTGGCGAGCGCGCTCTTCGTTGAACGTGATGATGGCGCAAGGTCGGGTGATGTTCTGGAGCCAGGCAGCAACTATCGCGGATTTCCCTCCGCCGCTGAGTCCCTGCAGTGAGAGTGCTGATGATGTTTGCAGAACTTCAGCAGCGCGTGAAAACCCCTCGGTACGTCCCAGCAGGTCAACGAGCGAGCAACTGCTGGTCAACTTGGCAGTGTCCTGATGGGTGTCTGGCATGTTATGGAATATGGAACTGTATGAGTGCGACGCGATGATTTGTGTTGCGGGTGCATCAGTTGGCGACGAGACAGCTACTCACCTCGTGCTCTGCAATGAGCTTCCCAATGCAGAACGCGGGCAGGTCATACCGAGCCAAGATGTGGTGAACTGAGATGCTCCCAGACGAGCGCGGCAGCCCCGATGGCGCCTGCGCGGTAGCCGAGGTCGCCGACGATTATATTTGCAGCGTCAAAGCCACTGATGATTGATTTTTCAGCGACGGTTTGGCGGATGGCGTCGAGCAGCGGACTTCCAGCGCCGGCGATACCACCGCCGATAATGATGACATCCGGGTCGCACAAGACGATGGCGCTACTGAGCGCCTGGCCGATGTATTTGCCGATTTCGGCGAGGATATCGGCGCACATGTCATCACCATCTGCGGCAAGCTGGGCGATGAGTTTGGGCGTCACCGACCCCCGGTCGGTGTACTCGGCGAGCGCTGAGTCCGGGTACGCTGGGAGGCGCAAGATGGCGCGGTCAATGATTGCTTGCTTACCCGCAAATGCTTCGAGACAGCCGGTGGTCCCACAACTACACGGGGGGCCATCGGGGTCCAGAATGATGTGACCGATTTCGCCGAGAATCTGCCGCGGCCCTCGCACGACCCTGTTGTCGAAAGCGATGCCACCGCCGACGCCGGTACCGAGTGTGATCATGAGCACGTTTTGGTATTGTCTGGCGGCCCCGTACCGAAGCTCGCCGAGAGTTGCACAGTAGGCGTCATTCTGCATCCAGGCGGACAAGGCTATGCTGTGCTCAAAGAAATTGGGGACGAGCGCACCGTTGAGGATAGTGAGATTGGGACAGTCGAGTGCGGCTCTCTCATCGGAACTTACTATGCCGGGGACGCCGATACCGATGCCGACAGGTTCGCAGCCGTCCGCATCATTGATGAGACTGGTGGTGGCATCGGCGAACGCACCGAGCGTTTCATCAGCATCATCAAAGCGCGGGGTTGCGAACGAAGTATCGGCAATGAGGTTGCCGTCAGGGTCAATGATGGCGACGGTGTAGGTCGTGCCCCCGACGTCAATGCCGACTGCTACCTGGTGAACTGCAGCAGGCATCAGGCCTGTCGTCTCCTACTGGTCAGCAAATGGGTCGTCGTTGTCGTCATTGGCCTGGAAGGGGTCAGGCTGCTGTGCGGGCTGAGCGGGAGCCGGCCGGCCCTCCGGCGGCTGAGGCTGCTCAGGTGAAGGCTGCTGCGCGGGTTGCGAGCCACTGGCCGCACGGCGGCGCTCCGCCTCCTGGCGGGATTCGAGAGCCTGGACGCTGCCGGCGGCGATTTCCGTATACCAGGTGCGCCGGCCCTGATCATCGTCGTATTGGCGAATCTGAATACGGCCTTCGACCCCAACGAGTGAGCCTTTGTCCATGTATTGAGCGACAAATTCGGCGGTCTTGCCAAAGCAGACGATGTTGATGAAATCCGTATCCTGTTGACCTTCCTGCACCCGGGTGCGGCTAACCGCGATGCGGAACTTGGTTATCTGCGTTCCGCTCTGGGCGTAGCGCATCTCCGGGTCATTGACGATGCGCCCTACGAGTACGACGTTGTTGATCATCGTTTGTTCCACCCTTCCATAAGAGGGTAAGCGGCGGCGTGCTCAGGCCTGCCGTTTCGCGCAAGTTACTCGGAGGGCTCGGTCTCTGCACTTTCAGTATCTTCTTCGACGACGGGTTCGTCGGCTTGGGGTTCAGGCTCATCGCTCGCGTCTTCTTGTGTGTCGGAATCTTCGGCCTCTTCATCTTCTCCGGCTTCGGGTTCCTCATCTTCTCCGGCTTCGGCGTACTCCTCGGCTTCCTCGGCTTCTTCATCTTCGCCGACTTCTGCGGGCTCTTCGGTGGCCGCTTCGTCTTCAGGAGCGGTTGCGGGTTCAAGCTCTTGTGGCGGTGGTGCGGCAGGCTCCGGTTCGGTGAAGATGGTCTTGGGATTGGCGATTACGACCATGCCCCGGACAATCGTGTCGATGAGTGAGAACTCTTGATTGAGGACTGTGACAACCGCACCGGGCCCGCGGAAGTAGGTGATCATATAGAGGCCTTCGACGTGGTTAGCGATGGCGTATGCGAGTTTGCGCTGGCCGAAGGTGAGGGTCTGCTCAACCTGGCCGCCATGTTCGGCGATGGCGTCCTCTATAGCGGTTACGGCCTGTTGCTGAGTCTCTTCGTCGAGCGTAACATCGAGGATGTACATGGCTTCATACAAGGTGGTTTCGTCGGGCAATTGTGTTTCCTCCTATGGTCTGATACGGCTTCGCGTGGTCTGCACGCGAAGCAGGAATAGATATAGCCGCCAGACGTTCTGCGCACTGGCCTGAGCGTTTGTAGCGCAGGTCTGACGGAGTGTGCAACGCTGCATGCAGCCGTGGGCTGCCTCTGTGAGTGTATAAGTATAGCACAAGCTGCGCGGGAAAGGCAACTTGATTGGGGGTGTAACTCGCTTTTCTTAGGAGGCCCCACGGATTTCTCCGGGGAGTTCGCGGGAAATGCACACACTATGTGAGGCGCAAGTGCGAAGGGTGTAATGGAGGCCGCATTGCAGCGCCATGACTGCATACAGGGCAACTCCCTCCTATCCCCTCGGAGCAGCTTTAGCGTCGCCACGAAGTGTAAGCAACGCGGAGAGCATATGGGCGGGTTTGCGCGGTTGACTGAGCAGATGTTATCGGCTATGATGAGAGCGGAATGGTACGTGGCCGCCCACAGCCTGTCAAAGGCCTGTTAGGTGAGGGCTGTGGAGATGGGCTGAAGATGTAGGAATGGTGTTCGGACCGTGCCGGCAGACTGATAAAATCGTGTTAGGAGTGTGGATCATGTCACATCGCCACGGGCTTATCACCGCGCTTGTGAGTGCCTTGCTCGTCGCCATCTGCTTGCCGTTGCTGGCGCAGGAGACGGCGGATATTTGTATCGCCAATGGGGTCGTCGCCCGCATCCGTGACAGGGGGCCCTACGAGAGCGTGGCAAAGCGGATGGCCGCCATTGACAAAGCCATCGTGGATGTCATCTCGAATCAGGACAGCGAGCATCCACAGGTATCACTGAAACAGAAAGACGACATCTGGACGGTGTATTGCTGGGACGCGCCGGTGATTAGGGTATACAAGGCGGAGGCGGAGGCCAATAATCTCACCGAGAAGCAACTGGGCATGATCTGGGTGAAGAATTTCAGGGAGCGTTTGCCCCTGGCTACGCCAGTGAGCAAGATGGATGATCCGTTTGGTGGGGCCAAGCTGAAGCCCGCCGAGAAGCCCGCCGAGAAGCCCATCGAGATGGCTGCCACCGCGAGCGCCACCGTGCCGACGATGACGGCTGACAGTGGGCCGATTCCGCAGAGCGCGGCGCTACTGCTGATTATTGATGCGTTGCGAATCAGCCGCGCACTGACCGAAGATGAGTGGATTGATAAGCGCGAGCAGATCGCGCGGAATCTGCTGGATAACATGACCCGCTTCCTGAGCGGGCAGCCGTTGCAGGCCGCGACGGAACCCGTCAAACCGGAGCCGGCCGTACCGGTCAGCCCGCCGACAACCGTCATCGGTGAGGAGACTAAGCCGGAGCCGTCAACAGGCGCGCCGACAGCTAGCACTGAGACCAAGCCGGAACCCGAGACGACAGCCGCTACGACGACTACGACGGGGTCAGCAACAGAGGAATACACGGGTGATCCCAGCTACGCGCGGGTGCCGCAGAAGGAACGCATCGGGCGCAAATTTGATGCGCTCAAGGAGCCGTACCAGAAGCTGCGCGCGGATGACCCCGATGCCGCCAAAGCCGTCGGGAAGTTGCTGAAGGCATCGCGGCAGAGTTTTGCCACCGGTGACTTCGACGCCTCCGAGCAGTCTGTTGATGAGGCGCTCACTGCGCTCGGGATGGATCCGAGCACGATCAAATAGGTGGCGGCTGATCTATGAGCTACCCAGCCGGAGGTGCTTGCCTCCGGCTGTTTTGTGACTGGAGAAGGACCGCGTGAGGCGAGCCCTGCGAGGAAGGACGCGATGATGCTGCGGGCGTTGCTGATTGATCTGGATGAGACACTCTACCACCCGGGAACCGGGATGCTGCCGGCCGGCGACAAGACGATTAGTCGTTACCTGGCGGAGTTTCTGGGCATTACCGTACCAGATGCGGATGAACTGCGGGTGCGTTTGACAGTGGAATATGGCACTACCGCCGCCGGTGCCGAGGTGGAATTCGGGCTGCCGCAGCAGGAACTCTATGCCCGCTCAGTCGAGCAGGTTGATGCGAGCCGCTATGTCGCAGCAGACCCCCAACTCGATGCAATGCTGGCGGCCATACCGGCGGAGCTGCACATCTTCACCAATGCGACGCGGCGCTATGCGCAGGGGGTGCTGAGAGCGCTGGGAGTCGAGCGGCACTTCGCGCAGATCTTCGATGTCGAGTTCTGTGGGTGGCGTCCGAAACCGGCAGCCGAGGCCTATGCGCGGGTGCTTGCGGAGGTCGGTGTTCCCGCCAATGAAGTGGGGATGGTTGAGGATAATGCGGTCAATATCATCCCGGCGCGCCGCTTGGGCATGACCACATTCCTGCTGCGTCAGGAGCACGAGGCAGCGCATTACGTGCTGGCTAATATTCTCGACCTTCATGCGCTTTTGCATGAGCAACGGCTGTATTTTGCGGAGGCGGAGTAGGAATTGGGGGTAGCCAGCGCGAAAGTCCCCGTGGCTTTGCGGCATTATGAGGAGGAATCTTATGGCTAAGGCAATAGACACACCGGCGAATGTGTGGTCGGCGACGCCGACACCGTTCAACAAGAGCATGAATGTATGCAAGATGTCGGTCAAGCGGCTGGTGGAGCATCATGTGAAACTGGGCATCACCGGCCTGTTTCTGCTCGGCACATGTGGCGAAGGCGCGTGGATGACTGATCAGCAACGACGCGATATGGTGGATGCGGTGGTCAAGTACAATGAGGGTCGGCTGAAGCTGGCAGTGCAGTGCACCGACAATTCGGCGGCGCGGATCCTGGACAATATGAAATGGGCAAAGGCGGCGGGGGCTGATATCGCGGTCATTGCGCCGCCACATTTCCTGATAAATGCAACGCCGAAGACCATCTATGAGTTGTATCATGAAGCCATCGAGGGAAGCCCGCTGCCGGTGGGTATCTACGCGCGCGGTCATCACGGGCCGGTGGCAGTGCCCGAGTCGGTGAAGAAGAAGCTTTACATGGAGGAGAAGGTTGTGCTGGTGAAGGACAGCTCCTCGAATCCACGCTTGCGTGATATTGCGCTGGCGGCGCGGAAGAAGCGGCCCGAATTGCTGCTCCTTGACGGCAACGAGTTCATGTGCGTCGAGTACCTGGCGGCGGGCTATGACGGTCTGCTGCTGGGGGGCGGGATCTTCAACGGGTATCTCGCGGGCCAGATAATGAATGCGGTGAGTGCCGGCGACATCGCGCTGGCGGAGAAACTGCAGGCGCGCATGAGCAAAATGATGTGGGATGTCTATGGGGGGAAGAAGATCTCCTGCTGGCTGTCGGGGCAGAAGAAGCTGCTGGTGGAGATGGGGATCTTCGGGACCTGGAACAGCTACCTGAAATTCCCGCTGCATAAGAGTTGTGAGAAGGCTATTGCGCGTGTGCTGGAACGGGAGGCGGACATGCTGTTTCCGTGCAGGAGGGGCAGCTGACATGCCGAAAGAGGTTATGCGGCGGAAGGCCGCCGATAATGTGTATCTACATAAGGATCTCCATGGGGCGATGAGTACCGGAATCCAGTATCTCCATGACCGCTACGGTGAAGAGGCCGTCAGGGAATACCTGCGCCAGTTCACTGACGCCTACCATGCGCCGCTCAAGGAGGACATCCGGCAGCGGGGCCTGGTCGCGCTCAAGGAATACACTGAAAAGATTTACGAAATCGAGAGCGGCGATATTGAGATTGAGTCGTATAAAGATGAGATAATACTGAGAGTCGCAGCGTGTCCGGCAGTGATGCACATGCGCCAACACGGCTACTCGGTGGCCGACCTGTGGGTGGAGACAACGCGGACAGTAAACGAGCAGCTTGTGGAGGGGACGCCGTTTGCGTTCGAGTTGCTCGAGTATGACGACGAAACAGGTCGCAGCGTGCAGAGGTTCTACCGGAGGGCAACATGATCTCGTGTACCGA
>CAZCJS010000205.1:0-7467 GCA_964498775.1 uncultured Armatimonadia bacterium
GGTTCTTTGTCGCAAAGGGCTGATGGGAGGAGGTTGGATGTCGTTTATCCACAGGCAAACTGCCTTAGTTAGCGGGGCCTCTTGCCCCGCTGACTACCTACTTCTTCCACAGAAACCGGCGCAGGTTGTCAAAGGCCGGCTGGGGGGTAGAATACCTCGAGCTGGTGGTGAAGTCCTTGATCAGCGAGTACCACCCGTTGGCCCAGCCATAGACCTGGACACGGTACTTTGCGGGCCCGGTGTGGTTGCCGGCGGCGTCCTTCACATAGTTGAGCAGGATCGCCTCCCGGCCTACATTCGCATCGAGGACATCGAGATAAAACAGCCCGCCGCCCTTTGCGATCCCGTATGTCCCGGCGCGCCGGTAAGCCCCGTTCCACCACTTGATCGTATTGATATGCACCCAGTGGGACGAGCCGCCGCCGCTGCTATGCGTCCGCACGAACAGCTCGACGACCCCGTCGCCGTCGAGGTCCTTGCAGTAGAACGGTGGCTCGACGGACGCGTCGGTGCCTGCCGGCGGAGCGCAACCGTTGAACTCGAAGCTCGCCAGCACGCCCGCGTCGGCATCTTCATTATTCAGTATCAACACACGCGAGACGCCGCCATAGTGCACCCACCAGTCGGGTACGTCCGTTCCCGGTGTCGCCTTGCACTCGCTGATGATTACGGCGAGTTCCGCCGGTGGCCGGCCGTCGAGTTCCCCGATCCATCTGCCCGCCACCTGCCAGCCGTCCGGCGTCAGCGCGGCGAGCGTCGCATCATCGCACGGCGCACCGCTGCACGGCGATACGCCGGCGAGGACCACCACACACAACAATGCAGTCATCGTCATGAGAGCCGTTCTCTTCATCACAGCCACACCACCCTCTTGCAGTTATGCCGAAAAAGCCACCATACAGTCACCGTGCGCAGTTTCTGGCACGCCTGGTATGCGCCGGTCCTGCGCAGCCACTGCCGTCTGCTCATTTCGCGCCGGATACCGGCAATGCCTGCACCGGCAAAAGTTTTTTCTACGCGCGGTCGAGGCCTGTTAGCGTGGCGTCGCGCCGCCCGGCTCCCACGCAATCGAGTAGTCCCGCAGTTGGGGCAGAGGATGACCGCCCGGACCGTAACCATCCTTCCGCTGCGATACCTTCGCCAGCGGCACGAAGTTGTATTCCAGCCCGTTGTCGCCGACCACATACCGCAGGAACCCCAGCGTATCATCGCCATCTTCCCAGCGGTCGCCCCACTGACCGAACGCCGTCGAGGGGCCGATGTCGAAGCGGATGCCCTCCGCAAAGTGCGTCTTGCGGCAGTGAACATGGCCGCCCAGCACCAGGTCGGTATCCGTCGCGCGGAAGACCTCCAGCAGTCGGCTGCGTTGCGGCTCATCCAGCCCGAAGTACCAATCGTGGTAATTCTCGCTGTCGGTGATGTCCCAGTTCGGCTCATCGAGGTCATCAACAAACAGCGCCGAGTGCATCATCCATACCTGATACTGCGCTTCCGGCACCTGCGCTTCCAGCCATTCCCACAGCGGCTCCTCCTCCGGCAGTCCCGAGCCCAGGATCATGTCACAGAGGCCGCAGAAGCGCACATTCTTATGCGTGAAGCTCCAGTGCGAGGAGCCGAAGACGGCTTGCCAGTGGCGCAGGTCCTCGGAGGTCAGGTTCAGCGCGATATCATCGCGATTATTGCGCGGGCCCTGCACATCCGTATGCTTGTTACCGGTGTCCATATTCCCGGGCACCACATGATAGGGGAACGGTAGCGCATCGAGGTCGGCCTTAACCGCCTCCAGCTCGTAGGCATGCAGCGTGCCGTCGCGGGCGACATCGCCACCGACGAGCAGCAGATCAGGTGCGAGCGAGACGATCTGTTCCCGAGCGGTCTGCCAGTTCTCATTGTGGGCCGGGCTGAAACGGAATGACTTCGGTGAGCCGATGTGAAGATCGGTGGCATGGATGAAACTCCATGGTTCCATATGAGTTGCCCCTTCCTTATTTACGGTGACGCACCATACATTCCAGACGCGTTCGCAGGAATCCTCCCTGAGGCCAAGACTCCCGCTTTGTAGGTGAAACTCGGACCCGCAGGCTGGAAGCCTACGCTACGGGATAAGGATTGAGGAGGATTCCAGCCTCGCAGGTGTTGCGAACGGCCGCAGGCTGGAAGCCTGCGCTACAGGATAAAGGGGGGAAGCCTGCGCTACGGGATAAGGTGGGGGATGTTTCGCGCTACAGGTTAAGGCTCGCTGTTGCGCGTTTTGCGCCTGTCGCGGCCACATTCCAGACAGAATTCAGGTGCCTGCAAGGTCGCGGTGACGCCTACGGGGTAAGCTATGCCATGCAGAACATATGTTCGATAGGAGGGTGCCATGATCTACAGGATGACTAATCACGATCCGGAGAGCAGTGTCGCAGACCCACACCAAGTAGAGCGCAGCTGGACGGGAGACCTCGCGGAGCAGCAGGAGCTTGTGCCGCCGGCCGCCTCTGCGCAGCCGACCGAGTCCGAATACTACACGCGACAAATGGTGCGCCGCTACCTGTACGCAGGCGACGAGATGGACGAGTTATACCGCGCCGCCTTTGTGGGGTCGAGCTGGCCGGCTGCGGACTTGCAGTCGGCGACGGGCGTGCGGACATATCCTGCGCGCTTCGGTTTGCTGAGCACCAAGTGGGATATGGATATCGCGATCGGAGAACTGGAAGAATTTGAGCGGGCGGTCCTGCAGCTCCATTTCTGGGCCCACTACAGCCAGGCGCAGATCGCGGCGCTGCTGGGCTGCTTGCGTAGGGAGGTCTGGTACACGGTGCAGCGTTTGCCGGACAGGCTGGCCGCGATTCTAAATCCGGAGGTGTCGCCCGATGGTAGCGGAGACTTGCTTTGACGATGTGACAATCCAGCGGGCTTCCCGACGCGTGTGGCAGCGGGCGGGCGTGAGAAGTTGCGAGTATGAAGATGTGCTCCAGGAGGTGCGCGTGGAAATGTGGCTGGGGCGTTACCGGATGTATGGGAAGCCGCGGCGCTACATATTGCAGTCGGCGCAGCGCGGGGCGTGGCGGGCGATCCGGCGGCTGTGCAGTGATGAGCTGGTGTTGGGGGTGGCGAATTTTAGCGGATAGGTGGTTGGTTGCAGCAAGCGCGGTAGAGGTAGCGGCCGGACGCGGATATATTTATAAGCCATCTTATGTTAACATCCGCCAACCGGGCAATACCATGCCCATTCCAGAAGCGGCTCCACCCTCAAAAAACATTGAGGTAGCGGCCAGAATCATTGCAAGTACGCGTTGGGTTTTACTCCCAACGGCGTCTATATGTTCAGAGATGGAGTCATTCCCCGATATGCACGACGGATTGAAACCTGGGGGGGAAGAGAAATGGACGGAGGCTTTGCAGAAAAACAACCGCAAGGGGGAAAACACTATGGAGGCCGCAGAGGTAAGTTGTAACGAGGGCATTGATTTGGAGACGGAGTGCTACGAGCTCATCCTCGATGAGCTCAGGGCACAAGAGGCGTTGCCGGCGTCTGATCAGGAAATCAGACTCTGGAGCTTCCGGGCGTACTACGTGACTGCCGCGCGTTGTCTGCACGCCGGCTTAGGCAGAGCCAGGGCGAGAGAAACAGCGCTGTCTGTCGCGCTGTCTATCGCCGCATGCCTTGCGCACAAAGTGACAGTTGATGACGGCGCCAAAAAGAATCTGCAAAGCGTGTAACAGGTGAGATATTATCATCAGCAAAACTGTGATAAAATGTCATGAGCAGACCGACTATGTCACAGCGGCGCGTTAGCTTTGCCGAATTATGGCGTCTATCCATAATAGTCGAAAAACGAGGGGGGGCCGCGTCATGTCGGGTATTGAGAGGAAAGCTGTTCGTGACGTTATTACAACGGAACTCAGATTGTTGCTGGAACAAGGCAGCCTCAAGCCGGAAGACGAAGACCACATCCTTGGCTGCCTGGAGAAGGCTTACGGGCACCTGGAGCAACTGCGTGCACGCAATCATATCGGTGTCAAGGCCTGGCTCGGCCGGATCCTTCGCAACGTCAAAGCTGACGCGGCAAACAGAGAGAGCAGGTATCCTCAGACCATTTCGCTTACCGACCTGGTTGAAGTGGGCCAGGAGCCGGGAACTCTGGACACGGATCCGGCCACGATTGCGGCTGAAAACGAGCAGCTTCAACACTCGCGGCAGGTCCATGCCACGCTGGAAGAAATCCTCGAGGGCTTGCCACCCGCCACGGCAGAGCTTTTCCGCAGTCGCTTCTACGAGCGGGTGTCATTTGCCGAGATAGGCGCCGGTCTGCAGATTTCCGAAGAGGCCGCGATGATGCGCTATCGGCGGCTGCGTCAGCGCGTATTCCAGGAGGTCGCAAAGCGCTTGCGCCGCTGCTGCCCGGAAACCATAGATTTCTTTGCTCCCGATGGCTGAGAGCCCTTGGCGGCGACATTCTCGACAACGCGATAGACGTCCACGCTGGATCATGCTTCGCAACCTCAGTGGTATTGCTCACAAGCACCGATTCCCCGAAGCTGTGCAGTAACGCCGATTCGCCATATCATCACCGACACCGAAGGAGGCAGCCATGTCGCTTGGTGCGTCCACCTGGAGCGTTATGGGAGTGCGGTTATGTTTGGAGCGTTATCGTGAATTGTGCGAACTCTACAAGGCGGCGATGCTGGGTTCGAGCTGGCTGAGCAAAATCGGCGGCTCCCATGGCGCGGCCAACTACCCGACCCGGCGGCCGAATCTGCTGGTCACCAAGTGGGACCTCGATATTGCCGTGCCCCAACTCGATAAGGAAAGTCAGGCGGTATTCTACCTGCGCTACTGGTCGGAACTGTCCCACGAACAGATTGCGGCGATTCTCGGCTGCTCGCGACAGCGTGTGTGGCGGATTGTACAGGAATTGCCTGAAGACATCTGCCACATTCTGACGAGGCCGAAGAGACTGGCGCCGCCGGCATGGCCCCGATATGGTAAGTCGCGGACTGGAAAATGACTAGACCCCCCCCCGCCTGGCAACGCCTCTCCCCTACCCTCGCACTCAGGCCCCAGGTGCCACCCCCCAGACGGATGCGCAGTTTACGGCGGGCAGTGTGCCCGGAGAGTGTGCGCGGCGAGTACAGATTGATTGTCAGCGGGCCACTTGTTATATATATATTAGCGGCGGAGAGCAGCGCGTTTTCAGGCGAAAAAGGCCTGTTTCACAATAAGTTATGCGAAAAATACGATAGAATTCCTCAGTTTCACTAGCTTTTCACTCGGCTCAGAGACTCAGTACTAGTGAGGGGTGTAGAAAATGCGCACCGAGAAGGGTGAAGGGAACAGCAATGATTCAGATCGAGGCGCGAGCCGTAGAGATGCGGGCTAGAGCTGTAGGGAGGGTGGATGGACTGATTCGGCAGACGGCGCGTACAATGTGGCAGCGGCTGCGACCGGCGAGTTGCTCGCCGGAAGATATCGCGCAGGAGATTAGAGTGGCGCTGCTGGAGAAGCAGATGTCGGTGCAAACGGCCAGGCGCCCCGTGACCTTTCTCGGGGCCTGCATCCGCCATGAAGCATTGCGGGCGCTCAAACAGCTCGCGCGTGATGAAGTGAATCTGGGCAGTGCCCTCGGACATTCCGAGGACATGCCGTGGGTGCAGGAGTTGCTCTATAGTAGCGCAGACGAATCGGCAGAAGAGGTTCCCTATTGAGGGCTGCAAACCTGGGGCCGTTCGCGACTCGTGCGAGGCTGGAAGCCTCGCCTACAGGAGGGGACGGCACAAGTTAACGGCATTGACAGGCAAGGATGCCTGTCCTCCAATAAGAGCAAGAAAAGATGTGGGGCGGCGGCGATCCGTGCGAAGCCTCCTCGACCTCATCCTGTAACGCGAGCTTCCTCAACGTCATCCTTTAGCCTAAGCCTCCCCCCTTTTTCCTGTAGCGCAGACTTCCAGCTCGCGGCGGCAGAATTGCCTACAGGTGAGGAGGTTTTGGCGGTCGGTGCGGGATGGTCTATTGGTGTGGCGGGGGAACGGCGTCGTCGAGGGCGCGGTCCTGGTAGTAGAAAGCCGTCGCGCCAAGATGCAGCAGATCGCCGGAACGCAGGGGCTGATTGGTCGCGGGGCGGCCATTGACGAAAACCGCCTCCGGCCCGGCCAAACTCGCAATCAGAAAAACATTGCCCGACTGCTGGATGCGAGCATGCTCAGGAGCAATGTGGGGGTCCTTGAAGAGCGGGATGTCACAGTGCGGCGCAGATCCGATAGTAGTGACCTGCTTGAAAAGAATGAACTCCTTGCCCGTCAGAGGCCCCTCGACAATGGTGATCCAGGCCTGCTTGCGGATCTCCTCGAGCAGGCCGATGGCCGCGCCGGTGGCCGCGCCGATGACTGCGAGGCCGACCAGCCGGCTGACCTCGCCGCCGATGACGGCAGCGACGGGGTCGAAAAGTATGCCGCCGGCAAAGCCGCCCACCGCGCCGCCGACCAGACCGTTGATGACGCGCTTGAAGTTGAGGTAGCGGGCGCCCTGGGCAAGGCCGATGGCCATGCCCGCGAGCGCCCAGCCGACGGTGCGGCCGAGGATGCGCATTGGGATGGAAGCCGCAGAGCCGGTTATGAAGGAGTAGAGCAACTGGCCGCCGAGGCCTGCGATGGCGCCGCCGACAAAGCCGATGAGCAAGCCGAGGCCGGCACCCTTGGCCATGCGCGCGTAGGCCGCAGTGAGCAGGCCCTCGAGCGCGCCCAGCGCCGCGCCAATCAGTGCGCCGACAATGCCGAAGAAGAGCAGGCTGTGGAGATAAAGCTCGCGGATGCTGCCGGTGGACTGATTGTCATGGGTCCACGGCTCGTTGGCGATCCAGGCGAGGAGGCCGCCGATGAGACCCGCAATCATCATCTGGAGCATCAGATTGCCGAAAAACGCGGCGACCGGATTCTTCTTGGTCTTGGCGTAGAGATCGTAGCCGGCACCGGTGTCCACTGCCGGATAGTCAGCCGCCGGGCCCGCCGGAGGATACCCCGCCGCCGGTTCGTCGTCAAGGTCCTCCAGCTCGATGACGAGTGTGTCGGCGTCAGGAGGGCCGGCTGGTACGGGCGGCAGACGCGCGTCGTCCGCATGCAGTTGACCGGAGGCGGCAGCTGGCGCGGGTTCGTCGTCGAGGTCCTCCAGCTCGATGTTGAGCAGGTCGTCATCGTCGGTCGCGGAGTTCTCCGCGTCCGGTGATTGATCGCGGTTATCCTCAGACATGGTAGTGGCATTGTAGCAGTAATTGGAATGGTTTGCGAGGGGGAAATGAGGATGCAACCTGAAAGGGCCCCCTGGGCGATACCGCCCCCACTTCATCATTTACCGCAGGCTTCCTAAACCCCCTATCCTGTAGGCGCGGCTTCCAGCCGCGCAGGGATCAGGCACCCCGGGCGGAGATGTGGGGCTAAGGCAGAATGGGTGCGGCCGACTCGGGCTGGAAGCTGCCAATTGAACAAGCA
>CAZCJS010000206.1:0-7462 GCA_964498775.1 uncultured Armatimonadia bacterium
GCGACGATGACCTTCGCTGAAGATGAGGTGCCCAAGGGCGAGGGCTTCTACTTCCTGGCTTTCGAAGCTGGGACTCTGCAGCTACCGCGACCGCAGGTTGAATCCACCTCAACATTGCGCGCGCCTGACCCGATACCGATGGTGGATGATGATCACTGGACGATACAGCTAATCGCGAGGGGTGAAAGCACAGCGGATACGGACAATTTTATCGGCGTGAGTCCGCAGGCCGCAGAGATATCCGGAGTCCGCACCCCGCCACCGTTTGGTGAAGCCGTGGATCTGGCAGTCGCAGCCCTCGGCGAGAACTACAGCGCCACGAGTTTCGTCGAAGCAATTGGCGGGTCACATCTGTGGCAGCTTAGAGTGAAAGCGCAGCCCGGACGCACCGTGCAGTTGACCTGGCCCGACCTGAGCCAAGTGCCGGCGAATTACAGGCTCAAGCTGCGGGATGTTGAGAGCGGCCGCGTCGCCAGTATGCGGACATCGGGTGGATACGTATGCCAGTTGGGCGCAGAACAGACGGAGCGCTATCTTGAGGTCATTGCCAGTGAGAAGGGCATCGGCACACTCACAATCAGCAGCGTACGAGCACAGGCTACTCGCTCGGGCGGGTCGCAGATCGTCTTCGCGCTTTCCGACCAAGCGGCAGTGGACGTTGAAGTACTCAACATCGCGGGCCGCTGTGTCCGCAAGGTCGCCGGCGATCGGCTGCTGCCCGCCGGCACTGCGACCCTCGTGTGGGATAACCGTGCGGATAGCGGCACCCGCGTTCCGCCCGGCCGCTATCTTGTCTCTGTCCTGGCACGGACAGAGGACGGCACGTGTGCCAAAGCGCTCTGCACGCTGCATGTCCAACGTTAGTTGCCGCTGCTTCACGTTTGCGTCCCGGCCAATCCCCTGGCAGTTCAGATGGGGCCGTGGGGACACTGATACACGCTGGATGTCGTCACGTTTCCCGTCGGCAGCGACTTATTTTGTGGTGGCCAAGTTACCCCCCCAGCCACCGCCTCATGGGCAGCCTGCTCCAGCCCATGCTCGGCCATCGTGCATCATAGTACTTCCACCGCGTGGCAGTATGACTGCAGGAGGTCTTCCATCCCGTGACTCATAGCAACCGACGCTTCGCTATTTTCCTGGCCCTGGCAATGCTCGGGACGGCGCTATACGGTTCTGAGAGCTTTGCCGCGCCGCGTCGCACGGTCGAGCTATCCCACTGGGCGCTCAGTAATGGCGGTGTGACTACTGCCACGGCGGGTTATCCACTGGTAGCCGTAGCCGACCGTCTCCTGGTAGGCCTTTCGGCTGGCGGTTCCTTCCCCGGTCATGGTGTGACGCAGCAGGCGCGCACGGAGTCGTTGCGGCTGGCTGCGGCCAGTGGAGGTAGGGTTGCGCGTCTTCTCGCCGGTGGGCAAATCGCTGTCGTGGACCTGCCTGCGGGCAGCAATCTGTATTCTGCGGCTGCCGACATCCTTTTCGCGGGGGCGAAATTCGTCGAGCCGGATCTGGCCGTGTACCCCGCACGCATACCCAATGACCCGCGCTATTCCGACCAATTTCACCACCCGATTATCAATTCGCCAAGCGCCTGGGACGTCACGACCGGCTCGGCGAGCGTTGTCATCGCCGTCATAGACAGTGGGGTGGATACTGACCACCCGGATCTCGATGGCCGCATCTGGGTCAACCCCGCCGAAACGCCGTACAATGGGAAGGATGACGACGGCAACGGTTACGTGGATGACTGGCGCGGCTGGGACTTCTACAATGACACCAATGATCCCAACCCCGAGCCGGATGGCATTGACAACAACCACGACGGCACGCCCGACGAGCAGGTGAGCCACGGCACCCTCGTCGCCGGCCTTGCTGCCGCCATCGGCAACAACTCATTCGGCACTGTCGGTGTCGCCTGGACGGCCACCATAATGCCGCTGCAGATCTTCCCCGACGACGGCACCACCTTCGTCTCAACCGTCGTCGAAGCCATTGATTACGCAGTGGATGCGGGCGCTGACATTATCAATCTGAGTATCGGCTCCTCTTATGAGGAGAGCTTCAGCCCGGCTATCAACCGCGCTTACGAGGCCGGTATCTGCGTCATATCCGCCGGCGGCAACAACGGAAAAGAGTTGACCGATTCGAAAAGCACGTGGACATCGCCCGTCTGCAATGACGGACCCAATGTATTCGTGGACAACTATGTCCTCGGTGTCGGCGGGCTTGACCGCTACTCCGTTCTCGCCTGGTACAGCAACTTCGATACCTCTTCGGCGAATTTCATAGACGTATGCGCGCCCGGCACCGCGCTGTTCGGCCCCACCTACTACGACCCTTCCATATCCGGCTTCGGGTCGTACTTCGGCACTAACACCGGTACATCTTTCTCCGCGCCACTCGTCACTGGACTTGCCGCCCTCGTGTTGGCCAAGAACCCGGGCTTTTCACCCGCTCAGGTCTATGCGGAAATCCGCAACAACTGCGACAACATAGACAGCCTCAACCCAGGTTATGCCGGCGCTCTCGGTATGGGGCGCATCAACTGTGGACGTACTCTCGGGGAGGCCTCTGCACCGGCGGCGGTGACTAACTTCCAAGCATTCGACACCCCCGATGACAACGGCGGCTCGGTATCACTGACGTGGACGAAGTCGGCTGATGACGGCGGCGGCGCCAACTCGCTGACTGCTTATCAGGTGCTGCGACGCCACGGCACCACGGGGCCCTTCGCGCAAATCGCCGAGCTGCCGCCGGGTACGCAGACCTACACTGACACCAATGTCGTGGATGGCGATACATACTATTACAAGATCCGCAGCACTGACGGCAACCTGACCTCGGAGACGCAGGTGTCGGGGGCTGTGGTGCCTGCAAACGATTCTGTCCCGGAGCCGATTGATGACCTCAGCGCCCTGGACCGTCCAAACGACGAAGGGGGCGCGATTACCCTCGAGTGGTCAGGCTACAATCCCCCGCCCGATTTCGCATCCTACCGCATCTATCGTAGCAACCGCGACTTCTCATCAACAACCGGCGCTACCTTGGTGCAGACCATCTACACAGCGCTGACGACCAACTGGACGGATTCGACGACGCAGGATGGTGTTGATTACTACTACGCCGTCGGAGTGCGCGATAGTGCCGGGAATGAGGACACCAATATCCGCGCTACCGGCCCTGTCCAGTCATATGCCAACACCAACATCACGATGGGCCCGGGACTGTTCTTCATCGGTCCGGCGGCCGTCCCACCGGACAGGGACCCGGCGACAATGCTAAATGTCCCCCCGGAACAACTCCGGGCAGCCCGCTGGGATCCCGCCGCAGAATGCTATGAGATATACTTACCCGGTGCAATACCGGAGACACTCCAACTGCAGCTCGGTCGCGGCTTCTGGGCCAACCTTGATCAGGCCACTGTTGTTCAGGCTACCGGAGCTTCCGCTCCCGCCGGAAACTTCAGCATCGATCTGACACCCGGATGGCACCAGCTCGCCAATCCATTCTTCGCGCCCCTGGACTTCAGTAAGACCACCGTCACTGTCGCCTCAAATACCATGGACCTCGCGAGCGCGCAGAACGCCAACATCATCCGTGCTCTGGCATGGACCTACGCCACCGAAGACAACGAATACCGGCTTGCATACCCGACAGTGCCATCCCAGCCCGCTTCACTCATCGCTCCATGGGCGGGGTTCTGGGTTCTCATCCTCCAGCCCTGTACGCTGACGCTGGCTCGACCGAGCGGTACGGCCACTGCATCCGACATCGGCACTCCAGCCGCCACAAAAACCGCCTCAGCCGCCTGGCCGGGGAGATGGCAGGCCCAGGTTGTCTTGCGTGCCAGTGGAGCTTCTGTTGACACCCAGAACTACATCGGGATCGCCGACAAGGATTATCTCATTCCGTCACCGCCGGCGATCGGTAACAATCCGCAGTTGCATCTCAGCCCGGCGAATTGCCCTCATGATGAGACCGCGCCGCTTGCCGTCTCATTAGCCAATAGCGCCGCACCCAAATGGACATGGGACCTCGATGTGACTAACTTGGCCCCCGGCACCGCGGCGGAGATTGCCATGCCCGACCTCAGCAGTCTCCCCGCAAACTATATCATCACCCTCCACGATCCTCTGACCGGTGCGAGTACTTTCCTGCGCACCGCAAGTGAGTACCGCTTTGTGTCCCGTTCTGCAGGTAGCCGGGCCTTCCAGCTCACGGTCCGCGAGAAGACGGCCTCCTCGTTGGCTATCAACACGATGAGTGTCCAGCCGAATCGCAGCGGTGGCGCCCAGATTGCCTTTTCACTCTCGGCGGACGCGCAGACGGATGTCGAGATACTCAACATTGCGGGCCGCTCCGTGCGCAAAGTTGAGCAGGAGCACTTGCGCTTGGCGGGGAATCATACTATATTATTCAATGGACGAAACGGGTACGGGGCCCGAGTGCCCGATGGGTGTTATCTGGTGGCACTCAGGGCGAAGGCACAAGACGGTTGTCAGGTCCGCCAGTTGATGACCGTGAATCTTACCAGGTAGCTCTGCCATCAGCCACCGGTACAAGCTGCTGCCCACGAAAGGGCTGAGAGCGTATGTCGTCTCATTGTCGGACGGGCATTATAGTCCCAGCGATGCCACTCGCAGCAATGCTACTCGCAGCGATGGTGGTCACAATTATTGGCGGTTGCGGCGGCAATGCCCGCCCTGGTCCTGAGCCTCCACCGGTACCGCCTCCGGTTGACACCGCCATCATCAAGGGGCGCGTTGTCAAGGCCGACCGCACAACCGAACCACTGCCGGGAAGCCTCGTCACAATGTCCACCGGGCAGTTCGCGTATGCCGATACCCTCGGCGAGTTCATCGTCCGCGATGTGCCAGTCGGCGACGGAACCGTCGAGTTCACCGTTGACAGCATCAGCAATCCGGACTATGGGTCGCAGACAATCGCCGGCGTCGGCGTGAGCAAGAATGACAATCCCGACAACGCGCCCTCGGTCACCGTAGCGGTGCTCCCGATAAGGCTGAGCCAACCGCAAGCTATCACGATAACTCCGGACCAGGCGACCATAGACCTCAACGGTGAAATACAGTTTGCTGCTCCCGTGTCCGGCAGCGCCGGCCTGCTTCAGGTCCAGCCGACTTGGTACCTGACGACCAATGCGGGCAACATTGACCGTAACGGGAAGTTCACGGCCTTGAATGTGGGCAGCGCCATGGTTGTGGCTACCAGTGGTAACATCTCTGCTCTGGCGAATGTGGTGGTTACTCCGTCGCGGCCGCCCAACATCAGTACCTTCCTGGTGGATCCGAGCAACCTCAGTTCTTCCGGCGGCACAGTCAATGTCACCGCAGCCATCAACGACGGGGACGGCTTGAGATCCGTCGAGGCTCAGGTCGTTGATCCCAACAACTGGCAGACAAATTACGCGATGGCTCTTGTTGCCGGCACCAGTCCAAAGGACGGTACCTACCGGCTCAGTCTCACCATTGACCCTAACGACATCCGCCAAAATCAAGAGGACGCCACGCGACCACTGAGATACAGCATTCGTGTAGTCGCCGAGGACAACGCCGGTAATACCAGCGCATCCGGCTTTAAGGACGTCGTCGTTGCAGGCATAGATGAGCCGATTCCGCCGCCGCCGATCTAGTCCCGCTAAATCTCATCCGAACTATTCGCCGGCATACTTACCGGCTCGCCGTAGCGGGCCGGTAATTGTTTTCACGACCGCTCAGACTGTATTCGAACTAACGCCGTACCAGACAACTCAAGCGAGTTCTGACATGAATCCAGTCGCATTGCTCCTTGTCTGTATCTCGGCGGCGCTGCACGCGCTGTGGAACTATTGGGCGAAGCGGGCCGGCGACAGCCTCAGTTTCCTCTGGGGTTTCAGCCTCGTCATGCCTCTGTTCGCCGGTGCCGCTGTCCTCGGCGAGTGGCTCATTTTCAGCCGCCCTCCGAACTTCGCGACCTGGAAGCTGGCTATCCTCGGTGGTATCATCCAGGCCGTTTACATATCATGCATGGGCACCGGCTACAACCGTGGCGACCTCTCCGTCGTCTATCCCGTCTCACGTGGCCTTGCACCCGTAGTCATCGCCGTCTTGGCATGGTTCCTGCTTCATGAGTTGCCATCCGCGGCCGGCTTCGTAGCCATCATCGTCATCCTGCTCGGCACGCTTATTCTCGCCTACGACCTTCTGCGCCGGCCTGCAAACACGGGAACCGCTACCCGCCCTGCCTCATCCGTCAAGTTCGCGCTCTTCGCATCCGTCACCATCGCGCTCTACCACATCGTTGACAAAGCCGGCGCCCAGGGATCTTCAGTGCTTAGCTACCAGTTCCTTATGGAAGTGGTCATCGCCATTATTATTGCCGCGCTCATCATCGCAAAGCGTCGCGATGCCTTCAGGGCAGAATTCCGTCAACATGCCCGGCTTATCTTTGGTGCATCGCTCTTAGGCTACATCTCCTACGCACTCGTTATCACGGCAATGATGCTTGAGTCGGTGGCCTATGTTGCGGCGGCGCGCAATATCAGCATTCTCATCGGGATCGGTTTGGGAGCAACCCGCCTGCGCGAAGGTACACTCAGTGTGCGCCTGCTGGCCGGGGCGTTCATCGTCGCGGGTCTGTTCGCGCTGGCGATAGGAGGATAGGATGGCCGAGACGATCACTGAGATCAAACACCGCCTGCTGAAAGGGGACCAGGTTTTCCCTTGCGCCGTATTGCTGCGCCGGCCGGGCTATTACGTGCTGCGTTACGTCAACCAGGAGGCTAATGCTGTCGGCGGCACCACGATTCCACCCGGGAGTATCACCCTCGCCCATTACCGTTTGGCGCATCGCTCTGTGTGGTGGGAGATGTACCGACCCGATGGCTCGCCCCTGGCCGACCTCATCCACATCACTTCTCCAATCCGGATCAGCGAAACCCAAGTCGAGTACACCGACTTGCTTCTGGACGTATGGCAACCGGCGAAAGAGCAGCCTTGCCTTCTCGATGAAGACGAACTCCAGGCCGCTGTCAGTGCCGATCAGCTCGACGAGGACACCGCCATTGCCATTCTGCGCCAGGCACAAGACATCATCGCTGACATTTCAGGCCATGCCCCACCCCTCTGGCACCAACTCGACCCCTGCACCGACAACACGTAGCATCACCCAGACAAACCGCATCTCAGTCGCTGCACTCAAACGCCGCCGCAAGCACCAGCGCCCGCCCACAATCACTACTTGCTGCATCGGTATATCGCCCCCCCTCTAGGCAGGAACTTGCCCTGCTTCAGGCGAAATCAATGCTCAGGACTACCGGCTAATCCAACGAACGCACCCCGGCGGTGTCACGTGACTTATTGCCATGACGCAACTTCTGACCAGACGCACGCGCCCAATGCTCCTATCGAGTGGACCGTTTGGCCGGCCCGACATACTCCGGCTCTCTCCATCATCGTCGCCGTGTTCG
>CAZCJS010000207.1:0-7406 GCA_964498775.1 uncultured Armatimonadia bacterium
GTTCGAGGATCCGTTGCTCGTGGATGCTGACCCCAAACTCCGACTCGACCAGGTCGTCGAAAGTGGTGAGGATGAGCTCGACCCGGAAGGTGCGGCGGCACGTCTCGACGTAGGCTTTGAAGCTCTCATCGAGGTTCTCGACCGGCAGGCGCATCTCGATGAGCTTCTGCTCGACAAGCCCGGATATTGTGGACTTCCCGGAAGCCGGGACACCCGTCACCCAGATTACCGCTCCGTACTCTTTGTCTTCGCAACAGTCGCACATTGTCTTCATTCCACCTGTTTGGAGTAGATTGACTTGCCTTCCATTTCGGCCGGTGTGTCAATGCCGAGGAGCCGGCAGACAGTCGGCGCAACATCCATAAGATGCAGGCCCTGCTGGTGACCGCTTTCGGGATGACCCGGTGCAATGGAGGCATAAATGCCATAGAAGTCATGCACGCTATCATCAGGCCCGATTTCTGTGTCGAATGAATACACGGATGGGTTGCCGAGACCCTGACCGGCGCGCCAGTGGAGAGCATCGAAATAGACGAGGAGGTCGGGGGCGTCGGCGACGTAGGGCCCCGTGTAGATATCTTCCGCTTTGTGGGCCACTGTTTCCATCGGGCGTCCCTGATCATCGGGGATCGCCTCGATAGCCGCGATCAGTTCATCGCGCTCGGCTTCGTAATCCTGCGCACGGATGATGCCCTGAGGTTCGCGGCCCGCCACGTTCATGAAGATGCGCGAGTAGTAACCGCCCCAGGCCCAGGCCTTCGTGCGCGGCCAGTCAACAAGGTCTTCGCTGAAGGCGGTCTGCTCCGTTACAGGTTGCCTGAGCGTGAGATAGCCGTTCTCCAGCAGCCAGTCGTTGATATTGAACGAGCCCTTCATGCGTTTGGCACCGTGGTCTGAGACGATGATAATGGCCGCATCATCGCCGGCTAGATCAACAAGCACCCCGAGCTGCTCGTCCAGCCGGCCATAGTAATCCTTGATGGCGTTCTCAAAGGGATTGCCGGCCTCGTACTTATGGTGCCGGGGGTCGTGGAACTTCCAGAAGCCGTGTTGGATGCGATCCGGCCCCATATGGACCATCGCGAACAGGTCCCAGGGCTCCTTCTGCAGCAGGTGAGAGGCGACCGCAAAGCGTTTATCGCTGATGCGCCTGATGTCTTCGAGCAGCTGGGCCTTGTTGTCAGTGCGGAAGTTATCGCAATCTATTTCATAGCCACCGGCTACTTGGTCCAACTCCCTCTTCAGGTCTGGCGGATATGTGTAGTCGGAGTCGGTGCTCGGAGTCAGGAAACTGGAAACCATGATCCCATTGACCGATTGGGCAGGCAGCGGATAGGTCTGCGGCACATTGAGCACGCAGCAGCGCTTGCCGGCCTGTGAGGCGAGGTCCCATATTCTGGGCACCTCGACGGCGGCACACGTCGCAATCCACTTGCCTGCATATTCCCCGGCCTTGCGGTTGCGGAAACCGAAGAAGCCGAGCGCACCAGGATTGCGGGAGGAGAACATTGATGTCCATGCGGGCACCGTAATGGGCGGGTCGCTACTGCGCAACGGCCCGTAGGTACCTTCACTGAGAAAGCGGTGGAGGTTGGGCATCCGCGCCTGCCATTGCTCATTAAACAGATCGGTGGGCGCTGAGTCCCAACCGATGATCACTACCCGTTTCGTTTCCGCCATCAGATCATTCCTTCACCTCGAAGTGACGCAGCAGGCCCAAAGCCTGTCGGCCGCCTGGCGCTGTAGTCTCCTGAGCCATCAGTATAGCCGAAGTTCGCTGTCGTATCATTCATCAGATGAGAGCCGGCCTCGTACAGCAGCGAACCTTAATACAGTGTTCGTCCCGTCAAGTCAATCCGGCGCGGCAGGTGAGTCACGACGCTCAGGCCGATGTGGCTGAGATGGCTCCTGTGGCTCCCAGTGCTCACAGACATCTCGTTCGCCCCGAGGCCTGTCTGCATGCCTGCACCAGTAGAGCAACTGCAGCTCCACGCAGCCCATGAACGTTGCGTGTCTGCAATTCGCGCAGTTCTTCATCATGGCACCGGCCCATCGCTCGCCGTAGTCGTGTACTTGGCGCAATTGAGGAGCACACTCACCGCACGAAGACCTCGTCGAATTGCATAATCGTCTGGAGGACTTCGGGACGCATGACCTGCTCGGCTATTTCAGTCTTGTGCTGAATTGCCTGACGAATCTCGGTGCCGGAGAAAGAGATGTATTGATCCCGGTGGTCGCACATGCGATTACTCGACACGCTATTGCACTTGGTGCAGTAGCCGAAGTCGCCGGCGATGCTGAACGGCTGGATCTCGATGTCCGGAAAACTCCTGAAGATGTGGATAGCGTCCTCTTCGCCGTAGTACGGCTTCCCATCGGGGTCACTTACCCCTGCGTGGTCGCGACCGATGATGATGCCGGTGCAGCCGTAGTTCTTGCGCATGATCGCGTGTAGGATCGCTTCCTTCGGTCCGCCATAGCGCATCTCGGTCGGGAGGATGTTGAGGAAAACATGCTCTTGGGCGTAGTAGTTCTTGATCAGCGTATGGTAAGCGGCGATGATCACCTCGTCACGGAAGTCCCCGGGCTTCTTCTTGCCGATGATGGGCTGGATGAAGAGGGCGTCGGTAAAACCGAGGACCGCTTTCTGCAGGAACTCATGTCCTATATGGGGGACGTTGCGGGTCTGGAAAGCCACGACGGTTTCCCAGCCCTTCTCGGCAAATACCTGCCGGGTTTCAGCCGGAGAGAGGTTGACCTCGGCAAAGGGACCCCGGTTATCGTCTAACAGGTGAATATCCCCGCCAACCAGGTAGTCGCCCCGGGCATACATCCCGGCGACACCGGGATGGCGCTCGTCGTTGGTGCCGAAAAACGCCTTCGTTGCGCTGTCCTTGTCCCACTCATAGATTTCGTCCACTGTGAGCAGGGCCATAGCGTCATCTTCGCCTGCCCGGCAGAGGGCAAGCTCCTGTCCGGCACTCACGCTGTCTTTCTCCGGAACGTCTAAAACAATCGGGATGGTCCAGATGGTGCCGTCAACTGTGTGATCGCCCGCGACGATGCTTTCGAAGTCATCCTTGCCGAAGAAGCCGGTCATGGGGCTGAATACGCCGCGCGCGATATTTTGGATGTCGCCAGCAAGCACGTTCGTGACAGTGAGCTTCGGCAATGTCCGCCCGCGCGATACGGCATCGGCAAGGCCATCACCGGTAAGTATCTGGTTGACGAGCTTTCCACCATGCGGTGCAATCATGAGGCCTGTTCTCCTGCGGTAGTTGGCTGACCGTGTTCTCCGCTAAATACTCCTATTGCACTCCTATAGGAGTGTCATAGTTACGATATCATACGATGGCACGCGTGTCAACTCACCGCGCAGGCAACCTGCAAGCTCATGAGTATCACCAGACGAATGGGCATTTCACTCCCGGGCCGTGGGTGGAACTGTCACGACCCCGGAGCAATGCCCAAGGCCATTACTACTATGCGGACACAAGGAGGTATGGCAAAACTACGGAGCTCTGCTCGCTATAGAGGGCCAGGTGACCAGCGTCGTGGTCAAGGTCAATGAGGCTCGCCCGCCATTGCCTTTGGAAAACTGCCGCTCAAAACCCACACTGCTGACAACTCAAACTCGCAGCCGTGGCCCGTCGCTTTTTTGCTCTCTGTGGCTGTGGTGTGATATAATCTCTAACCTGAGAAGATATCCCAGAGATGAACCTGGGGCGCAAGAATGGGGCGACTCATGCGAGTTGTGGGACTTGCAGCTATTTTGGTGCTTGCGGGATTGGCAGCAGCAGTCGGGCTGGAAGCCCAATCCACGCAGCAGACTGATGGGAGTGCAGCATACGCGGTAGAGGGCGAACACGACCCGATCCTGACAGTGCACATTTCGGGTGACAAAGTCGTCAATGATGAGGAAGCCAAGCGGATCGAGGTGGCCGGGAACGTCAGGATCCTGGCCTATACCAGCGATTTGGACAGCCCTCGGGTGGGGATCAGCGCCGAGATGGTCAGTATTGACACCGCGGCCAAGGTAGTGGAAGCTCGTGGGTCGGTATTGCTACGCACTGAACAGGGCGCTTTCCGCGGTGAGGACCTCTATATTGACATGCGCCGCGACGAGATGCGGATGTCGCAAGCGGTCGCCAGTGTCAACATGCCGCACGACGGTGACCGCGTATTCCGCGCCTTTTTCCGTGGTGATGAAATCAGGTGGGATGAGGGTTCGGTTCTCGTCGTGGTCAATGGCATAGTTACCCCCTGCGAAGAGACGGACGATCCAGATGTCGCCGCCAGCGTCGGCCGACTGGTGTGGAATTCCGAGACCGGCGAGGTGGTCGCGGATCGAGGTAAGCTGCACCTTTTGGGCGTCGGTATCCCCCTGCTATCACGGATCCGCTTCGAGTACGGGCGGGACGCGACTGGCACCGGACCGGGGTACGGACTTCCGGGCTATTCGGGATATGACGGGATCTATATGCCGCTCTCCTGGGAGTTCCTGAAGAGCCACAGCGGCTGGTCGGGAACCGCCCAGGTGCGGGTGGCTACCAGGAGTCACCTGCGCGGTGTGGCGAGTATCGTTCATACCACTCCGGCCAAGCAAACGGGAATCTGGGTGAGCCGGCAGGAGTTCGTGACCGATGACATCACCCGGCGTCTGTCCATTAGCAGACGGCCTGAGATCAGGTACGTCCGCCACTTTGACATCACAGAGCCACACAGCGACTGGGAGGCCGGTGTGAGTCTCGGACGTTTCCACGAGCGCGATGAGTACACGGCCCAGGTGCGCTCAGACTCGCGTGCATCGCTGTGGGGACGCTATGTCCAGAATCCCGAGCAGAAGCGAAAGCGTGATGGACGTTGGTACGGTGCCCAGGCAACCCAGAACTTCTACGACCGGGGAAGTCACTATCGCGACATCAGCGTTGAGGCCGGTATCGGAGGCCCTATCACCAATGATCTGAATGCCTCCCTGGAACTGATCCGCCACCATCCCAGCGGCGCCTCACCATTCCTGTTCGACGATGTGGACATTGAGTTGGAGGCGCTGGGTACGCTGAAATGGCAAATGAATCCGCGCTGGGGGTTTTACACGTTAGGACGATACGATGTCAAGGAGTCATCTTTGCGGGACTATCGCCTGGAGCTGAGCCGGCGCAGCCGCTACCTAACATGGACACTCGGCTACCGGTTCGCAAGCGAGAGCCTCGGGCTGCGCGTGGACATCAACGGGCTCACAGGAGACACAGAGCCTGCGGAAACCAAGCCGGTAGTGAGCGATGACGAGGTGCAGTTGACGCCGGAGTGGGTACACGAAGGCTCAACAATGGATGCCAACTAGGTACCGGGCGGCCGCTTTCGGGTCGGACAGGTGCGTCGGAGAGCCACGAGGCAGAGAAACGGGAAGCAGAGAGTGTCGCATGCTATTGGCCTCGACGCGTGATGTCTCCACAGTTGCAGGTTTTCGCATCGTGGCGGTCTCCCACTGAGCTTCACAGCGCCAAATGACCGCACAGTCCGTAAAATGCCAAACTGACGGGACGGTTGATGGGTGTTATGGCAGTAATCTGGAATGTCCTGAAAAGAGTTGTTGATCCTAACGAGCGCGAGGTTGCACGTCTGCTGAGGACGGCTGACCAGGTGTTGGCGCTTGAGGAGGAGATAAGGCAGCTCTCCGCCGAGGAGTTGCGTGCAAAGACCGGGGAGTTCCGCGACCGCCTGGCCGCCGGTGAAGACCTCGATGACCTGCTGCCCGAGGCGTTTGCATGTGTGCGGGAGGCCGCCGACAGAACGCTGTCGGAGCGACCATTCAGGGTGCAAGTGGCAGGCGGCATCGCCCTGCATCGAGGCATGATAACTGAGATGAGGACAGGTGAGGGAAAGACGCTGACGGCCACCATGCCCCTCTATCTCAATGCTCTGCCCGCCAAGGGCGCTCATCTGGTCACCACCAATGACTTCTTGGTGCGCTGGCAGGCGGAATGGATGGGACAGATATTTGCCGCTCTGGACATGACTACCGGCTACGTCCAGCACGCCATGTCCGCTTCTGAACGACGGGTAATGTACGGCAGAGACATTACCTATGTGGAGAACAGCCAGTTGGGCTTTGACTACCTCCGCGACAACATGGCCGTACACCCCTCGCAATTGACCCAGCGACAACTCCACTACTGCATCGTTGATGAAGCCGACAGTATCCTTATTGATGAGGCGCGAACACCTCTGATCATCTCCGGTGAGGCCAGCTCGCACGCCGCTGACTACGACTACTTCGAAACGCTCGTAACCAAGATGATACGTGCCAACAATGATGACGAACCGTTCTTCACATGGGACAAAAAGGACCACCAGGCTTCGCTGACCGAAGAGGGCATGATCTGGGTCGAGCAGCAAATGGGGATGAAGGACACTTCGCTTGTTGATCCGGAGAATGTAGAAATCGCGCAGTTGGTTGACAATTCGTTGAAGGCGCATTTCCTCTACGAGAAGGACCATCAGTATGTAGTCAAGGATAACGAGGTGGTCATCGTTGATGAGTTCACGGGCCACTTGCAGCCCGGTCGCCGTTACAGTGACGGGCTCCACCAGGCGATCGAAGCCAAAGAGCATGTGTACACTCCTCGCGAACGGCAGACGGTGGCATCTATAACGTATCAGAACTTCTTCCGCATCTACGACAAGCTCGCCGGCATGACCGGCACCGCCAAGTCAGAAGAGCCCGAGTTTGTGTCCGTCTATGGCGCACGCGTCGTAGTCATACCCACCAATCGGCCGGTAGCCCGTATAGATAATCCCGACACCATATACAAAACTGTGGAGGCTAAGTCCCGCGGAATCATCAACGAGATGATCAACATGCACGTGCGCCGCCAGCCCGTGCTCGTCGGCACGCGCTCGGTGGACGTGTCGGAGCACATCGGTCAGCGGTTCGAAGGGGCACGTCTGCGCACCCATGCGCTGGTACAGATACTGCTCTGGGAGCTCCGCGAAGCCGACGGGCTGGACAAAGACCAGCGCGAAGCATGGCTCTCCCACCTCCGACGGCCAATAGGAGAACTCGTCGCGCAAGCGACGCACATGAAACGGCGGGCCAAGGACGACGATGTGCATCTGGCAGATATTGCCGAAGCGCTCGGTATCGAGGGAGACGTTCTTGTTGAGGCGAATCTCGACCGCTTGCTGACCATTGTGGGAGTGACGGATACGGATACAGACGCCGAGGCGCTTGCGCAGTACCGGTTGCGCCTTCACGCGATGCTGGAAGAGGGTATGAAGCCAGGTGATGATGACAGGGAAAGCCAACTGAATATCCTCAACGCCAAGCGCCATGAGACCGAGGGGACGATCATCGCCCAGGCCGGCAGTCCCGGGATGATGACGGTAGCGACAAACATGGCGGG
>CAZCJS010000208.1:0-7396 GCA_964498775.1 uncultured Armatimonadia bacterium
TGTGCCTGGACCCCAATGACATCGAGCACCGGATCAGCGAGCGGACCAAGGCGATAATGGCAGTACACCTGCGGGCGTACCCGGCGGACATGGATCCGATACTCGAGATCGCCCGACGGCATAATGTGAAGGTCATCGAGGATTTTTCCCAGGCGCACGGAACCAGGTACAAGGGGCGCCTGGTCGGTACGATGGGTGATGTCGGCGCCTGCTCGCTGATGTCAGGGAAGTCGCTGGCGTGTGGCGAGGCCGGGATGCTGGTGACCAACAACCGGCGCATTTGGGAACGCGCGATAGTCTGGGGCCATAAGGAACGGACGGCGGCGTCGCGGTGGACGGGTGAGTTGGAGGAGAAGTATATCACCGAGCCGGACCTGGTAGGGCATGAGGGCTATCCGTGGGGCGGGTACAAATACCGGATGCACCAGCTTTCGTCGGCGGTGTGCCGAGTGCAGTTGCGGCACTATGCCGAGCGCATCACGGAGATAGATAGGGCGATGACGTACTTCTGGGACCTGCTCGAAGGAGTGCCGGGGATCAAAGCGCACCGGGTGGCGAAGGACTCGGGCAGCAGCATGGGTGGATGGTTCGGGGCGCGTGGGCTGTATGTGCCGGAGGAGCTTGGGGGGCTGGATATTGACCGGTATTGCGAAGCAGTCAGCGCAGAGGGCGTCGCTTGCGGGAGGCACACGGTGGGGAACCTGCACCTGCACCCGCTGTTCAATACCGCCGACATCTACGGGCATGGAAAGCCGACGCGGATCGCGAACTCGGAACGGGATGTGCGGCAGCCGGAGGGGAGTCTGCCGGTGACCGAGAGCCTGCGACGGCGGGTGCTGTCGGTACCGTGGTTCAAGCACTATGATGCGCGGATTATTGAGGAACATGCGGCAGCGTTCCGGAAGGTGTCGGAGAATGTGGAAGAGGTGGCGAGGGAGTAGATAGGGCAAATGGTGAGGGGTAAGCGGTAGGTATCGAGATAAGGCTATGCGGGAAGGACACAAGGGACTCGGGACTGAAGCTGCGCGGTAAACAGGTCAGGACGAGCCACGCGCTGATGATTCGTGCGGGGTAGTGCATGAGATGAAAACAGATTGAGACAGAGGAGCGATAAAGATGAGTGATGATGTTGCGCTTGCAATCAATGGAGGGCCGAAAGCAGCACCGACGGATCCAGGGCCGGCCCAGAGTTGGCCGATTATCACCGAGGAAGATGAGAAGGCCGTGCTGGAGGTGCTAAGGCGGAGGGCGATGTCGGGCCGAGATGTGACGCTGGAATTTGAGAAGGAATACGCGGAGTGGCATGGGGTTGAATACGCACTGGGACACAGCAGCGGGACGGCGGCACTGCAGGCGGCTATGTGGGCGTGCGGTGTGGGCATAGGTGACGAGATCATCGCGCCGAGTATGACGTACTGGGCGACGGCGCTGCCAGTCTTCAGCCTGCAGGGGACGATGGTGTACGGCGATGTGCATCCGGATACGCTGACGCTGGACCCGGAGGACATTGAACACCGGATCACGGAACGGACGAAGGCGATTATTCCGGTACACCTGGGCGGCTATCCGGCGGACATGGACCCGATAATGGAGATAGCGGAGCGACACGGGATCAAGGTGATTGAGGATGTCTCGCACGCGCATGGGGCGTCGTACAAGGGGCGGGTGCTGGGTACGATCGGGCACGTGGGCTGCTTCTCGATAATGTCGGGGAAGGCGCTGGCGACGGGTGAGGGTGGAATCCTGATCACGAATGACAGGTACATCTGGGAGAAGGCGACGGCGTGGGGTCACCACGGTCGCACGTCCTCGATACGCTGGGCGGCAGATATGGATGAGCCTGTAATCACTGAGCCGGACCTGCTGCCCTATAAGGGGATGCCGATGGGGGGCTACAAGTACCGGATGCACCAGTTGACTTCGGCTGTGGCACGGGTGCAACTGAAGTACTATAGGCCACGGATGGAAGAGATACTGAAGGCGATGAATTACTTCTGGGACCTGCTGGAGGATGTGCCGGGTTTGCAGGCGCACCGGCCGGCAAAGGATAGCGGGAGCCACATGGGCGGTTGGTATGCGCCGCGAGGAATATACAAAGCGGAGGAGTTGAACGGACTGCCGCTGGACAAGTACGCCGCGGCAGTGCAGGCAGAAGGCGGAGTGTGTAGCGGGTCGGGCAGGCGCGGTGGGCTGCACCTGCATCCGCTGATGCAGACGGCCGACATCTACGGACACGGGAAGCCGACGCGGATCGCGAACTCGGAATGGGATGTACGCGAGGGTGACAAGAGCCTGCCAGTGACGGAGATGGAAGGGCGAATCTACGGGATACCGTGGTTCAAGCACTACTGGCGTGATGTGATCGAAGAACAGGCGGCGGCGTATCGGAAGGTGGCGGAGAAGGCCGACGAGGTGCCGAGGGAGTAGGTAAGGCCCCTCACCCCTTTGATTCCCCTTTGCGGTGCTGGGTAGAGCGCATGGGAGAGGGGAGTAGGCGAGAGGCAAGCAGCGTCGGCATGGAGGGCGTGGGCGGGATTCAGTGCCTGGGATGAGACCGCGCGCCCTTCGACACGGCCGCTCCATACGGCAACGGCAAAGACAATCGCCTCGGGCTGGAAGGTGAGAACAGGACAAGCGATGCTTGTCCTGTTCTCAATTGAGCTTGCTGCAGCGCAGCAACCTCAAGTCGAGCCACCCATCCCTTGGGGGGAGGTAAGGTCGGCAGATAGGAATATATGAGACAATAAACAGCGGCGAGGCCGACAGAAATGGCCTCGCCGCTGGCGTTTATGTGATGCCACCGAAGCGTTCCAGCTCGCGCATTGTTACGATAAGGTAAGCCGCGGACGGTCAAGGGCGCGTGCGGGTGTGGCAGTCTATGGTGGTGTGGGCGCCGTCTGGGTTACCGGTATGACGACGTGCTTGGACTCGGTGCCGTCCTTCTTGAGTGTGTAAACGTGGATTTCGTAGCGGACGAGGAGTTGGAGGCCGATGAAGATGCGGGGGGTTGCCACCAAGAGCGCAAAAGTTCCGTCAGGGTTGACGTAGTGGCGGTGTCCGGGGACCATTCTGGGATGCGGGTTGTTGTCAACTATGTCGAATACCTCGCTTTTGATGACGACGAGGGAACCGGGCTTGGCCTTGCCGCGAACCATGGTTGCAGGGCCGACGAGATCGCCCTTCATTGGTGCAAAGACGATCGGGGCGTCAGGGTCCGGAACAGTTAGGACAGGGGCGGGAGTTGTGGCTTCCGACTTGGTCTCTACGGTGGTGTCAGCTTTCTTCTCTTCCTTTGCTTCATCAGCCACGACGCAGGCTACGGCGATGATGCCGACGATTACACAGACAACGAGCACGAAACATGCTGGCCTCATGAGATTGGACCTCCTGTATGCAGATTGTACACGACACTGCACGCCAATGTACAGAAATAGATTGAGCGTGAGCGAGTTGCGGTCACGGTGTTGGTTGCTGCTGGTCCACGGTGACAATGGCGTGGGCGGACTTGTTGCCATCGGAAGTGGCAGTGAAGGCGTGTATCTCGTAGCGGAGCGGGCGCTTGACTCCGAATGAGACGAGCGGAGTTGCGATGAGCAGCGCGAAAGAGCCGTCGGGGTTGAGTTTGTGGCGATGGCCCGGGACCATTTTGATGAAATCGCCATTGAGCTGGTCGTAAACCTCAGTCTGAATAACGATGACGCCTTCACCGGCGAGTTGAGCGGTGCCCGTAACCATGGTAGCCGGGCCGACAGTATCGGCATTCTGTGGGCTGGTGATGATTGGAGTGCCGCCGTAACCGGAGATCTGCCCGGTGGCGGCTCCGGTCATCGCCTGGGTAAGTTGACCGCCGTCGGCAGCGGCGAAGTATGAACCGCCGCCGATCTGGGCAATCTCCTGGAGGTAATTCTCGGCCTCGGAGCCGGCGTAGAGATCGAAGCCGACGGTGTTTATGCTAATTTTCATGGTGCTGTTGGCAACGGCCTCCTGAGCCTCTTTTACGGCATCAGCCACGGTCTCTCCAGGTGAGGAGAGGTCCACAATCTGGGCTGAGCAGGCGTTGGCAACGAGTAGCAGTGTAATGGTAACGACTAGATGGGTGTTGTGCATAATCATGATCACGGTCCCAATCGCTGTTGGCGAAAGATCGCCTGAAGGTTACGGTTTGCCTCTTCGCGTGCTACGGTCCTGCCGTCGGCGCTGCAATTGTTCTCACCGTCGCAGAGGACGACGAGTCTGCCGATGGGTGCCTGCCCGTTGGTGGCCAGGTAGGTGATGGCCTTGTTGACCGCAAATTGGAGTGGCGTGCCGCCGTCGGCAACGAGTTGATCCACGCCGGCATTGAGTTGGTTGGCGTCAGTGGTGAAGGGCACTACCTGCCAGCAAGTGCAGTCGTTGCCGCCGAGATCGCCGAAACCGAGGAGCGCCCATTCGGTGCGGCCATCATTGGAGGCAGCGACAGAGTCGCGAACGGCCTGTTTTGCGTTGCGGATATTGTTGCCGCCCATAGAGCCGCTGCAGTCCACGAGGAAGAGAATGGAGAGCTGCACGCCGCTGGCAGCGCGGCCGCCGCCAGGGGGAGCAACCCCGCCGCCGGCGGGAGTAAGAGGTTGGGACACGGGGTCGGCGATCTGGCGGCAATTTCCGTGGTAGTTGATGTCCCAGTTATAGGTGTGGCGGGTATTGCCTTCGGTGGCGACGATGGTGACGACGGCACCGTATTGGCCGACAGCGAAGTTGGCGCTCTGAAGCCGTCCGCGGCCGATGGGCCCCGTGAATGCGTTACCGGTGCGGAAATGGAGCATGGTGTAGTGAATGTAGTTGGTGCCGCCCTGATTCTGGGTGTAGATGAAGATGGGCCCGCCAGGTGTGGCTTCAGCAGCAATGTCGAGGAGTGAGGGAATGCTGTTGGCCACCGGCTTGCCAAGCCAGACGCAGCCGGGATTGTGAGAGCTAGCCTTGAGGCCGCCGGTGCGGCTATTGTAAATGCCTTGGTACTCGGAATTCTGGTACTTAAGGTTGACGATGGTGCTGTCGGGATCCACGATAGTGGCGACGGGAGCGGCAAGCTGGTGGGAGTTGCCGTGGCAGGTGATGTCCCATTCGTAGATGATCTCCTTGTCACCATCGCGGGCGAGAATGGTGACTTGGGCACCGTAGGATCCGGCGTCGAAATGGCAATGGAGCAGTTCTCCGGGGCCGATGCGTCCGGTGAGAGATTCGCCGCTGTTCGGGACGGTCTTGTAGCCGTTATTGAAGTAGAGGAGGGCGTAGTAGATGTCGCCACGCTTGGAGTAGATGAAGACAGGTCCGCCCCCGGTGGCGGCTGCGAGCCACTGATTATCGGCGGGAATGGAGCGGTCCACCTCGGCTTGCCAAACGGCATTAACATTGTTGGATGAGCACGAGAGGACGCGAGAGACTTCGTTGTAGGAGGCGGTGTATTGGGAGTTTTTGTAGGAAAGTGTCCTAGTGTTTTCAGCGAGGTTCTGAGGGGCCAGCCTGGAGATGGGGCTGGCCAGCTCCTTGTTGTTACCGTGGGAATTGATCTGCCACTTGTAGGTGTACTCAGTATTGCCGTCAATGGTGACGACTGTGACTTCCGCGCCATAGGAGCCGACATTGTAGAAGTTGGCCTTCTGGAGGCGGCCGCGGCCGATGGTGCCAGTGAGAGCTTCGCCGCTCATCGGTACCTGCTTGGCGCCGCTCTTCCAGTAGAGCATGCAGAAGCGCACGTAGTTGGCCTTGGTGTACACGAAGATCGGGCCGCCGCCGGTTGCGACGCCTGCGATGTCGCCGGCTGTCGGGATGCCGCTGTCAACGGTGGCATTCCAGACGGCGTTGGTGTTGTTTGAGGCGCACGTGAGACTTCTGGGGCCGGGGTTATAGGTGGCGGTGTAGGTTGAGTTGCCGTAGGTGAGCGTGATTTGATTGAGCGCTTGTGCGAAAACAGCGCCAATGATGAATGTCGCTGCTGCGAAAACGGCGAGTTTGCCATGCATTAGCTTCATTTCTCCAGTTCTCTCTCCACCGGAAGTGTGGTCTGACGACGTGCAAAGCACCGGTGGCTGCTATCCGCCGGTACTGAGGTTGTGAGTACTGATGATGCTGCGGAGGCCTGCGGCGGCTTCGGTACGGCCTCCACCCTGGCGCTGACCGCAGTGATTCTCGCCGTCGCAGAGGACAATCAGGCGGCCTTTGGCAGCGTGACCATTCTTGACCAGGTAAGTTGTTGCCTTATAGATAGAGTAGGTGAGCGGCGTACCACCACCGGCGGAGAGACTGCCGGCGGCTGACTGGAGCTTGGATGCATCGGTAGTGAAGGGGACGACTTGCCAGCAGGTGCAGGTGCCACCGAAGCCGAGCAGGGCCCATTCAGTCTTGCCGTCATTGGTATGGTTGACGGAGTTGACTACGGCTTGTTTGGCGGACTCAAGCTTGCTCCCGGCCATACTGCCGCTGCAGTCAACGAGAAAGAGAATGGAGACCGCGACGTTGGCGTGGTCTGCAGGTGGCGGTTCCTGGGGCTCCTGGCCGGCAAGGATCTGCGCCCAAATAACGCGCTCCTTGGCGATTTCGTCATTGAGGGTGCCATTTGCGAGGGCCAATTGCTGATTGAGCAGGGCGATCTGGTCGCCCGGAGACAGCGACTTGTCAGCAGCGTTACGGCCAAGGTCTATCATCTTGCCGAGGACAGTCGCGATGGCATCGCTGACGTAGTTTGCCCCATGGGTGACAAAGCCTGTGCAGTAGTCAGTGATGATACCGATGAGCCCGCCGCTGAGCCCCTTGACGGCAATCTCGATGCGCTTGAGCTCGATGGTGGCGATGATATCGGCCAGCTTTGCGACGGCATCAGCGCCCTTTTGGATGCGGACTATCTGCTCCTGGGTAAGCTTGTCTTTGTTGTCCTGGAGGAAGTTGTCCTTGTCAATGGCAAAATCTTTGGCTTCCTGGGGGATCTTTGCTTCGTGGCGTTGCTTGGCGACCTCCGCCCAGCCGCTGACACCCCGGAAATACTCAGCGATGCGGGCGTTGAGTAGCTGGCCCCATTCTGCCGGGCGCTGCTGGAGGTGACCGCCCATCCCGAAGCCGATTTTGCCATATTCGTCGCCCATCTGGCGGCGCTGTTCGGGGGTCATGCGCTCCCAGATGTAAGTTTTTTGCTGCTCGGTAAGGTCCTTGACAAAGATGTCAGTGTCGCCGGACTTGAGCATCATCGTGTTGCTGTAACCTCCGAGCCACCAGCCCTCGCGATGGAAGTGGTAATCACCACTGAGCATCCAGGCCTCAATATCTGCAGGTGGCACGGGGCCTGTAACGGGGCCAATAGTGGTCTCAGGCTGGGCGTAAACGGGCAGAGAGGCCCGGTCCGCGAGCGCGGCGAAGCCACCCCAAC
>CAZCJS010000209.1:0-7331 GCA_964498775.1 uncultured Armatimonadia bacterium
TGCGAACAGACTCTCGTATCTACTCACCATCAGTCACCAATGCCGTCTGCCGTTATCCCCTCTGCCTTGCGCTATGCCCAGCGTCGGGGTAAGCTCGGGGGGTAGCGCCGTTTGGCATAGGAAAAGAGACATCGCAAACCAATCTCACAGGCAGGTAGGTATGACGTATGCCAGATCAGGACTCTGACAAGACTGCATTCTACATCACCACGCCGATCTACTATGTTAGCGGCAAGCCTCACATCGGCAGTGCCTATACCAATATCGCGACCGATGTCCTGGCGCGCTATCACCGGCTCCGTGGTGAGACTGTCGTCTTTGCCACCGGTACCGATGAGCACGGCCAGAAAGTGGTCCGTGGCGCCGCCGAAGCCGGCAAGTCCCCACAGGATTTCGCCGATATACTCGTCGGCGACTACCAGCGCGCATGGGAGCGACTACACGTCAGCCACACTCACTTCATACGCACCACTGAGGAGCAACACGTTCACGTCGTCCAGGAAATCTTCGCTCGTCTCCTGGCCCAGGACGACATCTACCTCTCCGAGTACACCGGATGGTACTGCGTCCCCTGCGAGACATATCTGCTCGAGGCCGACCTTCTCGACGGTAACTGTCCTGAGTGCGGTCGGCCCGTCGAGCAGGTGGCTGAAAAAGCGTACTTCTTTCGCACCAGCAACTACGCCGACAGGCTGATCAGACATATTGAGGAGAACGACGGCTTTATCGCGCCCGAAAGCCGACGCAACGAAGTCCTATCATTCATCAGAAACGGACTTCACGACGCCTGCATCAGCCGTACTAAGACGGACTGGGATATCCCAGTGCCCGACGATGAGACGCAGTCAGTTTACGTCTGGCTTGATGCCCTCATCAACTACCTCACAGTCGCCGGCTTCACAACTGACGACGAGCAATTCGCAGCCGTCTGGCCGCCTGACGTTCAACTCATGGGCAAGGACATCCTCATCCGCTTCCACGGCACACTCTGGCCCGCCATGCTTATGGCTCTGGAGCTCCCGCTCTCACGCTGCCTCTTCGCCCACGGTTGGTGGAACGATGAACACGGGCAGAAGAGGAGCAAGTCCAAGGGCAACGTCGTTGACCCGTTCGAGGTCATAGACCGGATCGTCGAGTATTCCGGCGTCCGTACCAAGTTCGGAGTGGATACTCTCCGCTACTATCTGCTGCGCGAAGTCCCCTTCGGCGCCGACGGCAACTTCTCTTACCGAGGCATCCTGCAGCGGTTCAATGCCGACCTCGCGAACGATCTGGGCAACCTACTCCACCGCACATTGCCTCTGGTTGAGCGTTACCTCGACGGCCGGGTACCCGATCCCGGTCCCGCCGCCGGCGCATTGTCAGAGGACATCACTCAGACCGTCGCAAGCGTCCAGGCTTGCCTCGACGAAATCAACTTCCGAGATGCTCTCATGACCGTGTGGGAGTTCATCGCCCGCTGCAACAAGTTCATTGACCACCGAGCGCCCTGGACGCTCCATAAACAAGGCAAGCGCGTGGAACTCGATGCCGTACTCTACGACATGCTCGACGCCATCCGTGTCATCGCCATTCTCATTGACCCGTTCATGCCCGAGGTCGCAGAAGAAATCTGGGACCAACTCGGCCTCTCAGAAGCCGCACTCAGCCGCGCCTGGGGCGATCTCCAACCACAGCGTCTGCAAGCCGGTATCACCATCCATCGAGGAGCACCAATCTTCCCAAGGATGGATCTTGACAGGGCGCTGGCAAAGCTGGCAAACAGCAAGGCACCGCCACAGCCCGAGAACTCCAGTGAAGATGTGCCTCAGCAGCCCGACGACCACAAAGCCGACGGAGCTGGTGACGAAATCAACAAAATCTCCTTCGCCGATTTCCAGAGGCTTGACCTCCGCACCGGCTGCGTCATCGAGGCTGCCCGCATACCCGGCACCGACAAGCTGCTTGTTCTGCAAGTTGACATCGGCGAAGACCAGCCCCGACAGGTAGTCGCCGGACTCGCAGCACGTTTCAATCCGCGCCAGTTGCTTGGACGCAGCGTCGTGCTCGTGGCAAACCTCGAGCCGGCCACCATCCACGGTACTCAGTCCAATGGCATGATACTTGCCGCCGGTGAGAAAGAGCCACTGGCACTCATTGCCAGCGACGATGACGTCGCGCCAGGCGAAAAGGTCCGCTGATTCTGCTATAATCACTACGACCACCGGTTCGCTACCGGCGGTCTCGCATCGGCTTGTCTAACAGGTTGTCTTCAAGAGCCTAAGAATATGGACATCACAGAGAGAGTTCCAAGAAGGCTTGCTTTGCTCTGGCCTGCGCTGATCATCGCAGCCAGTGTCGCCGGTATCACCATACTGGTGCGGATCGCCGGCACCGACAGCATAGCCGTCCATCTCTACTACCTGCCCATTATCTATGCCGGCTATATTTTCGGCGACTACGGTGCAATCTTCGTCTCACTGTTCAGCACACTTCTGTGTGGCCCGTGGATGGCTGCACGCTACGAGCTCGACAAACCCGTCATGCAGACCCCCGCCGATATGCTGGTGCGCATGTGTACATTCTACGTCGTCGGCCTCGCCGCCTCACGTGCCTACCTCGAACTCAAGCGCAGAGCCAACGAGTCACACACACTCTACGAGGTGGCCCGCAGCATCACAAGCACACTGCGCCTGCATGAAGTACTTGATCTCATTGTCCAGAGCGCCATGCGAGTTATGGACGCTAAGGGCTGCACCATCCGTCTGCTCGATGAGGAGACCGACGAACTCGTCCCGGCCGCCATGTCCGGACTCAGCCAGGAATACTGGCGAAAGGGCAAGGTTGTCGGCACTGCCAGTCCGGTGGACGCCAAGGCACTCACTGGAGAAGCTGTCCAGATCTTCGATGTCACCCAGGAAGAAGGCTTTCAGTACCCCGAGGCCGCCCGTGCCGAAGGCATCAACTCCGTACTCACACTCCCTCTGCGCACCAAGGATGATACGTGCGGAGTAATCCGCATATATTCCAAGCGCAAGCACAGATTCTCCCAGCAGGAAATCCAACTCCTCACCACCTTTGCAGACCAGGCAGCCGTCGCCATCGAGAACGCCGAACTCTATGAAGACATCCGCCGTAACTACTACGAAACCGTTCGCGCACTCACCACTGCCGTCGAGGCAAAGGATGCTGCCACCTACAAGCATTCCGAGCGCGTCAGTGAACTCGCCGATCGCCTTGCTAAAGTCATGGGCCTCGACACCGACGAGCGCGAGATGCTGCGGTTTGGCTGCATCCTTCACGACATCGGGAAGATCGGCGTTCATGAAGAGGCGCTCGAAGCCCGCGACACCGCAACACCCGAGCAAGTCTTCTACCAGATGCACCCGCTCATCGGGGCTAGCATCCTCAAGCCGATTACCTTCCTCGAAACAGCCATAGACATTGTCAAGTACCATCACGAACGCTGGGATGGCACCGGATTCCCTGAGGGACTTAAGGGCAAAAAAATCCCCCTCGCTGCCCGCATTGTCGCCGTAGTGGACGCCTTCGACCGAGTGCAACACGCCGGCGGCAGAGGCATCAGAACTGTGGCCACCAAGACCGCGCTGCTGGAGATCGTCTCCCGCGCCGGCACCGAGTTCGATCCCGAAATCGTCGGCAAATTCCACAAGATGATGCTCGGCGCAGATGAGGCCTCAGCAGAGACTGAACCTGAAGCCAAACCGGCCTCAAGCGCGCACTCCTCATCCCAACCGGGGTCCGGTGGCGCCGCGGCGGACCCGGCATCACCAACCGACGCCGATACCAAAGAGCCTGCTGCCAATGATGCCGCCGACACGCCGACCGATGAATAAGACCACCGCTGCTATCGGCCTACTAATTGCCGTCGTAGCCTGCCTGCTCGCTGCCAGTGCTGAAGGCACCGACCGTGCCGAGCACACGCGTCTCGCCACCCAACGTTTCATCCAGGACTCCGCGGGCCCATACTGGTACACTGTCTCTATCCAGGGCCAGCCCGCCGGATATGTCCGCTGGCAGGCCTTCGCCGATTCCCCCCACGACGACGGCGCTTTCCGCGTCGAGGAGTGCGCCAAGATTACCTTCGTCGTGGATGGACGCGCTCAACAGATGGACAGTCGTCAGGTCACCCAATACGATGAGGCCTTGCTCCCGCGTCGCATCGAGATGTGGCAGAATCAAATGGGGAGGGTCACGGACCGGACGGTTGAAGTCGGCCCCGACAAGCTGCACGTGACGCTCCGCCAGCCTGACGGCACTCACGAGAGCGAGATCGCCCGCCCTGATGATTTCGGCTCCGATATCCGCGTTTTCCTCGCTGCCGCCGCCGGACAAATCAAGCCCGGCTGGGAGATGGTCTTCTCCGCCTTCGACCCCTATGTCGGTCACCTCGACCGCTACTCGATCCGCGTCGCAGAGCAGCACCAGACCGACCTGGGCATCGAGACCCTGCTCAGCACACGCCTCGAGAAGATGGGCGTCGAGGTCCGCACATGGCTCGGACCGGACGGCATCATCCTCCGCCAGGCCTTCCCCCAACTCATGGATCTGCAGCTTGTCCGCACAACCGAGCAGATAGCGCTTGCTGACATTCCTGGGCCTACCTTCAGTAGCGGAATCCGCGTCGGCACTCCACCGGCCGACCCGCACAGGGCCGACCGCGTCTGCCTCATCGCCACCGCAGTCACTGACAATATTAAGGACATGATACCTGCTACCGATCGCCAACAGGTGCTCCTGCGTGGCGATGGTAGTGCTGAGATTATTGTCACACCCGAGCGCGAGCCGGCTCATCTTGCGCAGTTGCCGATCTCGGCGGAGACACCGGGCGCGCCCGCCGATCTCGCGGCATATCTTCAGCCCAATGAGATCACTCAGAGCGACAGCGAAGAGATTAGCAGCCTCGCCGCAGGCATCATTGGTAATGAAACGGACGCATGGACGGCCGCGAAGCTGCTGCTCGACTGGGTCCATGACAACCTCAAGAGCGTCAAGAGCGACCCGAGGCCTGTCTCCGCCCTGGAGGTGCTCGAGCAGGGCTCCGGGGATTGTAGTGAGCATGCCGTACTGCTGGCAGCCCTGGCGAAGGCAGTCGGCATCCCGCCGCGCATCATCATCGGCCTTGTCTATGTCAATGGCGCATACGGCTACCACGAATGGAACGAGCTTTATGTTGGCGAGTGGGTGGAGATGGACCCGTCCTGGAACAAGTACAATGTTGGTGCCGGCCATCTAAAGCTCGCCGGTGCGCCCGCAGACCGGGAGGCGATGTTGAGCAACCACCTCGCCGGCGGCCGCACAATCGGCACACTCTTTCTAAAGTTCAAGCCTCAGTGACTTGCACTCACCTGCGAGGCCTCGCCCACCGTTGCCTTGTGCGTTTGCCGTGTCGCCGTCCGAGGAGCGCATGCCTACAACCCTTCACATCTACGCGCCAAGACGCGCCTGAAATTGAAGCGAGGAGACACACGTGCTGGAAGAATTGAGAGACAAACGAGTGGCCGTACTCGCCGGCGGACAGTCCGGCGAGCGAGAGGTCTCCTTCCGTTCCGGGCAGGGGGTCATGGAGGCTCTGAAAGCGGCGGGAATTGACGCTGTGCTGCTCGACCCGCAGGCGGATCTTGCCGCACAACTCTCACGCGCCGAAGCGGATGTCGCCTTCAACGCCCTCCACGGCGGTGCCGGCGAGAACGGCGTTGTCCAGGGAGTACTCGAAATGGCGGGAATTCCCTATACCGGCTGCGGCGTACTGGCCAGTGCGCTGACTATGGACAAGCCGCTGACCCAGGCCGTTCTGGAGCAGAACGGTCTCCCTGTGCCCGAGCATGTGGTGCTGTCCGCCCACAGCAGCCCCGCCGACCTCGAGGCAGCCGTTACGCGCATTGGCGTGCCGCTGGTTACCAAGCCGCCGGCAGAGGGTTCCAGCCTCGGCGTCGAGATCTGCCATGACGAACAGCGCGCGCTGGCGGCTGTCCGCGAGCTGATCCGGCACTACGGCAGAGTTCTGATCGAGAAGTTCATCGCGGGCACCGAGATTACCGTCGGCGTCCTCGGCTGGCACGAGCGCACCCGGCCGTTGCCGGTGCTTGAGATCGTCCCCCACAGGGAGTTCTACGACTACGAGGCCAAGTACACCAGAGGCATGACGGATCTCATTTGTCCGGCGCGCATTTCCGAGCAAGCCGCCGCGGAGGCCCGCCGACTGGCCCTCGAGGCGCACCTGCTGACGGGATGTCATGGCATCAGCCGCTGCGACATGCACCTCGACGAGCAGGGCCAGGTTTGGGTCCACGAGATCAACTCCATGCCCGGTCTCACTGAGACATCCGACGTTCCCCATGAGGCCATCGCTGACGGCATGAGCTACCAGGACCTTACCCTGGAGATACTGGCCAGCGCCTTCCACCGTTGATTTATGAAGCACCGACGCCTGCCAGCGGCACCGGCAGGGGCTGCGCGACACCTTTCTACGGTGCCTGCGGTAATACGACCGCTCCCCGATGCCGGTAAATCTGCGCTGTGGGAGCAGGGGTGGGTGGAGAATCGGTGCAATGAGGGGCCACGGCGCCCCGCTGGTCAGGGGTCGTTCACCAGCAAATCATGAGCCGGGGTTCAGCGGCGGCCCTGGACGAGACCCCAGACTTTACGGCCCGTGTCAATCATTGTGTGCATGTTGGGAGCTTTGGCCTCGCGTGGTATGCACTCGCCGCTGTTGAGTATCATCCCGCCGTCGGACATGAGCCTTACCAGCCGGTCGGTCTCTCCCGCGACCTGTGAGGCCGAGGCATTCGTCAACATACCGATGGGATCGAGGTTGCCCATCAGCGGGATCTCTCCGCCGAGCTCCCGGTGGGCGACGGCCATGTCCAGCCCGGGACCGACGCTGAGTACGCTCGGCTCCGTGAGTGCCTGCAGGCGCAAGCCGGCGATTTGCTCCTCGGAGTTGTGCAAAAAGACGAAGGCACCGGCATCCCGGAGCACATCAGAGACGCGCTTGCAGGGCTCGAGTGCCCACTCCTCGAATTGGGCCGGCGAGATCATGTGCGTCGAGGCGTTGCAGTCTCCGTACCAGATGGCATGAGCGCCGGCATCAATCTGGGCCAAACCCCACGAGATCGCGCACTCTTCCCCGAATGCGATGGCGTCGCGGACGAGGTCCGGGTCGTCCATCAGCTTGTACATCGCCTCCTGCAGACCGAAGGTCAGCCCCACCGTCGAGAATGGCGCACAGACACGGCCGGTGACGCAGGTATTGTCCCCGCGGGCTTCCCTTATACCCGCAATCGCATCAAGCAAAAGCGGCATGCGTGCCGAGGTCTGAGGGTTCGGTA
>CAZCJS010000210.1:0-7279 GCA_964498775.1 uncultured Armatimonadia bacterium
CACGCGCACAGAACGCACCATCCAATTCTGCATTCGCAATGCTATTTCGGAGACTGAAAATGTTCGAGCAAGTCGACTTGCATATTCACACAAAGTACCTCAAGTGTGCCAATGAGACGATGACGATCCCTGCCATCATCGCCACAGCCGAAGAGCTTGGCTTGACCACTATCGCCATCACCGATCACCTCAACGCACCTGAGTTCCTTGACGACCATCGCCCCATCCGGGACGACCTTGCCGAGATTGAGACGGACATGAACGTAATATTCGGCGTCGAGGTGAACGTCACGGACCCGGCGACGGGTGCGATTTCCATAGACGACTACCAGCGCGACGCGCTGGATTTCGAATTCATCATCGGCGGCGTCCACGGCAGCTACTTCGATGAGCCCGACCCGCGCGGCATCATTGATCTGCAGCACAGCCTCATGCTCGCCGTGGTCAAGAACCCGCTGATTGATGTCCTGGTGCATCCCTGGTGGTTTGCCGGGCGGGAGTTCGACAGCGGCGTCATGGCCTGGATGAAGGACATGAGCCTGCTGCCGGAGGAGTATATCGCCGAACTGGGCGAAACCGCTCTCGAAAATGACGTGGCCATCGAGGCCAATGGCGGCGCAATCTTCGCCAATACGCGCTACTACACTCCCGCATTCCTCGAAGACTACGCCGAGTACTTGTACAAGCTGGCCTCCTATGGCGTGGAGATCGCCATCGGTTCCGACGCCCATGACATCGAGCGCCTGGATCGCTGCAAGATCGCCGGCCGTGCAGTCCGTGACGCCGGTATTACTGAAGACCAGTTGCTTATCCCCTGACGACCGTCCCGCTTCTCATCGCCGGAGCGCCCACGCCGGAAGCGTGCGTCAGGTCCTGTCAACACGCCTCCGAAGTCTCCGTTTGACTTCATCTTGCCGGATTGCTGCTACTCGGCGAAAGACGCTTCGTCGGCCCCCGATCAACACTTTTCCGCCCACCAACCAATACCTTGCCGCGCCTTAGTCGCAAGCCGCAGTGCCGTAACGAAGTCTGCTCCACAAACTCCATTCCCGCTCTACGAACGCCAGGGCAATGGACACTGTAAGCAGGTGTTGAGGGCGCGGTGGTGAAATGAGAAATATAGAGCGAGGAGCGTTCGTTTTTGCGTCTGCTGTCATCATCTCTGAGTACGGAGTGGTGTGACTATGGAAGATAAACAACAGCCGGATCTGCCGAGGCCTGAGCCGAGCCTCCCGACCCCTGAGCCCCCACGGGATGCGCTGGATTTACCAAAGCCGGCTGAAGCCGCACCGCCTGCCTCGGCTGAGAGCAAGGCCGCGGCGTTTGCGGAGCCTGGGCAGACGAGTATCAGCGAACGAGACGAAGAGCCAAGGCCTGATGCCCCGGCCGCTGACGAGGCCCAGCCTCCGGACACAACGCCGGGACAGATTCCGGAGCCGCCGCAGGCTGAAACCGTGGACCTGCCTTCAGAGTTCGGCGAGGATGACCCGGTGCCGGAGGAAGATGGCGCCGAGGAAGAGGATACTGACCCGACCGAGCAGGAACCGCCGGCCACTGAGCCTGCGGTTGTGAAGCCTGCGCCGCCAAGCGCAGCGCCGCATGGTGGTGAACCCCCGGCACCTCCGAAGAAGCCGCCACCCTGGGGCTGGATCATCGGCATCGGTTGCGGCTGTGGCTGCCTGATAATCCTGCTGGCGATTCTGCTTCCTGCGCTGCTGGGCTATCTGGCAGTCAAAGAGCAGTCTTCGGCCCAGTCATTAGAGGCTCCGACTGCTATCGAGGCCGAGCAGAGCGAAGTCCAGGAAAGCGAGCCGCTACCGGATGACCTGAGCGAGTTTAACATCAGCCTGTCGGGGCGCGATGGGGATGGTGAAGGGGATCCCGACGGAGCCGGCCTGAGAAATGCCGTCATCTTCGCGCGGAAGCAGAAGCCCGGCTGGACGACGCGGGTCACATCCCACGAGGATGCCTGGACGACGGTGCACATGGTGGCCGGTCCCAGCGAGAATGCTCTGACCACCTGGATGCACTTGTCGTGGGACGATGCCGCGGGCGGATATGAGCTGGTCAATGAAGCGCCGCTGCCCAGCGACGAGGGCGGCCGGCCGGGCATATACACCCCGGGTGAGGAAGTAGCCAAAGAGGCGGCGCTGGTAAATTACCCCGGCTGGGTTGCGAAAGTGGACCGCCATTCCTCTGACTGGCAAACGGCCGTGGTCTGGGTCGGGCCGCCGCAGTCGGAATGGGTCAGCGAGATCCGGCTCCGCTGGGATGCTGAGAAAGATTGCTACGAGGTCATCGGGGATTCGCATATCCCGTACGGTGATGAGGAGCAATAGACACAGGTCAACTTTAGGCTCGACGCTGCAGGGAAGATGGCAGGGCTCTCAGTCGTCGTCAGGAAGAAGCAAGAGGACAGCGGCGGCAATGATGACGATCGCGCCGCTGAGGATGAAGGGCCCGGCATGCCAGCGGTCAAAAATCGCGCCCGCAATCAGTGGGCCGAAGATCCAGCCCAGTGAGCCGATCGCGAAGACCTTGGTAGTGTCCTGGCCGCGGGTCGCCTGGCGGGAGTACCGCTGTATCAGCGCGCTTTGAGCCGGCATCCATACCCCTGCGCCGAAGAGGTCGTGCGTCAGCCACACGATGGCCGCGGGGACCAGAGACCCGATGAACCCCGAAGCCGCAATCGCGATCCCCTCAAAGGCCAGGAAGATTATGAAGATCTGCTTGAGGTGAGTCTTCGCCTTCCACGGCAGCGCCAGTAGGGGGATGGCAATGGTGAAGCGGTGGAGCATGAGGATGATGCCGATGATAGACGTCGTGGCCCCGAACTGACGCGCCCAGAATAGCTGCATGACGAAGCAATGGCTGATCGAGAGGCCGACGGTGAAGATGAAAGCGGTGATGGTGAGTACCAGCAGTGGGCGCGGCAGGTCGAGCGATACCAGGGAGCGGAGAGATCGGTGCGGGGAAGGCCGGGTGCTGTCGCCATCGGGGGCGGCGTTGGTGCGGGGCCGATAGCCGATTAGAAACACGATCAGCCCGACCAGGAATGAGGCGGCGGCGAGGTGAAATGGACGTGCGTAGATGCCGTCGGCGAGAAGCAGTCCGGCGGCCATCGTACCCGCGGCGGCCGCCAGGGCCTGGAGGCCCCTCACTTTGCCCACGCGGCTGAGGAAGAACTCCCGGTTGTCGTCATGGAGGCAAAGTTGATACATGCTGTCAAAGATCATGGCTCCGGCGTCGAAGGTGCTCTTGAGGACCGCCTGGGCCCACACCGCGGCAGTGGCCGGCGTCAGTGTGTTGACGATGGCAGTGAGTGCCACGGACACGCTGTAGAGAGATTTGCGGCCGAAGATGTCGGACAGATGACCCGCGTATATGCGGACAAAGAAAACCAGGATCGCGCCGACCGCATAAATAAAGCCCATCCGCGGAACCGAAACTCCGCTGACATCAAGGAAGTAGGGAAGCGCGAATTCATAGATGCCGGCCCCAAGCCCGAAGAGTAACGAGACACTCAGGATAGTGGCGAAATTGCGGTGCATTACTTGGCGGCCTGTTGTTGCGGGCCTTGCTCCTCGGCGAACACTCTAGCGACGTGCTGTTGGTCGGGAGGGCGCGTGAGACCCGACACTACCGGCATCACTAGCAGTGGCAACAGCATGGCCAGCGCACCGGCGACAGGAACTCCGGGGGCCTTCCAGACGATGAATAGCGTGACGGAAGTGCAGAGTCCGGTGAACATGGCGGCCAAGGCCCCCGGGATGTTGGCGCGGCGCCAGAATAGCCCATAAATATAGGGAGCCATGAAGCTTCCGGCAAGCGCTCCCCATGAGATCACCATCAGGTTGACGATGAAAGTGACCTTATAGCTGGCGATGATAACGGAGATGGCGATGAAGACGCCGCAGAGCGCGCGGAGGATAGCAACACCACGGGGGTCGGCATCAGAGCCACGGGTGCGCAACCCGAACATATCCACCGACACCGCCGCGCTGGCGACAAGCACCAGTGAGGCCAGCGTACTCATCGAGGCGGCCAGTACCACCAGCAGGATGAGCACCGAGAACCATGCGGGGGTCTGATCGTAAAGTAGTTGGGGCATGATCATGTCGGGGTCTGCCGGGACCGTCTGGGCGGTGAAGTAGAGATGTGAGAGGGCGCCGGAGAAGTACGCGCCACCGGCAATGATGAGCGAGAAGCAGGTGGAGATGATCATGGCTGGCTTGATGTCGGCCAGCCGCTTGATCGAGTAGAATTTCTGCGTCATCTGGGGCAGTCCGAAGACGCCGAGACTCGTGATGATGACCAGCGATAGCAGAATGAGCCAGCCGGGGAAACTACCGGAGGCAAGCGCTTGAGTCGCCGAGGCGGCAGTTGCAGGGGGCCACGGGGCAGAGATGGCAGGGGCATTGGCAGGCCCAGAAGCAAGCGACATGGCACGACACAACCCTCCCAGGGGCAGCACCAGCAGGGCCACCATAGTCGCCACGCCGAAGAGCTGCACGATGCCCTGGAAGAAGTCAGTGAGCGTCACCGCGAAATAGCCGCCAATGAGCAGGTACACACCGGTAATGACGGCCATGAAGATTTCTACGTAGAGGTAGTCGAGGCCGAGGTTGACTGCGAAGAGATGGCCGAGGCCCTTGTACACCGATGCGGAGTAGGGCAGCAGGAAGATGAATATGACGGCGGCTGAGAGCGGTCGGAAGGGCGGCGCCTGGTAGCGCTCGGCGAGGAACTCTGGCATCGTGATGGCATCGAGGCGGGTGGTCATGGAGCGGGTACGACGGGCCAGGATCAGCCAGGCAAGCAGCGAACCAATCAATACATTGCCCGCGACAATCCACATCGTATTCATACCGAAGCCCCAGCCGAGTTTGCCGGCGTAGCCCACAAACATTACTGCCGAAAAATAGGTGGTGCCATAGGCGAACGCAGAAACCCATGGCCCAACCTGGCGTCCGGCAATGAAGAAATCGCTCACGTTGGCGATCCGCTTCGATGACCAAAGCGCGATCACCACAAGGATGAATACGTACAGGCCGACGACAGCCAATTTCAAAACCATAGTGCATCTCCAAGCAGATCGGTCGAAGCAGGCCAGGGGAGTCGCCAACGGAGGAATAGCTGGCAGTGGGGCGAACTCGCTCGTGTGTACCTGACTCGGACAGAAGAATTGAGGGCGGAGAGTGATAACCCCGCCCCTCAAACATGCTTTTGGGTCTAGACTGGGCAGAGTCTTAGCAGGTCGAAGCAAGTGTTGTCAAGACCAGTACGCCAGATAGATACCGGAAGGCAGCGGGGCAGAGGTGTTCGACCGGCGACCGTGAATGCTGCGAGAGGCATTGCGGAGCTAATCATGCAATGGGGTGAAAGACAATGAACTCACCGGAACGGATGTTCTGTGTGCTCGCAGGCAATCAGCCCGATCGCGTGCCCATAATGGAGATTATCATTGACCCGAATGTCGTCGAGGCGCTATATCCGGGGGGCGACATGTTCGACCTCGTCGAAGAAATGGAGCTCGATACAGTCTGTTTCGGCATTACCACCGACTACCGTGACGTGGAATGGGTGGATGAGGGAAAGCGCATCTATCGCGATAAGTGGGGAGGCTTGCAGCGGGTGACTACGGAGGTGATCCCGATCTCGTGCGAGCCGGCGCGGATCAATGATGAGCGGGATCTCGATGACTACCAGCCGCCGGATGGGAATGACGAGTACTTTATCAACATGGCACGCGAAGTGGTGGCGCGTTTCAAAGGCAACAAGGCAATATGCTTTGTCGGAGAGGCGGTCTTTGCCGTATCGCAGTATCTACGCGCAGGTCTGCAGAACCTCATGGTTGACTACGGCGTGCGACCGGGGCTGGTGGAGAAGCTGGCGAAGATCGGCGTCGAGTACTATGTGGAGTTGTACCGCCGATTGATCGCCGAGGGCGTCGAGATCGTGCTGCTGGGGGACGACTACGCGTGGAAGAACGGGCCGTTTATGTCGCCGGCACACTTTGAGCGTTTCATCCTGCCCGGGTTGCGCACGGTTGTCGAGGAGATTCGGCGGGCCGGGGCGTATGTCATAAAGCATACTGATGGGGATATCCGGAAGATTATGGACATGATTGTGTCCACCGGCGTGAATGGACTCGGGCCGCTGGAGCCGCTCCCAGGCATGGAACTCGAGCGCATTAAGGCGCGCTACAATAATCGTGTCTGCGTCATGGGGAATGTTGATGTGGACCTGTTGTGTCGCGGGACGGTCGAGCAGGTAGTCGCCGAGACCAGGCGGCTGCTGAGGACAGTCTCTCCCGGCGGCGCGCACATACTGTCGTCAGGCAACAGCATCATCTCCGCGGTGAACCCGGAGAACTATAGGGCAATGGTCGAGACGACCAAGGAGTTTGGGGTCTACAGGTAACCTCAGGCCGTAGGAATGTAAGACTTTGACGCGCCGCGGGAGCAGACGAGCTCGCGGCGCGTCGCTTTTTGCTGCCCGGAAGGTGTGGTGATGCGCAGATTCATTATGGTTACGTTGTATGTAGAAGAGAAGAAGAGCGCACAATTCCGCGCAGGGCATACTAATTGCAGTAGCACTGGCAACACATATTTTACACCGCGAACGGTGAGAGCCGGGAAGTATGCGCACTGGCGAGATGACTGGCAAAAGCTGGGGGCGTCGGGAACGACTGCACATGGCACGGCCAAGCCGTGCGCCTCCGTCGTCATGAGCACCACATCAGTCTTATCGTCGGAATTGCAGTTGGAGACAACCGGTAACAGGCAGTTAGACACTTTAATGTGTTGTCCAACACTGACTACAAACAGGGAGGTTCATGCAATGCCGAGGTACACAGGGTCCGACCAGGACGCAACCAATGCTGATGAACAATACGGGCTGGAGCAGGACATGCAGCAGATAGGCCAGATCATTCGCCCCCTCGATAAGTCCACAGAACAGGTCTCTGCTGCGGTCAATGAGCTCAGCGACAGCAATCAGGAAATCTCGGAGACTGTCAGGGAGCTGCTGGGCTACAATGAGAGGGAGGTGAAGGCGGCGCAGAATTCCAGCCAAGCAGTTGGTGACATCACCGACATTCTCGCCAAGATCATGGACGGGTCTCTCGGCGTAGCGGATGATCTGGGGGAGTGCGTCACCGCATCAGAGAAGGTGCAGAACTCGGCTCACGGGGTCGCGGATACCGCCACTGCCGTGGGCAGGGTACTGGATGAAATGGGAAAGGGAGCCGATGATGTACAAGGCGCGGCGCGCACCG
>CAZCJS010000211.1:0-7258 GCA_964498775.1 uncultured Armatimonadia bacterium
CGAGGCATACATGGAGCGCTATCTGTGCTGCGAGGAGTATGACATTGCGGGCTTGCAGGTGTCGGTGCTGCGGAAGCCGAGCATGAGGGCGACAGCGCCGGCAGTGCAACTGGGTCGCGTGCAGCCCGGCGTGGGGAGCAGCCGCCCGGATGTGAATGTGCAGAATATTGTGGGCAACCGCGCTTTCCCGGCCGATACGAGCCTGGAAGCGATTGTACCCGTGGTGAACGACGGGAATATCACCTCGGCGGTGCGACTGGGGAATGTGACCAACCGTGATGCGGCCTCGGCTGACGTAGCGTTGCCACACTACAGCCGCCTCGAGGTGGCCCCATACGATTACTCACGCGGCCGCATCGCCCAGGCCACTCCGATTACGCGGCTGACGATGAAAACCTACAGCCCGTATGCGAACGCGCCGGCGGCTTCGTGGGATTTCCCGAGCTGGAATATCGCCTCGGCGCCGGCATTTGGGGTCGGCGGCGTCGCGCAACTCGGCAGCTTGCAGGCAGGCTATCCGGGCGTAGGGGGCGAGTATAGCGAGCACCCGATACCACTGGGACAGCCGGCAGGTACGTACCTGGGGGAGACGCTCTGCTTCCTCGATACGAATGGGGACGGTGCGCTGAGCTTTGAGATCGGTGGACCCGGTGGCAGCAGTACGAATACCTTCAACACTCAGTTTGACCCGCTGGTGGATTATCCGCTGGAGCCGGTCTATGATACGGTGACAGGCGATGTGCGGGTATTTGGCAGCCGGCTTCCGCAGAACGACTACTACTCGTCAGATGCGTCGCCGACGGCGATCGTCGCTGCCAACAACCGGGTGCAGGTGATCTGGGCTGGTAGTCGGCCGACCGCAGCAGGGACCGGGAGTCTCCCCGTGCCGTGTGCGCCCGGCGATAACACGAGCGCGATTCCGTCAAGCAGTGATCCGGTGAATCTGCTCTATGCTACTGCCGCGTACAACGCACCACCTGCCGATGACCCGCTGTACCGGTCGTACTCATGGCCGCTGAGTGGTTCGGAACTGGTTGACCCCTACAACCTGAGCAATGATAGCGGTTCCGGCACGGTTTCATCGAGTCCATGGGCGCTCGGTAGTGATACGGCGCGCTGGGCGTTCTGGCACCGGCGGCTGCAGCATCCCGGTGGCACTGAATCCACGCTGCGCTATGATACCTCAACCGCGTCCGACTGGGCCTGGAGCGGCTCTGGAGCGGGCGAATGGATCTACTCAACCGGGCTGCCAAAGGAGAACCTGCGTAGTTTCATTGACGGTGAAGGTCAGCACTGGCTGTTCTGGCACACCGGCTCGGCGGGCCAGCAGCACTTGATGTATCGGTGGGACTACACCCTGGGCACTACTGATGACAATGAAGGCGTGGTGCCGGTAGCGAATCGTGCCAGCCGCCAGTGGCGTTCAGATGTCTTCCCAGCCATTGACCCGCGTGATGAGACGCGGCTGGTCAATATCAGGAAGCCGTCGCAGAGCCCCTTCGTGTATGCCAAAGACCCGTCGGTATTCCTCGACCCGGGTAACGACGTCAACCTGTTCTTCTCCGGCTATGCGCGGTCCGAGCAGGAGGCCGATATCTGCTGGACGCGCTTTGACATCACCGGCATGGATGGTCATAACAGCGGCGTTCCGAACTACGGAAAGCTGGCGTTCGGGCGGACCAGCTACCTCGACGGGCCCTATGTCTACACCAGCGACTTGGCGTGGACGCAGATGCCTGAGGAGTTGCAGGCCAACGGTCTGCGGCAGGTATTCACGAGCCGGCATCTCGACTGGGTATGCCACCATGCGAGCGACGACGATAACTTTGCGGTGACGCCGCATATCCCGGACCCTACAGCCGCTAACTTAACGCCCGGCGACGCCAACTTCGTGTGGAACAACTCCTCGCTGGTGGACCCTGTTTTCTGCCTGTCACTGATCTATGACAACCCGAGCGACGGAGAGCGTCCACGGGCAGCGACGTTCCTGCTGACGTGGCAGGCGGGCGAGTACCTGCGCTCGCGGGGCGTGTATCGGGTCTATCCGAGGCTGTATCCGCTCGGGGGAGCAACGATGCCGCAGCCGCCGGGTATTCCGGAGGGTACCGGCTATCTGCTGGAGGACCCGTCGGTATCGGGCCGGCAAGTGATGATGGAGATAAATCCGGCCACGGGTACGATCAGCTTCAGTTCGCCGCTGTTCAGTGTGGACAATCCGGCCGATCCGCTGGCGGTATTCAATGACGGTATGTCGCTGGGCGGCGGCCTCAACCTGGTAGATGTCGCCGTATTCGGGTCGTATCATCCCTATGTGTATCGCGTGACGCGCAATGGTGCGGATGATGACTGTCCGTCGGCGTTCTACATCTCGGGTGTGGACCCGAGTCGGCTGACGGTATTCTGGCGGCGCCGCTATCCGGTGAGCAGTGCGCCGCATTTCGGGCGGAGTGGCTTCATGCACAAGTCCTATGCGACTTCGGTGCAGGTGGCTAAGCCGCCGATTGATAGCATCAGCACGCTCGAGAACGCATATTCGGGGGCTGCTATCACTCATAGTAGTGGCGCGGCGGAGTTGACGGCAGGGATTGTGCGACTCACTGACGCCTACGTGGGTGCGACGGTGCGTGTTATTTATGAGACCTCTGACGGAGCTACACATTCGGAGTATCATCAGGTACCGGGATGGTGTGCCGAGAGGCCGATCCCGATTCGCACCGGTGGCGCAGAGGGCCGGCTGGCGGTACAGCCGGAGATATACAGCGCGAGTGGCATGAATACGGTGCGCTACTGGCTGTTCTGGACGAGTCTCGGCCGGATCTTTGATCTGCGTCTGCTCAATGCCAGTGGCCTCGGGAGTACGCCCGCCGCAGGTAGCCGTGTTGCAGGAGAACCGATTATTCTGCAGTCGTCTGATGTCTATTCCGCAGTGGTATCTCCGGCGACAGGATCGGTGGCACGCGAGCGTCAGACGGCGACTGTTTCATTCGACCCAACGTAAGAAGAACTGTTGCGACACTTTTCTGTCTAAATATATTGTGCAAAGACAGCCCACGGAATGCGTGGCGCCAGTGGCTGGGGCGGCGGCGTAGGTGTGTGTTGTTTGCTTGACAAAGGCTCGTTTATGCACTACACTCGACCACAATAGGCAGCAGAAGATGCGGCAATAATCGAAACCGGCGCCACAGGGAGATATACTCATGGCTCGGGGCGCGACCCATGTGGTGGGTCTGGACATCGGGACACAGACGATAAAGCTGGTTGAGTTGCGCCTCAGCGGCACCGAGGTAGTCCTCGTCGGACGTCCCGTGGTCATACCCACACCCCCTGACAGTGTCGTGGATGGCCGCGTTGTGGATGAGGACGCCGTCAGTGAGGCGATCAGAGAGGCCGTGGCAGAATACGGTCTGGGCACGAAGAAGGTCATCACCTCAGTCGGTGGTCAGAGCAACGTGGACGTCAGAATCCCCGAGTTGCCGCGCATGGACGAGAATGAACTCGAGGAGGGTGTGCGCTGGGAGTTAGACCGCCAGTCGCGTTTTCCTGTCGAAGAGATCATCTACGATTTCCAGCCCATCAATCACCCCGGCGTGGACCCACAGAGCGAGAACATGGAAGTGCTGCTGGCTATCGCTCATGAGGAGATGGTCAACTCCCACGCAGAGACCATTCTGTCAGCCAGGCTGAATCCGATAGCGATTGATGTCGAGCCACTTGCGCTAGGCCGCTCTCTTGTCGAGTTGGGCCCTGAAGAACTCATGCAGTCCACGGTTGTCAACGTCAATATCGGCCACAGTGGCAGCCTCATCTCAATTTTCTGTCAGGGCGTGCCCGTCTTCATCAGAAATGTGCCGACGGGTGGCGAGGTGCTGACCACGGCGGTCAGAGAGAGTGTGCAGTTGACCCAGCAAGACGCCGAGCGGGCCAAGCGCCAGTTTGCCGACATGGCAATCCTTGCCTCTTTCGAGGGTGAAGAGGGCGAGGAATACGAAGATTACGAAGATGAAAGCGGAAGTGATACCTTCTTAGATGAAGACAGTGACTCTGTCTTCGAGCTATCTGACGGCGATGCCGAGTACGCCGAAGAATTCGCAGAGACTGGTGATGCCACTGACGAAATGGCGACGCGTGTGGACATAGACGCGCAAGCCTACGAGTTACCACCGGATGAGACAGCGGCTGCGGAGAAAGAACAGACGGAGGATGAGGCCGAAGCTGTTTCGGCCGAAACAGAGATCGCCCCGCTGCCACCGGAAGAAATGGACGAGAAAAACGAAGACGAACAAGCGGTGCCGGTGGCCGAAGCAGATCTGACAGAGGACGTCCCCTCGGACATCCCTGAAGACGTTAGGTGGGCTTGCGAGCCGGTCTCAGAGGCCATGCTCGATGCGCTCAGCGAACTGGCCAATGACATACGTCTGTCCGTACAGCGCTACCAGAATGAGCATCGGAATGAGCATATCAGCAAGATCATCTTCTCCGGCGGCAGCGCCTCAATGCGTGGGCTGGCTCAATTCATGGAAATTGAGATCGGGATGGGGATCCCGACCGAGGTCAGCAACCCGTGGACAAACATCGAGATAGATACCGACAGTGTTTCGGAGACATACCTGACGGAGATAGGGCCGACAGCCAGTATCGCGGTCGGCTTGGCACTCCGCGACATGCTCGAGTAACGCAGTTGACGCGGTAGCAGCATATATCGTCCGGGTTTCCGGACCGGAGGACAACTTGTGCTACGCATAGACCTGTTGCCCAGAAGTATCGCTCAGGGGCGACGCAACGTCAAACTGATGATGTTCAGTCTCGTAGCGATCGTCGCTGCTGCCCTTGTGATGTTCTTGTGGCTCCAACAGGTCAAACAGGACATCGCAGCAACTGAGCAGGAGTACAACGAGGCGCATGCAAAGGCGGAGGAAGTCCGCAGGATTGACCGCGAAGCCGATGCTAAGCAGACTGAACTGCAGCCGATAGCCGACAAGATAGAGTTCGTGGAGAATGCGGACGGCAGCGGGGAGGAGTATTTCGACCGCTTCTGGAAGATCAATGAGTACATTTACGCGCAGGCGCAGATGAGCAGCTTCCAGATTACCGCTCCGTCCACTGTTGCATTCACTGTTCAGGTCGCAGACATTACTGAAGCCGGGCGCTTTGTGCTGAATCTGATCCAGTGCCCGCACATCACCGGGATTCAGGTCTCCGGTATGCCGGCGGGCGAGACCGTTGAGCCCGACAGTGCTGCGACCGCTGCAACTCCCACTATCACCAGGGAGGAAGTCATCACATTCAACGTGTCAGCCACCTTGACTGACCCGATCGAGACGCCTGAGCCACCATCGGCTGGTGGTGGAGATGCAGCAGGTGGCGGAATGCCCGGAGGACCCGAAGGTATGATGCCGATGGGACCTGAAGGTCCGGACATGCCACCACCGCCACCGGCCTAGTTGACGGGTCCCCGCCGGCTGCATGTGACAGGCAGCCGGGGGCTGAACAGGGAGCATGTGGGTAAAATGCGCCAATTCTTGGGTAGAGTTCCATGGTTTGCCATCGTCGGCGTGGCGGTTGTGCTCGTCGCCGCTATCGTCGGGCTGGGTCTATTCAAGATGATTAAGCCCAAGCAGGTGGAACTTGCAGAATGGCAGCAGAAGCGCGACACGGAATTGCAGGAAGCCGGCAGGCGGGACGCGGTTGAGGCTAAACTCGCCGGCGTCCAGGCTGAGTGGGAGGAGGCGCAAGTTCGCATCCAGGAACTGCGGGACAGCAGGAGCTTCCCGATATCCGACTACCAACCTCTGGGCGCGATGATAGCGCTCTGGTACGAGTACAGCAAAGACCTGCCGCGAGTCACTAAGGAATGGATAGACTCCACAGGCGTAACGCTCAACAGCAGCGTCACGTTCCCGCAGCCGGCAATGAGCCCGCCAACGGTGCCCGACGACGGTTTTATTGCTCTCCCCGGCCCGATCAACTTGTCCATAGATGGGAATCTAGCCCAGATTGAGGGCTTCTACGCGTCTCTGCGTAGTTACCCCCGAGTTATCTGCATTTCGGGCCTCAACCTCTCCGGTGAAGGTGATGAGTTGAGCGCTACGGTACCCGTGAGCATCTATCTGCTGGTGGAGAAGCCCGCCGCCGCACCGGCTCCGGCTGCTGCACCTGCTGGTGCCGGTGGTGGCATGCCGGGCGCCCCGGGACCCCCTGTTGGTCCTGGCGGCCCCGGCGACGAAGGTGACGCAGGTGGCGACGACGAAGGTGGCGAAATGGAATAGTTACCTGCTGCTCCGCGACCATCACGCGGGGTGCGTGGTGGCTGGCGTATCGGTCAGGTAACGGAGTTTCTGTCCCGTGTGGTCACAACTTGTTGAGACGGTTGAACAGCAATCGGAAAAAGGACATTGCCAGGAGGGTTCCGTGGCTAGCCCGCGCAATGCAAAGATCATGATGGTCAGCGCCGTGTGCATGATGGCGCTGGCGGGTGTGATATTCTTGCTGCTGGTGCTGCCCACGATGCAGGGCGGAGCACCGGCGACGATGGCTCAGGACGAGGGCGCAGGTCCGCCTCCGCCGGGAGCCGAAGGCCCACCCGGACCGGCCGGCCCCGGCATGGACCCAATGGGTGGAGGAGGTATGCCGGGCGCGGCGGCAGCGCCTGCCGCTGCGAGCGGCCCGGCAATGCCGCCGATCGAGCCAAGCAATCCGAATCCATTTGCGGCCGCGGCTGGAGCGGTCATGGGCCAGGAAGAGATCACGCTCGCTGACATGAAGATCACCAACTACGGCAGCAACTGGGCCAAGATACCGATAACCCAGCGAATGGGCTTCCCCGACCCGGAGGTGCCGCCGAGGCCGAGACCTGCGCCGCCACCTGCCGTCATCGGACCCGAGAAGCCGCTGCGGGTTACCAGCATCATGTGGACGAAGGATGGCCAGGCGCTGGCAACCTACGAGTATGGCGAGGGCGAAGATATGCAAAGCAATGTCGTTCGCCCCGGCGATGTCGTTGAGACATGGCGAGTCGTTGAGATAAGACAGGATCACATAGTCATAGAGGACCGCAGTACCGGAGCAAGAACTGAGATATACTTGAGTCAGAAAGCAGCGAAGTGACGACTGCAAAACCGTCTGCCAACATGCGCGGTGCCGGCCGGAGATGGAGAGACGGCGCGGAGGTATATTCTCAAGTCGGCGGCATCAGCTAACAGGATTTAGATGCTACGACGAGTTGGCAGAGTGATGAGTACACACAACAGGAGGCTAGTAT
>CAZCJS010000212.1:0-7239 GCA_964498775.1 uncultured Armatimonadia bacterium
TCAGACCAGCGTGTTCAGAACACCGGTGGCCCGACTACCGCATGCTAGCGCTATTGGGGGCAGGTCAGGCTGCAGCGTGCAAGTGGGGTCTATCTCCGGATTATGTGTCTTCAATCTGGGCCAGTAATGCCCGAACTAGTACCCACAACCCCAGAGAGTGGGTCGATGAGCCGAATTGGGAAGAAGGATAAATCATGGACACGGTGAACCTCTGGAGAGCACACGCATATGCTTGTTCGAGCCTGGCACAGCGGTGAGCATGAGGGCAGACTTATAGGCACATTCGCGGTCCGGAAACAAGCTTCAGAAAACGCCCAAAAGCGTGCCTATAACTGAGCAACTGGGCACGCTTGAGGTGATGATGGAGCAATATGGGCAAGAACTGTGCCTATAAGCAGTGGAAAGTGGGTCTATAAGCCGAATTATGGGCACGGATTTCGGGGTGTTTCTGGGCCAGAAGGGCCCAAACTGAGGCCATAACCTTGCAACTAGTCCAGCTCGCTTTTTCCATCATCCGACTACACCTGGATTATCGCCCAAATCGGGCGGTGTGACCATAAGCACATTTATGGACACGACTTGTTTCATAGATCCCTGCCTCCAACAGCTATTCCTCATGTGATTTCAGGAATCCTTTGTATCGAGTATTGTCCGGGTTGCACTTGCAGCAAGATGCGGGGTTCAGAACACGCACACAACCGGTATCTTATGCTACGGCATTTCATGCGATGATCGAACTCTGACTGGCACAACTCCCCCGATATCACGAGCGATTCACACCAACTGAGTGCCGTACATAGCTGCCAACCTGCGCCACAATGCCTTTCCCAGATACAGCAAAAGAGCCCGCCGCATCTGCCGCGGGCAATCCGCTATCGTGCGTCAGTTGTCACGGCCTACCAGCATCTAGCGTCTCACATGCACCGACCTGACCACAGTCGTCTGACTACCGTCATTAGCCCTTGCCGTTACCGTACACAGATACGTCCCTGACGGCACCGGCGCGCCAGTTGCATTCCGCAGGTTCCAAGTCGCAGTGTTGAGACCAGCAGCAGCGGTTCCGCAGGGGATCCCGCGAATGAGACGTCCGGCGATGTTCCGAATTTCGATAGCCACGTCGGCATCTGCAGACAAAATGTAGGCTATCTGGGCGCCGACGCTCGTCGCCTGCGTCGTCACGCTACTTATCTGCACGCTGCCAGTGTGCTTGCCAAGCCACAGTTTGAACTGGCGCTGTCCAGCACGCGCCTTATAGCTGTAGCCTTGCGCATGACGCAGATCGGCCTTCGCACCAGTAGTCAAGTCCTCAAGCCAGACAGCCATGTCTCCTGGCAATCTCGAGGTGTCCGGCAGATAGAGCTCGATCTCCTGACCGGCCGCGCCTACAACGGTAGCGGTCCAGACATGGCTGCGCTCATTACTCGGCACCAAGGACGTGCCATAGCCCACACCGTAGTCTTCCGTATCCAGATAGACGCTCACGCTGCCCGGTGCTGTCGGCGGCTTAGGATGTTTCCAGCCGAGCGCTTCAGTGGTCACCCCGAACCAGTTCCCTGCATCTATCGAATCCCCACTACGAGCGGCTAGCTGGATGCACGTACTACCCTCCGGCACATCAGGCCGCGTCTGGAGCCGCACTGCAGTGGCGCTTGCTCCGCCAGGTGGGGGTGCGGGCCGAGTATTGAACTCGGCATTCGTGCAAGGAGCGCCTTCGGGGAGGGCGACCAATACCCAAGCGGCCTGGCCTGCAGTAAGAGACGTTGCCTGCGCGTACTCTCCTGGAGGGTTGAGCCACACGTACCCGTCGTTCAGATTGTCATCCCCAGATGTGGGCTCGAAGTTGTGGCCCAGGTCAATCCCAACAGGGAAGGGATTGCCGAGCAAGTTCCACCCGCGGCAAACGGTCACAGAGCTTGGATTGGGATCTGGTGGCATCTTGATCGGGATGCATACAGTCCTGGCACTATACATGAGCACCCAGATGCCCCATCCCGAAGGCAGCACGCTAATCGGCGAGTCGAGCGGAATCTCTTCATATTCCTGGCGCTCTGCGTCCCATGCATACACTGCAATAGCGTTGCTGCCCAGCAGTCGACCGAACGTCACCGTAGTATCGAGTGGCTGTCCCAGTGCTATAATATTCCAGCCGCGCTGCAGATCTATGCACAGTCTTGTCCCTGTGTAAAAATCCTGATACGCCTCCGTATCCCCTGCGGTACCTTGACCAGCCCACCGGCTCCAATCCCCGCCGCTGTCGCGATAGCGTACATGCCAGTGGTAGTGCTTCCCCCATTTCAGGGGTTCACTCACTCTCTCGCATCCTGCGATGGGATCATTTCCCGTGTATGTTCCCGGCGGCGCGTACGTATGGATGTGCCCGGACGTGTCGGCGACAAAGCCTGTGTCATAGACTATGGCTTGATCGTCGTCATCGCACCTGACGCGCAGTTGCCAGCCGGCCTGTGTGTCACCGTCCCCTCCGTGCTCGAATGCGCTCCACTCAAACCTGGGCGTGAGGGTGGTGACAGTCTCGTCATCTTCCGGCTTCGTAGGCGTGGGAGTAACGGGCTGAGTAGGAGAGCCATTGCATGTGCCAGTGAAGTCAGCCTCGGTCTTATCCGGCCCCACTGTTACCTCGCGCGACGCCGGGTCGAAGATGCAACCATCCTTCGAGGGCGTGACCGTGTAGGTGCCTGCAGCCAAGCCACCAATCGCATAGTCTCCGTTGGCATCAGTTGTGTCAGTTTGGCCGTCGGCAGTGACTGTGACGCCGGCGACGCCATCTCCATCCTTGTCAGTGACCGTGCCCGAGATTGAGTAGGTGCCAATGCTTACAAATTCGGCCGTCACGTTCTTGTCCCCGTTCATGGTAACGTTCGTGGAAGCCGCGCTGCCGCTTACGTCACCAGACCATTTGACGAAAGTACGGTTCTCGGCCGCCACAGCCTCCAGAAACACATCAGTGCCGCAGTCGAACTTGGCTGACCAGCCAGAATCGCGAAGTGTACCGTCCACTTTAACCTGCCCGCCATCCGAAGGACTGCAGTTGACGGTAAGTGCGTATCGCTCACCATCCACCACCAACGGCACTGACCACGCGGCCCAATCTGACCATGTGCCTTCACTACACTGCACGCGCAGAGAGATATCATGGCTACCTACCGACAGGTCAGACCTGTCAAAGGAAGCCTGATTACCGATGATTCCGTCCCGACTTGATTTCCATTCGTAGGCGGTGATGTTATGCCCCCGACTGCACTCGCCATGCCCCGCGAAATGCACGGCCTGCCCTGGCTCTGCCGGGTTGGGGCTCACCGTGTCTATGGCTGCTGTGACAGTGTGGGTGACTACTACTTCTAGCGGATTCCCGGACCACGCGGCCCAATCTGACCATGTGCCTTCGCTGCACTTCACGCGCAGAGAGATGTCATGGTTACCTAGCAACAGACCAGACTTGTCAAAGGAAGCCTGATTGCCGATGATTCCGTTCCGACTTGACTTCCATTCGTAGGCGGTGATGGTATGCTCCTGAGTGCAGTTACCACGCCCCACGAAATGCACGGCCTGCGTCTTCTTCGCCGGGTTGGGACTCACTGTGTCTATGGTTGCTGTGACAGTGTGGGGCTCCACATCTATCTCCACTTCGATGGAATCGTTGTCACCGTTGGTGGACGTGAACTGGATCGTGCCGCTGTAGTGACCCTCGTCCAGCCCACTGCGGTTCACTGTGACGGTGGTCGCTCGCTTCGCGCCGGCCGCCAGGCTCCCACTGGACGGGCTGACATTGCTGACCCACGACGGCCCGCTGTCATCATCCCAATCCCAGTCGAGCGTTCCACCACCAGTGTTCTGCACCTCGCCCTGCTTCTGGGTGTCGCTCGTCCCGAAGTCCATCGCTGCAGGTGTGACGCTGAGGACGGGGTCGTCCTCTGCGAAGATGTAAGCGGTCCGGGTCTTCGTGTCGTTCCCGCACGGAGTTCCCACAGTCAAAGAAACACTGTACTTCCCCGATTCCGTATACGTGTGACACGGGGCTTCGTTCGAACTGGTGTGGCCGTCGCCGAACTCCCAGTGCCACGTCTTGATCGTTCCGGATGACTGATCCTCAAACTCGACGGTCAGCGGTGTTCGCCCTTCAGTAGGATCCGCTGTGAAATCCGCCTGGGGCGGCGTGCAATGTTGCCAGTTGAACTCCACTTCAGAAGGTTCGTTCAACTCAAAGTTGACGCTGCTACTTGAGCCTTCGGCTGGGGCAGATCCCGACCCGGTATATCCGGTGCAGTGATATCTCCCGTCAGGCGAGGCAACAAAGGCAATCACGGCATCTCCGGCGTCGTACCAACCAGCCCCTTGGGGATCGCCATAGTCGGAAACCACATCTAGTCGCAGCTCGTGATCATAGACAAATGATACGTCGCGAGGCCCCCCCACTGATTTGCTGTTGCCTTGACAGCGATAGCGCTCCCCGAACGTCGGGCTCTGACTCGGGGCGTACTCTTGGATCACGATGGTGTGATCACCTGGCTCACACAGAAGATCGACCGTCGAGCTGCCGGCAACCTGGGCTTGTGACCCGGGCTGTCCCTCCACGCGCGTCTCGACAATGTGGCTCGATGGTAGTTGACTTGCGGTAACCGGCACCACATACCATGGTGAGACCTCGACTGTGACAGCAGTCTGGGTATACGCTGCATTGTCAGGACCGATAGCATTCCAGTGCAGGAAGCCGCCCCATCCCGTCACTTGGACTGTTGGGCTGCTCCCCTTTGGAGCTCGGTAGTGCACTGCGGCTGTACACATCTGCTCCTCCCACAATCGACCATCGGATCGGGGGACCTCAACTGGGTTCCAGTTGTCAATCTGGTAGGCAACTTCCACGCTATTTGCTGAGTTGACATCCTGAAGCGTTCGGAAACCCGCACAGTACCAGTCCCAGTTGATGCCAAAGCTCACCCCCTCCACTGACGCTTTCAGTTCCATGGCAATAGTCGTCTCATCTTGTTTGCCGGCCGCCGGCTCCAGACTTGCGGTCTCAAACGTGCCGGTGACACACCGAAACTCGATCTCACCAAACGGCCCCCCTGACGTCATGTTCTTATAGTACAGGCTCCATTCGTCAAGTAGCCAAGTGATGGTGCCTTCTGGATCGACAGCGAGGGCAGCGTAGATCACATAGTGATCACAGTCGGGGTCATAGTTGCTTTGTGCCTCGAGCTGATAGAAGCGAGCCTGAAGCTGTATCGCGCCGCCCTCGCAATCCGCGCTCGAGTTAGCTGTACTGGGGCTTGGAATGTGGCATTTGCTAGAAACCGGCGTTGGTCCTACTGCACACGCCACAGTACACGTCAAGGCTATGGAGAGAGCAATAGCGCCGATCAATATGGCCAACGTGGTCACAGACCTATTCGCGCCAAACATCCTTCATGCACCTCCGTGCATCATGCCCGACCAATTCCTCTACTGCTCAGAGTCGAGCGCATGAGTGATTTGACATTCAACTGACATCCCCCATTATCGGGACCAGCTAGAGTGAGAGAAATGCAGCCTCCGTTGCGCTGTGTGGGCGGAAGGAGGGCGTCGCCCGACCGACTATTCTGCAGTGAAATCATCAACGCGGGTCACTTGTCCGTTGCTCACCGTTATGCCCCTAGCAGCGGGGCTGAAGCTGTAGCCCCCGCCGCTGGGTGTCGCTGTGTAGCTGCCAGCAGGCAGGTCCATGGCATACTCGCCACTTGCGTCGGTAGTGTCGGCTTTATCCCCGGCCGTCACAGTGACGCCTGCCACTGGGTTGCCGCTGGCGTTAAGTACGAAGCCGTAGATGCGCCCACCTTCAGGCGGCAGCGGCGTGGGTGCGACTTCGAAATCCATATCTGCAACACTCGTGTTACCGACGACGACAATATGCTGACTCGCGCCGAAGTTCTCGCAATTTTTTTTCGAGGCACTGACCGTATAGGTGGCGTCACGGGATACGGTGAAGCTGTAGTCGCCGTTGTCATCCGTGCGCGTCAACTGCCCCGTTTCCGCAACGCGAATCGTGACGTCGGGGACGCCCTGATGAGTATCCCAAGTCGTCACGCTGCCCGAAACGGTCACTCCACACTCGCCAATCGGCCAATCATCCAGCCCAACAACGCAGCGGAGCACCATGATCGCGTCTCCGACATCGGCCGAGCCGTTCTGATTCGTATCGGCGCACAGATCCTCAGGATCGAGGCCTACTACGATCCGCAGGATTCTTATCGCGTCACCAACCGTAGGCTGTCCATCGCCGTCCATGTCGCCGAGCAGTGCAGCCGCCTGCAACGTATTTACAGCTGCTACCGGATCAGCAGAGGGTGCCTTGCTCGTAGGGTCTGCAGGCGCCACGGCAATGGGTTCATTGCTATCGCCACCACCACAGCCGGTGAGTACCACAGCCACTGAGAGCATGATTAGGCCGACTATCAGGTGTGCTTGGGAGCGCTTCATGAGTGCTATTCTCCTGCGGTGACGGTTTCATACGCAGACAATCCGGTTCGGAGGCACAGGCCATCCTTGTGGTGTTTGATCTGTTTGGAGCCATGTTGCGCCGCACTGTGTGTATAGTCTGTCTCCCGGTGAGTCCTATCATCCTTGTCCACAAGCACGGAGAAGTCAGAGAATGGACCGCTGCGACAGCCGTCTGGCTCTGCGCTCCACGTTCACGTATGCCTCCTGGCCCCAGCAGGCGAAGATATGGATAGCCACTACCTGCCTGCCGGAACTTCTCAGTAACCATGGCCAAGCGTAGCGCGGCAACTCCAACGCTCAAACACAAAAGCCCCAACCTCTTACCGAATGTCTTCGGCAACAGATTGGGGCTGTCATTGGCTGGACTTGGTAGGCTAAGAGTATCTCGCACCAAATGGGCCTTCTTCGAGGCCACGCTTGGTGTATCTGCTAGTGCGAAGTTGTGGTGTAATCACGTCCTGATGTCGGCCTACCCCACCACCATGCCTCGCCATACTATAGTAAAGATAAACCCGTGTCGTAGAGACAATAACAAAATAAGAGATCGATGTCAAGAGAAATACTATGACTAGAGATACTCCCAGCTGAATGATACCGCATGTACTGAGATCTGAAGCAGTATCGGCCGGAGGCTCTCCTTTGCAGTCCCTCGATATTATGTTGAGGGCTTGAACACATGGCCCTATACACCCCGATGGACTGGTTCTGGGAAAGACTGGGCGCTACCTGCGCACCGTCATTGTGCGG
>CAZCJS010000213.1:0-7223 GCA_964498775.1 uncultured Armatimonadia bacterium
AGTTCGGCTATACGGGGCCATGAGCATGGCACCTGTACCGATGTGCGTATGCAACAACTTACACTGTGAAGGTGACGACGAATGAAGCCACGAGTACTGCTGATCGGCGATTCGATTACGGTAGCGTACAGCCCGACTACAATCGAGCTTCTCAAGGACACGGCGGATGTGGAGATGATTCCACAGAATGGCGGGCCGACAACCCTCGGGCTTGAGCAGCTTTCCCGCTGGCTCGGCGACACTCCCTGGGACATCATCCATTTCAACTGGGGGCTCCATGACCTCAAAATCATGGAGGACGGCAAGCATCAGGTACCCGCGAGTGAGTACGAGGCGAATCTGCGGGAGCTGGTCAGGCGGATGCAGGCGACAGGGGCGCGGCTCGTCTGGGCCAGCACCACACCCGTGCCCGTGGGCGTACTCAATCCATGGCGAAAGCCTGATGACGCCGTCGCCTACAACGACATTGCCAGAGCGATAATGGAAGAAAACGGTGTCGCCATTGATGACTTGCACTCCTTCGCAATGCCGCGCCTTGCGGAGCTCCAGCGACCCAATGATGTGCATTTCAGCGATGCCGGCTCGCAGGTGCTCGGGGAAGCGGTGGCGGAGATGATAAGTCGCGAACTGGAACTGCTGGCGAAGTGACAGAAGCATGACTGCCGGCCGGCAGGTCGGCGCAGAGGAGGGCAACAATGGAACCGGAGATGGTTGCCGATTACGCGTGCCAAACGGGAGAAGGCCCCTTGTGGCATCCGGACGAGAAACGTCTCTACTGGGTGGATATACCCAACGGCAAGATGTTCTGGTACGACCCGGCGACAGGCGCGCACGAGCAGTGTTATGAAGGCGAGCCGATAGGAGGCTTCACGCTGCAAGCCGACGGGGCGCTGCTGCTGTTCATGGCCCGGGGCGCGGTCAAGACATGGCGCGACGGAGAACTGGAGACCGTCATTTCGGAGATGACCGATGAGCGGGAGTCGCGGTTCAATGACGTAATCGCGGCGCCGGATGGGGGCGTGTTCTGCGGCACGATGCCGACACCGGACCGCCTCGGCCGACTCTATCGGCTGGAAACCGATGGCACGATAGGCAAGCTCCTCGATGGGATCGGGTGCTCGAACGGGATGGGCTTCACTCCGGAGCGCAAGCGCATGTACTACACCGACTCGCCGGCGCGGGCGATATACCTGTTCGATTACGAGGAGGAGAGCGGGGAAATCAGCAACCAGGGTGTGTTTGTGCGCGTTCCTGAAGACGAGGGCTCTCCAGATGGCATGACGGTGGACGCAGAGGGGTGCGTATGGTCTGCCCGCTGGGATGGGAGTTGCCTGGTGCGCTATACCCCGGAGGGCGAGGAACAGCAGCGCGTCTCATTTCCGGTCAAGAAGGTTTCCTGCATTACCTTCGGAGGCGAGGACTATGCTGATGCGTATGTGACGACGGCCGGAGGTAATGACAAGGCCGCAGAGGGTGCCCTTGCAGGCGCGCTATTCCGCGTCCGGTTGGGCGTCAGCGGTGTGCCGGAGTTCCGTTCCCGTATCGGACTGTAGAGCTTCTCCGCAAGCCGGCCGCCGAGCCAGGTCGCCATGCCCAACTAGCGAGCTTCGACCTCGGCGATCCACATCAGCCCGGGGCGCGACTCGGGACCGGCGTTACCGGGCTGATAGACACGGAAGCGGTTCGTCGTGACCTCGTCGAAAGCGAATGTCCGATTACGTCCTACCGGTATCGAGTCCTCGGGGGATGTGTAGACGGTTTTCCAGCCGCCGTTATCGGGCACCTGGATCTGGATGCGCCGGCTGGTGAAGAAGGTCGAGCCCGAGTAGGCCCAATAGACGGTCACTTCCTTCAGCGGCTTGGGCTTAGGCAGCGTTATGTCAATCCAGTGAGGCGAGCCGTCTTCCGCCGAGGCCCAGGTGACGTCATTGCTTGCCCCCTGGCCGGAAAGCTCTTTGAACCCGTCGGTAAGTGGATGCAGTGACGGGTAGCTCGGGTAACAGCTATCCACCTTGACTACGGCCTGGCCGACTTGCGGGCGAACGTAGTTGCCGCGCGGCCGTCTCTGGAACCTCACACTCGCCTGCAGCTCGTTTGCCTGCGGGAAGGCGTCGGCCACCGTGAGCACCAACTCATAATCGCCATAGTCAATCTCGCTGAGGTCCACAGTCACCGATACCTGGCGCGGGCTGATTTGCTTGACTGAAACCTTATCTGCAGACAGCGTTTTCCCATTTATGAGTACGGAGAGCGACTTCATATCCAGAGCGTTTTCGCGATCAGCCACTCCCCACGCGATCGCCTGAGGCGGGGCCGAAGCCGTCCTGAGGTCCACATCGAGTTCCAGCGCCAGGGGCTTGCCATCGGCCTTGATACCCAGCAGGATCGGAGGCTTCTCATCGTGGAGGTCCAGGTCCGCCGGCGGATTGATGAGCAGGTACAATTCGCTGCCGCCCAGCGCCTTCGGATTCGCCGACAGAGAAATCCGGGCGCCGCTGACTTCGTAATCAGGTTGCTGCCACTGTCCGCCTCGGGCTTTGATGAATATGTGCAAGGTATCGGACGGCTGCTCGAGCGCCGTGGCTAGCTTCACGGGCGTATTGGTGGTGATGATGTAGCTCTCACCAAGCGCCGGACAAACAGCGCCTGCGATTAGGATGATGGCGGCGGCGATCATTGCCAGGCTTCTCAGGACTCCATGGGTTCTCATGTCTGGCACCTTTCTCCGTGATGAAGCAGTCAACGTCGCAACATGGCGTTGTACAGACACACTGTTCTCCTTGAGCGTGTTGGGTTCCTCCCATCTGTCCATCTCAGCGTCCGGTATGGCGGCACATCCGAGCGCAGTTTGTGTCCCTCCTTCACCAATAAAAGTTACGCGTTCGAAAGGAGAATGAGTTGCGAGAGCGAATATTGTAAGTCAGGGAATGTTGCTACAGGTCAAGCAGACAACGCCGCGGCATCAGCATGATGTGTGAGCCTATAGCAATGCACGGGCTGCTTGATGGGAATTGGCGAGCTATTTGTCAGGGCACATTCATCCATTACGAGAGAGGTGAGCAACAATATGGTCTGCAAACGCAGCGCATTCAAGCGAGGTATTTCCGTTGTCGTATTGACCGTCGTTATGCTGGGAGTGTTAGGCTTCAGCAGTGTGTGGGCGGCGGGAGGAGCAGATGAGGGCACCCCCGGGTCGGTTGCGGGTACTGCCATAGACCCGACCGACGGGTCACCAGTCAGTGACGCCGTGGTGACTATCGGAGCCGAAAAAATCACTACGGGCGCCGACGGGGAATTCAGGTTCGAGAATCTGAGCGCCGGCACCGCAGAACTCACTATCATTGCGGATGGCTTCGCAGAGGCGACGTGGGAAGTTGAGATCTCAACCGAAGATGCCTGTCAATTAGGTTGTGTGGGTCTGTTGCCCGCGCGCTATGTTGGCCGGACTTGCATCATCGTTGACAGCCGGCCTTGCCAGGCATTTGTGGCGCTTGACGGACGACTACTGACACGCCAAGTGGACGGCGAGGATGTAGCCGCTACTACGCCGGTGCTTATCTACAACATCGCCTCGGGAACTCACAACCTAGCGGTTTCCAAAAAAGATTATAAGACCGCCAAGGTGATGGCCAAGGTGGAAGATGGCACGCTTTGCCGCGTTGCGGTGAAGCTGAAGAAGAAGGACCGCAAGTTCATCGGCTGGTGGCCGTTGCTAGGTGCGGGGGCCGTGGCCATCGCCAGCTCAAGCGGCAGCGACCGGGCCGTTTCCACTTACCAGATATCCGGCACAGTACGACGCACGGACGGCACGCCCGTACCAAATACAGATATCCGCGTCGTGCAGGGCGAGACCATCGTGACAACTGGCACAACTGATGCCACCGGCTACTACCGGGTCTATCTGCCGGAGGACAGCCCGGGCACATACACGGTGCAGGCGCGGTACGGGGACACTTTCCAGGATGAGAAGACTGTCATTCTGACGCCCGAGGCCCGCAAGGGCAACGCGGACTTTGAGATCCCCATGTATAGCATCAGCGGGACTATCACCGAAGCAGGCACGGGCAATCCGGTCGCCGGCGTCACGGTCCATATCGGTGATAGCCTGGTGACTACCGCTGCAAATGGCGGCTTCACACTCGGCGGACTTCAGGAAGGTCAGTATCTCGTCCGGCCCGAGATGTCTGAGTGGAGCTTTCAGCCGGGACAGCAAAATGTGACCATCACCGCAGAGACGGGTGACGTTGACGGCGTGGACTTCACCGGCACACCGAATTCCTATTCCATTTCCGGTAGGGTGACTTTGAGTGATAGCTCCGGCGTTGCCGGCCTCGTAGTGACGGCGGCACCGGTGCTGCTTGCGCCGGCAGCTGTCAATGCCGCCAACGGCGGCTACAGCGCCACGACGCAGGCAGATGGCAGCTATACAATTACCGGTCTACCGCCGGCGACCTATCAGGTAAACCCGACAGGCTACGAGATGACCTTTGACCCTCAAAGCCGCGAAGCAACTGTCAATGAGAACGTAGGTAACGCCACAGATGTGAATTTCACCGCGATCCCGAATCGTTACTCGATTTCCGGCCGCGTGACAGACAGCAGCGGCGCCCCGATGTCTGATGTGCCCGTCACGGCACAACTCACGGTCAAGGCCAGTGGCGTCGTGACCGCCCAGACATACGAGGCCGCAACCGAGACGGACGGGACCTACGTAATCGGAGACCTGCCTCCAGACACCTACAAGGTGACCCCACAGCCGCTGGAGGGTTGGAATTTCGTGCCGCCGAACCAGACGGTCACGGTTAACGAGGCCAACGGCAATGCCACAGATGTTGACTTCGTCGGTTACCCGCCGGCTACTACCTTCTCAATCTCGGGCATGGTGACGATCGAGGGCGAGGGGCCGGGCCTCGAGGGTGTTACGATAGTCGCCCAACTCCAGGGCGAGAGTGACGCCGTCTCCGCGGATGAGTATCTGCCGCCGCACGCAATCACCAACGCTGAAGGCGCCTACATCATCACCGGTCTCGTGTCTGGCACCTACATTGTCAGGCCGTTAGCGCTGGCGGGCTGGACGTTTGATCCCGAGCAGCGCGAGGAGACTGTTAACCGATACGATGGCGATGCCACGAACGTGGACTTCTGCGCGTGTCCGGATACGTACTCGATTTCCGGGCGCGTTACGGACGACCAAGAGAACGGTCTAGAGGGGGTGCCTGTCAGTGCGGTACTCCAGGTCACTGGTGAGGCCGTACGGACGACGCAGCGGCCAGTGGTTCACACCGGCGACGAGGGCCAGTACGAATTCACCGGGCTCGGAGCAGGCACCTACACCGTTGAGCCCACCAAAGTCGAGTGGACTTTCGCCCCGCCGAGGCGGGATGTCAACCTGGATCCGACCAACGGCTCTGCGACAGACGTCAACTTCATCGGTACACCCAATACCTACTTGATATCTGGGCGAATAACGTTGGAGAGTGCCGAGGGCATTCAAGGCGTGCTTGTCATCGCCGAGCCGGTCGAGGCCACCGCAGCAAGCGCGGTTGTGCCTGCCGTGGCCGCTCCGTACTCAGCCCATACTGCAGCGGACGGGGCATACACCATAGACGGCCTTCCGCCGGATTCCTACAAAGTGACACCATACATGGAGGAGTGGGCGTTTGAACCTGAGACGCGCGATGTAACTGTCAACGTGACTGAAGGCAATGCCGAGAACGTGGACTTCCTCGGCACGCCGCCCACCCAAACCTACTCCATCTCGGGCATCGTCTGGGACGAGCAGTCGGCCGGCATCGGAGGCGTCACCCTCACAGCCACGCCGCTGGTCGAAGCGGAGTCTAACATTGCCCAAGCCGGTGAAGACCGTACGGCAGTTACCGCGGAGGACGGGACATATGCGATCACCGGCCTGCCCGCCGCTGATTACATCGTGATACCACAGGCCATCGGCTGGCGCTTCGAGCCGGAGCAGCGAGAAGTGACCGTTGGACCGGATGTGGGCGGCAACGCCACCGATGTGGACTTCACTGGCATCCAGGAAAGCTTCTCGATCTGTGGCACCGTGGTGCAGGATGACGAGGGCGCCACCCCCATAGAGGGCGTCCAGGTCGTTGCCACTCAGGGGGAGCTTGCCCTGCTGGCCGCGCCGGCCGTCGCTGTGCTACCGACAGCGACTACGGACCAGAACGGGCACTACTGCATCACCGGCCTGCCAGGCGGCGACTATATTGTCACGCCGATGATGACCGCCTACGTGTTCGACCCGGTGCAGCGGAATGTGACCGTGGATTCGTGGGTCGGCAATGCCGAGAACGTGGACTTCGTCGGTTCTGGCGAGGTCTCGGGCGACACTGAGGCGGTGCTGGACATCAATGCAAACGCCTTTGTCACCGCACTGGCATGTCTGCCGACGCGGGCGGGTGGCGCCCAGATTACCTTCGCTCTCTCAGCCGACGCTGCAGTGACGGCTGACGTGATGAACATCGCCGGGCGACCGATCCGGATGGTGGTCAGTGATAAGCCGATGACCGCCGGCACCGCGACACTGCTCTGGGATGGTAAGAGCGGACGCGGCCTCAACGTCCCCTCCGGGATCTACCTGATCCGGCTCAGAGTGCAGGACGAGGCCGGCGGCCAGAGCGAGGCACTCAGCACGGTTCAGATGATGCGCTGAGCTCGCCGTAGCAACAAGTATCGGGGCCGCGGTCTCAGTTGGCTGCGGCCCCTTTTTTATTCTGCAGCTTAGTCGTGACCGATACCGATTTCGCCACACCTAATGCTCGGGTCCGTTTCTGGCGGCATGAGATATGGACATTACCGTGCCTGCCCTATGAGCACGACGTCTGACTGGATAAAAGTCGCCCCAGCCGCGACGTCACCATCAAAGGTAATCACGCACCTGCGCACCCGGCGACAAAACATCTGCAATCCGCGCCCCTGGACATTGGGGTCACGGTGTGATATCCTAATCGAACAAATGTTTGCCAAAGGCCGGTGCGAATATGCCCACACACATCTCCAGGCGCATCATTTTACATGCCGATATGGACGCCTTTTTCGCGTCGGTTGAACAGGCACAGAACCCGCAGTACCGCAATCTGCCGGTCATCGTCGGCGGCCTGACAGGCAGAGGTGTCGTCTCCGCCGCCTCGTATGAAGCCCGCGAATTCGGCATCCATTCGGCGATGCCGATGTGGCAAGCCCGGCAGCTTTGTCCCCAGGCA
>CAZCJS010000214.1:0-7127 GCA_964498775.1 uncultured Armatimonadia bacterium
CCGTCGATCCATCCGCACACGAAGAAGCCGGGCAAATGGCTCGAGCGCTTCGCCGGAACCAGTGTTGAAGGTCGGCAGGACGTGCAGCGGCCGCCTGCCGCGCGTTTTCTCATATGCTCGGTGCCATGCAGGGTAGCGCTGCAGCGGACGGTAGAGCGGCGGGGCTTCTAGACAATCAGGTCCCGGGGGGCCGGCTGCATCATGAGCATCATGGCCTGTTGTCCCCCCGCACGATCGCCCTGACGCTCACCCTCGCCCCGGGGTCGCATCATCTGCCTTTGTCTGTTGTCGTCGCCATCGTCCTGCTGAGCCAGTGCAGTGACGCAGATTGCTGCTGCCAGCACAACTGCCAACAGCATGACGCTGTACCGCCAAATGCCTGTTTTCATGGTCATTCCTCCTGCTCGGTATGGTCCAGAACACTCTGGAGATAGCCGAGGTTATATGCGCCGGCGATCATGGGGTCATCAGTGGGTCCGGTTTCCAGAATGAGATACCCGTCATAGCCGATCTCGAGGAGTGCCTTGATGTCGTCCGCTATCGGCACTATCCCCTGGCCGAGTAGATCCCCCTCCCGTTCCTTGACGTGAACGATGTCAAGGACGCCGGCCAACTCGTTGATTTCTGTGACTGCATCGTTACCGAACGCCAGCGCATTGCCGATGTCATAATAGACGCCCACGGCAGGGGAGTTTATTCCCTTAATTAATCGCAGCAGGTCGTAAGCTGATTTGCCACAACCGCGGCCGACGTTCTCGAGGCAGTAGCGAACTCCGAGGTCCCCGGCAACCGGCGCGACATTGGCGATCTCTTCGATCCAGCGAGCGACGCCCTCCTCATGGTCCTGATCTTCACTGCCCGGTGTGACGGGGAGCAATATCCACTGCGAGCCGAGTTCGGCGGCAATGGCGGCGGCGGCCGAGATAAGCTCGGCGGCTTCGGCGCGGATATCGGCATCCGCACTGGCCGGACTAATCTGCCAGAGCGCGCCGACACACAGGGAGGCAATCTCGCAGCCGGCGGCCGCGGCGGCCTCGGTCAATTGCCTGCGCCCATCAGCCTGCCAGATGAGCGTCTCCGTGTAGTCGGCAGGGATGTCGAGTTCGACGGTCGCGAATCCGAGCTTTGCGGCTGCCTCGATGGCAGGCAGTGCTGTCATTGCCAGTGATCCATTCCTGATACCGATTTTCAATGCTATCTCTCCTCGTGTGGCTGAGTTGTGAAGACATTAGCGGTCTGCACAGCCTGTGCAAGACACTGTTCCCCAGAAAGCCAGCGTTTTCCTTTAGCCGAGCAGAAATAGGCGGCTTTGTGGGATAATCAATATTTCAATAATGGCTCTTCTACTGGCCGTATAAGTATGGTATAATGCAATTTCGGCAGTATAGTGGATAAGTATCATGAGGAGGAGTGGGGATGCACAGACGTGGCTTTACGTTAATTGAGTTGTTAGTGGTCATCGCTATCATAGCGATACTGGCCGCTATCCTTTTCCCGGTGTTCGCGCGGGCGAGGGAGAAAGCACGACAGACGTCATGTCTGAACAATGTGAAGCAGATAGTGCTGGGTGAATTGATGTACATCCAGGACTACGATGAGGTACTGCCCCTGGCGTTGAATGAGGGCACAGCGATCTACACGCTTTTCAATCTTCTTGAGCCGTACTTGAAGAACGAACAGATCCTGCGATGCGCCAGCGACAGTACTGGGGACGTGGACCTGAGCGGTCTGGGTATCACCACGCGGTACAGCTACTGCCCGGACCTGAGCGTGACAAGCCTGACGACGATGACACACGGCATCGTCTCGGCCACGGCGGGGATGACGATGTACTCGACGGCGCTGGCGCAGTTCCACACCCCGGCTGAGAAGGCAATCTGGGCTGATGCCGTTGGGGCGCTTGACTTGACCGGCGGAGTAGTGTCTGAGGCCGGACGGCATAACGAGGGCGCCAACTATGGCTTCCTCGATGGCCATGCCAAGTGGGACAAGCTGGAGCGAGTGGTGATAGACTTCAACCCAGCGCCATAGCGCTGCATACAACAACTGAGCAGTAGCAGCTAGTAACAAGCCGGCCCTCGATGGGTCGGCTTGTTGCGTGTGTGTGGCAATGCCTGCTAGGCGCGAGGGGTGCGGGCCTCCAGGGGGAGCTTGAGCAGGTCGGCGAAGTTGTGCGCCAGAATCCGCTGCTTGGCCTCGTAGGGGATGCGCGCCCAGGCGACCCACCCAAGCTGCGGCGCGGGGTCGCGCATCAGTGCATCGGACCCGTAGAGAATTTGTGCCAAGGGGATGTTCTCATAGAGCATCTCGCAGATGCCGTAGGTGATCGACGAATAGCAGACTTCGGCGAAGATGTTGGAGAAGGCGTTGCAGGCATCAATGACCGCTTGCGCCATCTCAAAGCTGCTGGTGGCGTGGGAGATGATCCACTTTGCACCGGGGTACTTCTCGGCCAACTTCATGGCCATTGGCGGCGTCAGTTGCTGGGCTTCGTTAGAGGGGCTGCCGCAGCCAAGGATGATCTTTTCGTTGTCGCTAGCCCACTGATAGGAAGCGTCGCGGCGAGGGTCATCAATGCGAGCACGGTTGTACTGGCCGTAGGGCTTGATGCCGATGACCTTGTTGGTGTAGAAGACGCGCTGTAGTTCGGCTTCGTAGATTTCGGGATAATTATTGTTGTAGCAGCCATAGGCCATGAGGCGATCAGGATATTTCGCGACGGCGTCGAGGGCGACATCATTGCCCTGGGCGTCACCCTCGGTAAGGCCACTCCACGTGCTGAAGGCAAGCATGTCTATCCCCAGGCGATTCATGGTGATGATGGCGTTGTCGGCGTCTTGGGCGGGCATAGCGAGGCCGATCGCGCCCATCGCCCCGGGATGAGCGAAGTGTCCATGCGCATCTATGACAAACTCATTGGAAAGTGGTTCGCCGGCGCGGACCGCAGCGACGATGGGGTCGTCATCAGGATGGTCGGGCGGTTCCGTGAGCTGTGGCAAAGGACGGCCGGAGGCACCGATAACGTCCTTGAGCAGGCGGATCATGTTGCCGCCGGCGATCATCTCGCGGGCATCTGCAGGGATATCCTCGTAGCAGGTCATCATGCGCGCAGCACCGGGGCTGCGGAAGGGGAGTTGGGTGGAGAAGAGCATGCGCTCGGCCCCGAAGCGGGCGACAAAGCGTTTCAGTGCATTATGCCCCTGCTGCAGAGCGGCATCTACGTGGAGGTTGGGACACTGCTCGAGAGCGGGGAAAAGGTCATGGTCGCTACTGTAACCGGTACCACATAGCACCATGGGCAATAACGGGTGATTCTGGCACAGACGGATTAGCGCTGCGAATGAAATCTCGGAGAGGTCTATGAAGAGCGGAATGCGGTGGCGTTCGAGCTCGGAGAGGAGCGGCCCGATGACGTATTCGTCCGTGCCGAAACGGCGGGCCGATGGGTACATACGCGCAGTGCGGACGCCAAGTGACAGCATCTCTGCGACGATCTCGGGCGGCGGCGCCATCTCCTCGCAATGGTGCGGCAGAAGAATCCACTGGGGTGCGAGTTGAGGATCGTCCCCGATCTCCCGCAGCAGACGACGATTGCCATAGTCGGCGGAATATTCATTGGCGACGGCATGATAGACGACTGCGCCGGCGATGTCGTAGTACTCGAAGTCGCGGAGGTAGTCTGCGAGCTTGTAGATGCTGCGCGGACTTCGTTGAGCGCGTATGCCGATCATGCAGTTGGCGTCGAAAAATGACAGGTTCGGCATTTGTTTCCGTCCCTTCCGGTGCCGGTGAGCGATGGTGGTTATTGTCCGGTGCGGGAAACGCGTTGGTCGGCGGGCATATTGAGTATATCAGCCATATTCAGGCCCAGGACTTTGAGTTTATCCTCATAGGGGATGCGTGCCCATGCGACCCAGCCGAGCTGCGGAGCGACGTCACGCATAACGCAGTCGGTGCCGAAGAGGAGTTGGTCGGCGGAGACTTCCTCGCAGAAGAACTCAATAAAGGGGTAAAGGATAGATGTATAGGTGATCTCGGCATAGACGTTGCGGCACGCTGTGGTGGATTTGACGACATCCTCGGCCATGTCCCAACTGGAGCCGGAATGGGCAATGAGGAATTTCGCGCGCGGGTACTTGTTGCCCAGCTCGATGGCGACATCGCTTTTCATCGCGTGGCAGAGCACAGGCTTCTCATTTTCGTTGGCCCACTCCATTGCCGGTGCCCACTTGGGATCATTGAAGGGCACGCCCTGCTGAGGTGGATAGGGCTTGAAGCCGACGACCTTGTCGGTGAAGAAGATGCGTTCCAGTTCGGCCTGCAATTGTTCGGGGTAGTGGGGGTTGTTGCAGCCGTAGGCGAGCAGCCGCCCCGGATGAGCTGCTACGGCGTCGAGCGAGATGTCATTTGACTCGGGATCCCCTTCGGTGATGCCGGACCAGGAACTGAATACGCAGATATCTATGCCGACGCGATCCATAGTCTTAACAAGATTATCCCCGTCGTTATAGGCGAGCGGAACGCGCACGCCCATACACCCGGGGTGAGCGATATGGCCGTGAGCATCGAGTATGAAGTGGTCATCGAGCGGCTTGCCGGCGCGGAGACTCGCGACGATGGGATCATCGTCGGGATGCTCGGGCGGAGTGGTGAGTTCCGGTAGCGGCCGTCCGGATGCGCCCTCAACGTTCTGCAACAGGCGGAGCATATTACCCCCCGCGATCTTGGGCCGGGCCTCTTCAGGAATGTCCTCGAACATCGTCATCATGCGCGCAGCGCCGGGACTACGATGCGGCAAATCCGTGCCAAAGAGAAGACGGTCGGAGCCGTAGCGGCGAATGAACTCCTCGTAAGCGCGGTGCTCCTGGTAGGCGGCGGTCTCGATGTGAATATTCGGTGCCTGGAAGAGGAGTGGGTAGAGCGTGCGACCACTGCCCCAGCCCGTGCCAGTCAGGACAATTGGCAGGCGGGGATGGGCGCGGGATATACCGAGGAGTCGCTCATTGTCAATTTCAGCGCGGCCTACGAACAGCGGGATGCGATGCTGCTCGAGCTCCGACAGAAGCGATCCGATGATGTACTCGCTGGTGCCGAAGCTGTGTGTCTTTGGGAAGATGCGTGCGGAGCGGACACCAAGGGAGAGCATCTCCGCGACGATCTCGTGAGCGGGTGCCATTTCGTCACAGTTATCCGGAAGCAGCACCCATTGTGGAATGAAGCGCAGATCATCACCGATCTCGCGCATGAGCCGACGGTTGCCGTAGTCGGCTGAGTACTCGCTAGCTACGGCATGATGAACGACGGCGCCCATGATGTCATAGTAGTCAAAGTCACGGCGGTGATCTTCGAGCTTGTAGATGGTGCTGCGGTGGCGGTTGGCGCGGATTCCGATCATGCAGTTGCAGTCTAGAAACGGTATGGCTGACATTGTAAATCAGACCTCACTTTAGTTTATTAATGCTCTTGGACAACTGAAGCAGAGGAGACACGTGACGGTTGCACGGTGCCATTCCCGCTTTGATGAGCAATTCCCTCTTTATGAACTACAAAAATGGCGCGATGTCTTCCCAAATGCCGGCCTCGCGGAGCGCTCTCTGCAGGCGCAGGCAGCTCTCGCACTGGAGGCAGTGTCGGGGACCCGCTTCGTAGCAACTGTAGATGGTGTCGAGACGGATGCTGCGCGCGGCGGCAGCCTCGACGATCTCGGTCTTAGTCATAGCGATAGTGGGGCTGAAAATGGTTGGGTGATTTGCGGTCGAGTGTGCTAGCAGAGCATTGGCGGCCGCGACGAATGCCGCGCTGTTGTCAGGAAAGGTCGCAGCCTCTTCCGCGTTGAAGCCGGCAACGATGACCTGGCAATCGAGAGCTTCGGCATGAGCGGCGGCGACCATGAGCAGCACTGCGTTGCGGTTGGGTACCCAGACTTGGGATGCAGTCTCTGCAGCTGCTGTGGGCCGGTCGAGGTCGGCGATGTCGGGATGAGGGAGCCTGCCGCCGTCGTGTGTGATGGGAGTGGGAGAAATGCGGCCCAACCAGGGGAGGTTGACGACGTAATGAGGGATGCCGAGGCGCCCTGCTTGCACGGCTGCCGCGCAAATTTCGGGATATGCGGCGCGCTGCCCGTAATCGCAGGTGATGGCAAGGCGGAGATCAGCGCTGTCGGCAGCCAAACACGCGGCGACGAGTGAGTCAAGGCCGCCGGAAAGGAGTACTACAGCCTGTGGCGCGGAGCGCAGCCCGGTTGCCACTTCACTCTTCCCTGTAAATTACCGCCGAGTCTTCGGTCTCGTAGAGCTTGACCTCAAAGACGGACACGGCTGGATCTGAGAGTGCGTCCTTGACTGTCTGGAATATAAGCACAGCGATATTCTCGGCAGTGACATTGACCTGGGCGAACTCGGGGAGTTCATTGAGGTAGGCATGGTCAAACTTATCGAGCACATCATCGCAGATCGCCTTGAGCTCTGAGAAGTCCATGACCATGCCGGCCTGGTCAAGCTCATCACCCTGGACTGTGATCTCGACGTTGTAGTTGTGGCCGTGCAGTTGGGCGCACTTACCCGGGTGTCCGCGGAGGTTGTGAGCGGCGGAGAACCTTCGTCTGACGGTGAGCCGATGCATGGTATGTGTGCCTCCGTGAATCGGGTGAGCGCGAATGGGGAGCGTTAATTGAATTGCCAGATGAAGAGCAGAAGCGCGACTAGAGCTCCGGCGAGTGAACCAAGCAGAGCTTCGGCTACGGTGTGTATCCGGGCCTGGATGCGACTCTGAGCCAACAGGGTGGCGAGAGCGAGAGCAAGCAGCATAATAGCTAAATCATGAGTGACGAGCATGATGGCAACGGCACATAGAAAACCCAGCGCAGAGTGGCCGGAGATGACGCCACCCCGCCAGAACGAGCCGCGTGCCGTAGTGCGCTTGAGCCAGGTGATGAAGATACCAAGCAGGATGGCGCCGGTGAGGACCGCCTGGAGCACACTGATTTGCGGAGGCGGAGGAAGCTCAGGCAGATTGGCGAACACTGCAATTACACGCGGAGTGGTGCTGAAGACCAGTACGGCGACAGTCAGCGCATAAGCTGAAGCGATAAGAACCGCGCCGGCAGCTACGTCCTTGACCACTTTGGC
>CAZCJS010000215.1:0-7092 GCA_964498775.1 uncultured Armatimonadia bacterium
CCGCACCCGCCCATCAGCGGCGCGAAATCTGCATTGGTCATAGCGGCCTCCGTGCCCCCGTCCGCTTCCCGTCCCTGGGCAAGGCTGTGTTGGAATGTCAGTGTGAAGATAGACATAACGAGTATGACGCTGAGCGCTCTTCCATTCATTGCAGGTCTCCCTTGCAGCGCCAAGAAGGTACACTATATTCTGCGTCGCGACCTCCGTAACGTGTACTATTCCTTCGTCCAAGTATCTGCAGGAACCTGCATCTCTCTATCAGTGTATCAGATCTTTCCGCCGTCTAACTCGTCCCGGAGCGCATCTCGGGGGGGGGGGAAAGAAGGTAGGTTTGGCAAGCGTCTCGAAATTAATGATGGAGGTGGATAGGTTGCGACATGTTTCCAGCACGAGTGTCTAGCAGATATGCGTTGCCGGCTTCACAGACACGCGGCCACGGGCTTGCGCGGTGGCGGATTGGAGGCCAATACGAATGGCAATTACCGCTCCGCAACAGTCTCAATAAAATCGCTGCAAGTAAGAAGGAGGAGGGAAAGTAGATGTTGAAGAGAGCAGGCTTCACCTTGATTGAGCTATTGGTGGTGATCGCGATTATTGCGATTTTGGCGGCGATTCTCTTTCCGGTATTCGCCAGGGCCCGAGAGAAGGCGCGGCAGGCCAGCTGCCTGAACAATGTCAAGCAATTGGGCCTGGCGGGATTGATGTATGCCCAGGACTACGACGAAATGCTGGTGCCCGGTGAAATACAGATTCCGGGCGCGCAACGCTGGTTTGGGGAATACGGCTTGTTGCTTCCCTATATCAAGAACGTACAGGTATTTCGCTGCCCCAGCGCCGATGGCCCGGCATGTAGCAAGTCATTTTCACATGAAGGACAGACCTACATCCAGCGTGGCGACTACGGGATCAATCAGACCATCCATCGTCGCCAGACATCTTCCACCGCGGTTTGGTACAAGATGACCGAGATCAAATACCCGGCGGAGACCGTCATGCTGGCCGACTCCGACTGGACCCGCAGCAAGGACGACTACAATGGCAACAACTGCTGGCGTATTGACGCCGGGCGCCACCCCAGCTACTTCATCCCGGCTCGTCACAACGGCGGTGCCAACATAGCATTCGAGGACGGTCACGCCAAGTGGCACCCCATCGCCTTGGACCCTGACAGCCCGTATGTGGGCCCGATACCCTACACCTTCACACCCCAGGATGTCTGCTGGAGTCCCGGTGGTGCACCCAAGTACTGACCGGCTGCTACCCGCGATAGCGTGAATGCCACCGAAGGGAATGACTGCATAGTGAGGCGCATATCAGTACTTAACTACGTCGGCATCCTGACAATCATCTGCAGCGCCGCAGCCTTCGCCGAACTGAAATCGGCCCAGGTGGCGCATCCGGTGATGCCGATCCCAACCATGGACGACGAGTCACTGGCCGCGCTCAAGGCCGAGGTTGACCCACGCATCGCGCGAGGGGTGGACTATATACTGGATTTAGTACCCAAGCAGAATGGCATCGCCGCCTGTGGTTGCCCCAACTGCAATCAGGGCTCGCACGACACACAGATTGTCTGGAACGGCATTGGCGATCCGGACGGTGCTCATTGCCGTTTCTGTAATCACCGCTACCCTTCTGATGACTATCCGATGGACAAGGTCCTCAGCTTCAAGAACCGGCGTGGGGAAGAGGAGCAGTGGCGCTACTATGAATCAGCCGACGGCAAGCGTTACTTCTTCTCGGCTCGAGCCCGCTACTGGCGAAAGTGGTATGTTGCCGGACTGCTGCAGAAGCTCGCCGACCTCTATGCCGTCACCGGTGATGATAAATACGCCGATGTCACTGCCGAGTTTCTGTATCACATATCCCAGTGCTACGCCGGATGGATAGTAGTCAGCAGAGACGCCCCTCACCCTGAGGCCACGGCATCGTATGGGAGCATCTGGCATCACTGGCACTACCGCGACATGGAGCCGAGCGTGGCCTATGCCTACGACCGACTCTATGAGAGCGGTGCGCTGGAGCGTCTGAGTGAGCGCAAGGGCGTGGATGTCAAGCAGGCGATCGAGCAGGACATACTTTACCCTTCCGTCGAGTTCTGCCGCAGCTTCGAGGAGACGTGGAGCAACGCCTCGCCGATACTCTACCGCGGCCTGGTACTCTACGGACGCGTTCTCAATGAGCCGGATTACGTTCACGATGGCATCAACCGCGCCATCGGCCTGCTGCGGACCAATTACCTGTTTGACGGCATGTGGAAGGAGACCACCGTATCGTATCACCAGATGACTACTAAGGTCATAGAGGCGGTTTTCGCCCTTGCACAAGGATATTCAGATCCGCCGGGCTATCTGCATCCTGAAGACGGCAAACGCCTTGACGACTTCGATGCCTTGCGCGACATCCCGTTCTTTAACAAGGCCGTCAACGTAGTTGGCGCACTAGTTTTCCCCAACGGGCGGATCGTGCCGGTCAACGATGCCTGGGCACGAAGCGAGCTCACTCCTCCCGAACGCAACGAACCGGTGCTGCTCCCTGCCATGGGACACGTCCGTCTGGCGCGCGGGGATTATGACAATGCCATGCAGGCCCACTTCACCTTCGGCGACAGCTTCGGGCACACCAACTATGACAACCTCAGCCTGATACTGTGGGCCAAGGGCCGTGAGTTGTTGCCCGACATCGGCTATACCCACAGCGCTTGGCGCTTGTGGACCATCCGCACCGCCTCGCACAACACTGTGCAGGTGGACGGCTGGGATCAGCTTCCACACCCCGGCGGAAGCCTGACGCTCTATGCTCCGCTATCGGAGAACCTCCAGGTGGTCGAGGCCGAGGCCCAGGCGGCATACTCCGACATCGTGTCCGACTACCGCCGCCGCCTACTGCTGGTGGGCACCTCCGAAGCTGATGCCTACGTCGTGGATATCTTCCGCGTCGAAGGCGGCCGGCAGCATGACTGGATACTCCATGGTAGTGCCAATCACGACCAGACGGCGACACTGAGCCTCCCGTTTGAGCCGCTGAGTGGAACCATGCTGGGGCCCGACGCACAGTTCCGCCTACCTCTCACCGAAAGCGATACCGGGGATTTTTCCGGTCCTGGCATTGACAGCTACCCCAAGGGGGCCAAACGCTGGTACCGCCTGCGAGGTGTCGGCTACGCCTTCATCAAGCGCGTCGGCAAAGCCGCGACTGATGACGACTGGTCGGTCACCTTCGACTTCACCGACGATCCCGACATCCACTTGCGCACTACCCTGCTGGGCCAGCCCAAAACCACCGTATATCAGATTAGCTCCCCCTCGATTCGCAGGGCCAATGAGAGCGATGCCGAGCTCCCCAACTACTCCATGCCCGGGGTGTTGGTACGCAGGAGCGCTGATGCTGACCTCGCCTCCACCTTTGTGGCTGTGCATGAGCCCTGGTCCGGACAACGTTTCGTTACCTCGATACGCTCCCTGCTGCCACTCAACGCCGATGATTCGGCAAGCCCGGTGGCTCTCGAAGTGGCACATGCCGATGGCACCGACTACATACTCTCCGCCCCGTTGGGGACTGAGCTGCCCTTCGAGCTACAACTGCCTGGCGGTACTCTGAGATGCGACGGCACGGTCGGATTCCTGCGGCTCCACGAAGGCCGGGTGACTGCGGCTAGCGTGGTGGACGGCACGATGCTCACGTATAACGGCTTCTCAGTCGCCGTGCCATACCCCGCCATCGCCGGCACTATCGTGGGCATGGAGGCTGACGAAGCAGCGGGCCGGTATGCCTTTATCGTGGATCGGCAGCTCCCGCCTTCCCAAACCGTGACCGGGCACTTTGTGATGGTCACTCACGGCAACGGCACCGGCCATGGCTATGAAATCGCGGGGACCGAGCAGCGAGGCGAAAAACATCTGCTCTACTTGACCGATGATCCGGGCTTCAGGCTGAATCCTGATGGAGAGACTGAATTCATCTATTTCCCACACAAGACCATCTCCGGCCCCAACACATTCCACCTCGGCAGTGTGGTCAATTATGAACTGGATGGGTAGTATGTACCACGCTTGACAGTGTGAGGGCAATGTAGGATAGTATATACTATCAATCGGTTGATAACATTTTATAGGGGGAAATTGCAATGAGAAAGGGATTCACGTTGATTGAGCTGTTGGTAGTGATCGCAATAATTGCGATCCTAGCGGCCATACTTTTCCCGGTCTTCGCACGAGCGCGGGAGAAGGCGCGGCAAGCGAGTTGCTTGAGCAACGTCAAGCAGATCAGTCTGGGAATCCTGATGTACACGCAGGACTATGACGAGAAGCTGCCGGGCGTCTACATTGGTGCGCCGGGGACCATATACTACTGGCACACAAACATTGACCCATACATCAAGACGGGAACAGTCACTAATGCCACTGCCAAAGGCGGCATCTGGACTTGTCCCAGCTACCCGGGCCCCTACAAGCCGACGTTCCTTCCGGAAATGTGGCCTACTACTTGGGCGGCCAACGCTCTCTCTTACGGCTATTCCTACCAGTATCTCACCTTGCCTCTTGGGACCAGCCAGAACACCAGTAGTGGCGGACCAAATCTCGCAGACGTCGAAAAACCGGCCGAGACTGTCATGATTGGTGACAGCGGCCCCAGCCTGGGTTCAGCCCTGACGTGGTGGAGCGCCACGCAGTACTGCATCACATACGGTGATGTAGACTATATGCTGCTCGGCAACCGCCGGCACGTGGTGTACCTCCGACACAATGGCAGGGCGAATGTCGGCTTTGTTGACGGCCATGCCAAGGCGGTCGGTAAAGAAGTCGTCACCGACCCATACTACTGGAGGACGTCAAAGTGATGCCCCAGCCTTGAGCGCTATTAGGCGCTCCAGATGCTCAGGGACAGGCCGCAGACCGCGTGGTTCGTCGAGCCGCATGACGTCTACTTGCGCCACAACGAGATGGCCGGCAATCGCGCCCCCCGATTCACGACACGGACAACTGGTGCTGAACCGCAAACAGGTGGTATCGTTGCATTCACGTATATTAGTGGTAATTATTGCAGGCATCATCCTCCTGATGCCCATTGTTTGCCCCGCTCAGGACGGGATCGGCGCCACGAAGCTCCTGCCCCAGGCCGCTCCTGGGACGCTTGCGTCCGCACAAGTACCGGCCGCGGTCCAGGAGGATCCGCTGTTTGATGTAGCCCGGCAGGGCGATGTCAATGCAGTCAAACGGCTGCTGGCACAGGGCAGAGATCCCAACATAGCAGCCGGGGACGGCGAAAGACCCCTCCACAAGGCCGCCTATTATGGACATATCGAGACTGTCGTCGTATTGCTCGATTACGGGGCTGACGTTAACGTCCAGAACCACTCTGGTGGGACGCCACTGCAGCACGCGGCACGCCAAGGGCATGGTGAGCTTTTCAACCTGCTGCTGGAGCGGGGAGCCGATATCGCAGCCCGTGACCAATACGGGGCCGACCTCCTCCACAAGATAGCTCTCAGCGGCGAGGCGGACATGGCTCGCTTCCTGCTCCAACATGGCGCCAATCCCAACGCCCGGGATAACTACGGGGTAACGCCGCTGCACGAAGCTGCCCGTTGGGGCCGGTTCCGCATCGCGCAACTGCTCACATACCGGGCGGATGTCAATGCCCCCACCAATTATGGCTCGACGCCGCTGCACTGGGCCGCGCTCTATGGGCACACTGACATCGTGGCACTGCTGCTGCGACGTGGCGCAATTCCTGACATCAAGGACATCCGTGGCGAGGTGCCGCTGCACTGGGCCGCTCGTCACGGACACACACAGACCGTGGCGCTGCTCCTGGAGCGGACCGCGGAAGTGAATGTCAGAAACCGTTGGGGCCACACCCCGCTGCACATGGCAGAAACAATGGGTTACACGCAGACCGCCGAACTACTCCGCGCGCATGGCGGCGTGCAATAACGCCGCGCCAACCCCGGCCTCAATCGAGGGAGAGATGACAGAATGCGAAGTGTACAGTTGCTTGGGCTAAGCGTCATTGTGATACTGGCAGTAATCGGCATGGCACAGGCTGCCTTCGCAGACGCTTTTGGCGACCACGAGAGTATCGGCTGCGAAGCGAACCCGACCGGCAATCCCATCGGCGGCGGCGAGGGTTATGACGATATCTACGACACCGGCGATTTTATTGTCGGCAATTTGACGGAACTGCTTGCGGCTCTGCAGGAGGCTCGCCCAGGCCAGGTAATTTTCGTGCCTCATGGGATCGAGATTGACTTGAGCGGCCGGCCTACGCTGGTGCTGCCGGCTGGAGTGACGCTGGCCGGTACCCGTGGCAAGGATGGCTCACCAGGAGCTCGCATCTTCACAACCACCTTCCCTGGCATGTTTGCGGTCGGCGGCGATGATACCCGCTTTACAGGCCTGCGTTTCGAAGGGCCGTATGCCGGCGCCGAACGTATCGCCGGACTGGCGCGCTTTTTGAGCATCAACCACTGCAACAACACAGTGGACAACTGCGAGATATACAATTTCAACTCAATTGCCATCGGCGTGGGCACTGGAGCGCTCAATACTCATGTGCACCACAATTATATCCACCACTGCCAGCTGACCGGTGGGGGTTACGGGGTGGCCGCCGATGGTGGCAGCGACGTTCGTATCATCGCGAACAAGTTCGACTACTGCCGCCATCACCTCAAGTCCAGTGGCGTTCCCGGATCCGGCTACGAGGGGGCGTGGAACCTGATCATGGAGCATGCCAACGGCACACACTGCGACATGCACGGAGGGCGCGACCGCGGTGACGGTACCGACATTGCCGGCGATTGGATGCACATCCACCACAACACCTTCTTGAGTCCGCTGACGCACGTCGGCATTCGCGGCACGCCCTCCGATGGGGCCGAAATCCACAATAATTGGTTCGCACGTCCCGCCGAAGACTCAGTGCGCTCAACCGGCAACACCCGTGTCTATAACAATGTCTGGGGGCCGGACAGAATACCCCAGGAACACGCGATACACTTTGTTGATGGCAAGTCGGTGGAATGTGCTGTTGAGCAGTGTCCGTACTGCCCTTAAGCTGGGCGGCGACATGGGTGCCATCCCGTCAGGG